>CAMBPB010000089.1 GCA_945869465.1 Prosthecobacter debontii
GGGTCCTCCCGGTCCTCCCGGTCCTCCCGGTCCTCCCGGTCCTCCCGGTCCTCCCGGTCCTCCCGGTCCTCCCGGTCCTCCCGGTCCTCCCGGTCCTCCCGGTCCTCCAAGCCCAATGGCCGCGATGGCTCAGGCGGCCATGGCCGAGATGCGCCAAAGCCGCAATCCGCCGCCATCCCCCATGAAAGGGATGCCGCCCAACAAGACCCAGATGGCGGAATCCAAGGGTGGCGTGGGTTCGGAGGATGGCGGGCCGCAGGGCGCAGTGCCTGACCTGTTAGTTCTTAAACCCGGCGACTGGGGCAAACTGCCGCCGAAACTTGCCGAGGATCTCAGCAAAGCCAAGACCGAGACCGTCCCCGGCGAATACCGCGAGGCCGTCGAAACCTACTACCGAGTCATCGCCGAGAAATCCAGGAAGCCATGACCCGCCATCCATTGAAGCATTCGGCAATACCTCCACTCACTTACGGGTTGCCATGCCTCGAATCCTATCGCAGAGATTATTTTCGCTTATGAATTCTCATCTTGATCCCGTCATTGTTCAAAAGCTTCAGGCGTTTGCCCGTCGCCGCCGCACCCTCATCATGATTCGCGGGGTGTTGGCCATCGTGGCCACGCTGGTGGCCGCGATGATCCTGGTGGCTGCCGTGGACTATTATATTCCACTGCTTCCCGACTGGGTTCGCTGGGTGCTCAGTGGCATGGCCTACGCATCGGTGTTCGTCATCGCGTGGCGGCAGTGCCTGGGGCCGTTGCTGCATTCGCCCGACGAACGCCAAATCGCGCGCATTCTTGAGCATGCCGAGCCGAAATTGCGCGAGGACTTGCTCTCCGCCGTGGAACTCGGCCATTCCGAGGGGGCGATCTTTGATTCCCTACAATTCCGCAATCTCCTGCAAACGGATGTTTCGGCGCGTATTCAGCACCTCAAGGTGGATTCGCTGCTGCCCGTCGGCTTGCTCAAAAGATATATCAATGTGTCCGCCATCCTTGGCATCGCTGTCGTGTGCCTGATGGTGCTCAGCGGATTCCGCTTCGGATCCCTGTTTCTTCGCGCGCTGATGCCGGGGGCCAATCTGGACCGGGTGTCCGCCACGCAGATTCTCATCATCGAGCCCAATCCCGGTGATCAAACCGTTCCGCAGGGCGATGCCGTGCGGCTGGTCGTCGAACTGAAAGGCCAACTGGCGGATGGGGCCAAACTCGAATCGGAAGGCATCACCCAAGGCCGCCAGGTGACGGCGATGACTCCGTTAGGCAACGGTCGTTTCGCCACCGTGATTCAGGTTTCCCGGGAAAATATCAGCTACCGGGTGCAGGCCGGTGATGGACTCACCCGCCGCTACCAACTGACCGCCGTCGGCCGCCCGCACGAGGTCGAATTCGAGAAGTCCTTCCGGTTTCCCGCTTATGCCAACATCCCGGCGGTGACGGCGACCGACGACAACGGCGATCTATCAGGACTTGAGGGCACCGGGGTGGATTTGAAGATCAAAACCAACCAACGGGTGAAGAGCGGCGAGTTGCGCCTCGACCGCGGCAAGGCCGCCAGCGCCATCCCCTTGGTGGCGATGCCCGACGGCCGCCTGTCGGCGACGGTCCCGCTAACGGAATCGGGAATCTATCGGGTGCATCTGGTGTCGGCCGAGACCGGCTTTGAAAACAAGTTCAGCCCGGAATACGAGCTGCAGGCCATTCCCGATCTCATTCCCACCATCCGCATCGACGAACCGGTGGAGGACCTCATTTCGCCGGCGGATGGACTGGTTAGTCTCTCCGCCTCGGCGGGCGACGACGTCGGGCTCGCGCGGCTTGTGCAAATGGTGCAGGTGAACGACGGCGCCTGGCGGGACAAGGTGGTGGATGAGGTCAAAGGCCATGAAGCCATTGTGAAACGCGATTGGGATCTATCCGCAGAAGGCGTGAAAGCGGGCGATCTCATCACCACCAAATTCGCCGCCACCGACCTCAAGGGCAGCAGGACCGAGTCCCGGCCGATCCGGATCATCATCGTCGCCGCCGCGATTGAAATGAAGCGTTTCGCCGGTTTGGCGAGCCGCAAGGCGCTTGATGAGGCGGTGAAACGTTTCGCCGCAGCGGGTGCGGTCTTGGAAGGGGCTGCCGTCGCCTCGCTGCTCAAATTCGATGAGACCAAGCCCGGCGATGAGGGCCGCCAGCAGGCGCTCGCAGCATTCGCCAGCGCCTTCACCGACTACGAGGCCAAGCTCTCCCAGGCTTGGCAGGCGCTGGACGCCCCGTTGCGCGACGCGCCGGCGAACCACGAAAGTTCCGACCTCGTCCTGCTAGGCCGCCTGCTGGGTCTCACCTACAACGATGAGGCGCGCCAGGCCGGAAAAATCCTGACAATGCTGCATGCCAATCCATCGATGCCCGCCGCGCGCGAGGTGCTTGGCGAGGTTCACCGGATCGTTGCCCGGGCGAACGTGCTGACCAAGGTTGCGCACCAGGTCTATCAGTTCAATTTCTCCGCGGAGCAGATCGACGTGGTCACCGAGCTGGGCATCCTGCTGTCCTCCGAGCAGCGGCGCATCCGCGAGCTGACACTTGCGGCCATGACGCCGGATGGCTGGGGCAAGGTGGCCTCCCGTCTGCACGCCGTGCTGAGCGTCACCAAGAACCTCGACACCGTGCTGGAATCCCTCAAAACCGGCAGCGGCCCCATTGCCGCTAACGCGGAAGGCTTGCTCAACAGCAGCTTTTTCGCGTGGTCGCGCGGCCGCATGCAGGACTCCTTGAAAGAGCAGCCGCCGGATGATCGGCTGATGGCCGTCTTCGAGGATTTCACCCGCTACTTTGGCAAGGTCGTGGGTGAAAGCGTCAACCTCAAGGTGCGCCTGGCCAAGCTGGCCGAGGAGGCCATCATCGCCAAGGACCTGGCCTCCGCCAGCGGCCCGGAGACGCCGCTCGGACTGGCCGCCAGCATGCACCAGTATCTCGTCGAGGAGCTCGATCCCTCGTGGCTGTGCGTATCGAACCTGCGCAACGCAACGTCCTCGCCGTCCAAGCTGGACAAACTTTCCCTCAATGATCAAAGCGCATTGACCGAAACCCGCTGGGGTGCTGCCAAAGACATTCTCAAGGCCCATGCCGACCTCGAGGAGGTGCGCGCCGCCGCTGACAACGCCTTTGTGGCGGACCTGCGCCGCGCCACCGTCGCCATTCAATCGGTGCAGACCCTCTCGCACGGCGACGGCCCGGAAATGACAGCTAACAGGCTTGAAGTGTTGGATCAAAGCCTGCGGATTCTGGAAAGCGGCCACAACCTCCAGGAACTGCTGGACGGCATCGGCGCCCTGGTGGCGCTGGATCGCTGGGAGGTCCGGATGCCTCACGGACGCACCACGATGCCGCGCGACTGGGCCTGGATTGCGACCCGCCTGCACATGGCCCCGGGCCACCTCAAGCGGCTGGTTCTAACCGATGAGGCCGCCCGCAAGGCGGTGGAGTCTGCGACACTCCTGCTAGAAGAGATTCCCACGAGCCAGCCATTTCGTGCGGCGATGTTCGAAATGGGCGAGCGGAGGAAATTCAAGCACTCGCCGCGTGTTGCCAGAATCGACTTGGAACAAGTGGCGGGAAGGGTGCGCGCCACCCTCGCGCTGCTGCGCAATCCGATGGAAACCGCGCGGAAAAACCTCGCCAAGCTCACCCCTAACATAAGCGAGCTCGCCCTCGCCCTTGCCAAGGAGGAGGCGGCGTTGAAAAGCGATTCCAACCAGCTTGCCGCAAAAGCTGCCGCAGCTCAGCCGGAGGAAAACGCCACCCAGGCCCGGCCGCAGCTCACCCGCCAACAGCAGATCAACACCCGCGTGGAAATGCTCAAGGACCTCATCCGCGCCGACGCCAACGAGCAGACTATTTTGAAAAAGGAACAGCGGGACCGGATGCGTGACGCGGATGACGCGCTGGCAATGCTCAAGGACCCGCCGGTTCTGGCGGAGCAGGCGTTATTGGTTGTCACGCAAGGCGCGCAGGCCGCGCAGCAGTTGCTCGATCTCGATCGCGCCGTGGAGCAGGAGCAAAAACTGGTGGATGCCCTGAAGCTCATCGGCGGGCATTACGAGGCCCTGGAGGAAGGCAAGAGCGTCGAGGAATCCCGTCTCGCACTGCGTCAGGCGGAGGAGGAATTGGGGATCAAGGATGAGCTCGACCAGCAGTTTGCCAAGGCGGAGATGCTGGCCGCGATGGCGGAGAAAAGCGCCGAGGAGTTGCTCAAGGAACTGGAGGCCAAGCTGCCCGGAAATCCCGACATGCAGACCGAACTCGAGCGGATTTCCAACGACGCCCTAGCCCTCGCCAAAGAGGAACTCGCGCGGGCCGCGAAAGCCGAAGCGGCGGCGGCCGCACAAGTGGGCGAGCAGGCGGTTAGAGACCGGGATCCCAAATTGCAACTCAGCGCGCTGGAAGCGGCCAGGCTCGCCGCCACCTGCGCCAGGCAAGCCCAGGCTGCCGCGGACACGTCCCGGCAATTGTTGGAGCCGACGGCGAACAAGCCGGCCACAGACCGGTCAAAAACGACCCACGACAAGGCCACGACCGCCGTGCCGCTGGCCGATCAACTCGTGGAGGCCGCCCAACGGCTGGAGAGCGCCGGAAAACTTGAGGACGTCCTAACCGAAGCCAACGCGGTGATTCAGAAAGCCGGACAGATGATCCAGTCCTCCGACCAATGCCGGAACGAAGTCAAACCGGTGGCCGAGATCGCCAAGGCGGAAGCCCAAAAAGCCGGTCCCCAGCAGGCGAATTTCGACCAAGCCGCGCAACAGTCGGTTCTGACTTTGGAAAAATCCACGCAGGCCATCGAGGCAGCGCAACAGGCCGAGGCCGCCGCCAGAGCAGCCGCCGAGCGGGCGCAGGCGATGGCGAAGATTCCCGAGGGTCCGCCGCAGACGGCCAAGCTGGCGAAGGCATCCGTCGAGCAGCAGCCGGTGCAGCCCAATGCCCGCGAGGCCGCCGCCAATGTGGATCGCGCGGGCCGCCACGAAGAACGGCTCGGAAATCCGGAGACCGCTCAAAAGCTCGACGCCTTGGCCGCGCAGATCGCCGAGACCGCGCAAAATGACGTGACCGCCGCGGAAAAAGCCATCCGCGAATCCAAGCAAGCCGCCGAAGCCCTCGCCCCGGTGCAAAATGCCAGCGATGAGCTGGCGAAACTCGTCGAAGCCCTGAAGGAAGCCGCCAAGGACGCCATGGCCCCGTCGCCTCCCGCCGGCAGTCCGCCCGGCAGTCCGCCCGGTGGAAAACCCGGCGCAGGACCCGCCGGAGAGCCCTCGCCATCCACGCCTGCCGAGCAGCAGGAAATGGCCCGTGCCCTCGATGCGCTCGATCAGCAACTCAACGCCGCGGCTGCGGCCGCAAGCGCCCAGAGCCCGCCCGGCGAAGGCCCGCCCGGCGAAGGTCCTCCAGGCGAAGGCCCTCCGGGCGAAGGCCCTCCCGGCATGGGACCTCCCGGCATGGGGCCTCCGGGCATGGGACCTCCGGGCATGGGACCTCCCGGCATGGGACCTCCCGGGCCGATGCCCGGCATGGCTCAATCCGCCATGGCCGGCATGCGCAAGGGGCGGGCCACCAAACCCTCGCCGCTGCCCGGCATGCCGCCACCTTCCAGTGAGATGGAGGAATCCGAGGTTGGCGCCAAACTCGATCTGGCAGGTCCTCCCACCGGACCCGTGCCCGAAGCGGCTGTCATGAAAAAAGGCGAGTGGGGCATGCTGCCCAAAAAACTCGCCGAGCAACTCACCCGCGGCCGCACCGATGACATCTCCGACGAATACCGCGACGCCGTGGAAACCTATTACCGCGTCATCGCCGAAAAATCCAGAACACCCCGCTGACGCCGAGCCATAAGGAGCGGGGACATTCCTGTCCCCGGTCGTTCTGTTGGAGGGGCGAGGCGTTTCTCAAGACGCAGGGATTTGAAGGTTTCGTTGAAAAAACGGGGTTCCTCCGGAGGCTGTGGTGGAACGCGACCACACGAGTCAAGCCCCGGCTGTTGAGGGTTTTACCGCCTTAGTGGCCATGAAACTGAAAATCATTAAAACCGAAGAGGAATAAACCGAGGCCCTGGCCCGCGTGGAGACGCTGATGGCCGCCTCTCCTTCAAGGAGGGGCTTACATCCGATCGCCCGGTCGATGGAGGCCAATGAATCGCGGCTCGCCTCCTCACATTGTCATTTCATGGGCAGCGTGACAGGAGTGTCACCCCTCCTTAAACCTCTGGCAGCGGAGCTTTCACGGCGGCGATGAGCGGGGCGGCGAATGATCTAACGGCGGCGGCGGGGTGCTGTGGATTCAACTCGACCTGTTTGACGATGGCGGAGCCGACAATGACGCCATCCGCCACGGCGGCGACCATGGCGGCTTGTTCCGGAGTGCTGATGCCGAAGCCGACACAGACGGGGACGTCGGTGTGGGCTTTGATGGAGGCGACGAGTTCGGCGATGTTGGCGGAGGGTGCGCCGTGGGCACCGGTGACGCCGGTGCGCGAGAGCGCGTAGATGAAACCCTCGGAGGAGCGGGCGAGCAGCCTCACGCGCTCCGGCGGGGTGGTGGGGGCGATCAGGCGGATGTGCTTGAGTCCCGCGCCGATCGCGAGGTCGGTGTTGCGCGCGGCCTCGTCGGGCGGCAGGTCTAGCAGAAGAATGCCGTCGGCACCGGCGGCGGCGGCGTCGTGGTGGAATTTTTCGAAGCCATAGGTGAACACCGGATTCAGATAGGTGAAGAGCACCAAGGGCGTCTGGTGTGTTTCGCGGAAGCGGCGGATGAGATCGAGCGCGCGGGTGGTGGTCATGCCGGATTTGAGCGCGCGTTCGGCGGCCAACTGGTTGACGATGCCATCGGCGAGCGGATCGGAAAACGGCAGGCCGAGCTCGATGATATCCGAGCCGAGATCGGCGAGGGTTTGCATGATTTCGAGGGACTTGTCGAAATCCGGATCACCCGCGGCGATGTAGGCGACGAAGGCCTTGGTGTTCGTTTCGCGGAGTTGGCGGAAGGTGGCGGAGAGGCGGTCGGACATGGGGAGAGAGTGTGGTGTGGGCAGTGGGCAGTGGGCAGTGGGCAGTGGGCAGTGGGCAGTGGGCAGTGGGCAGTGGGCAGTGGGCGGGGTTTGTCAGAGCTGATAGGGGATGTGGACGTCGGCGGAGTGGGTGGGGAAATCGCGGGTGTTGCGAGTGGTGAGGCGGCAGCCGGTGAGGCGTGCGGAGGCGAGGATGACGGCGTCCGGGAGGCGGAGCTTCGGCACGTGGTGGCGGCGCAGGGTGATCGCCGCCTCGGCGGTGTCTGCGGTGAGTTCGTGGATTTCGAACTGGGCGAGGAAACTCCGGGAAACGTCCTCGCCGGAAGTGTCTTTCACGCCGACCATGACTTCCATCCAGGTGATGCGGCTGATGATGCGTCGAGTGAACGGGGTGAGGGCCGTCTGCGCCTGAGGGATGCCGTTGAGAAAATCGATCAGGATGTTGGTATCGAAAAATCCGCTCATTCCCACTCGGAGCGAAGGTTGTCCTGATAGGCCTGACCGTCTTCAAAGCAGCCCTTGAGAGCCCCAAAGCCTTCAAGCGGCTTGGGCGGGGAGGTGGGAACGCGCTCGCGTTTCACAAGATATTCCGCGACGGCGTCACGCAGCACCGAGGCTCTGGAGGTGTGCCAATCGGCTGCCAGACCGTCCAGTTGCGCGAGATCATTTTCTGCAAGGTCCACGAGCGTGCGTTTCATACTGGGAAAATTGCCTCGAAGCGCGAATGATGTCAAGAAGTGATATAAGCCGGGGGCGGCGGGGCTCAGCCACGTTTGGCGAGGGCCTCGCAGCCTTTGATGTCGAGTTTGCCGGAGGCGAGCATGGGGATTTCGTGGACGGGGACGATGTGTTTTGGGCACCAGAGGGAGGAGAGTCCTTCGTCCAGCAGTTTGTAGCGGAGATCGATGCACTCCTGTTCGAGCGCGGTGCCGGCGATGGTGGAGAGCAGGAGGATGGCTTCGCCCTTGTGTTCGTCGGGCACGCCGACGATGGCGATTTTCCGTTCCGATTCGCCGTCGAGTCCAAGCACCTTGTTGACGGCGGCCTCGATGGATTCGTGGGGCACCATTTCGCCGGCGATTTTGGAGAACCGGGAAATCCGGCCTTCGATGTAGAGGAATCCGTCGTCATCGACCCGGCCGACGTCGCCGGTCTTGAACCAGCCGTCCTGGAGGACCTCGGCGGTTTTTTTGGGATCGCCGAGGTAGCCGGGAAAGACGTTGGATCCCTTGAACCAGATGATGCCCTGGCGGTTGATCGGAATGGGTTGGCCGCTGACCGGATCGGTGATTCTGATGGCGAGGCCGGGAATCAGTTGGCCGACCGAGCCATTTCTCGATGAGGGCAGTGTGACGGCGTCTTTTTCGGGATCGGGATCGGGCAGATTGACGTTGGTGGCGGGCGAGGTCTCGGTGAGGCCGTAACCTTCCTGTGGGCGGATGCCGAATTTGTCCTGAAAAGCTGTGGCGAGCGACTGGGGGAGTTTTTCCGCGCCGGTGACCACGAGTTTCAGAGCGGAAAGCTGGCCGGGGTCGATCCGCTTCATGTAGCCGCGGAGGAAGGTGGGAGTGGAAAGGAAGACGTTGATCTGATGGAGCGCGATGAGTTCGGCGAGACGTTTGGTTTCGAGCGGGCTGGGGTAGGTGACGAGGTTGACGCCCTCGATGACCGGGAACCAGAGGGTGACGGTGCAACCGAATGAGTGGAACAGCGGCAGGCAGCCGAGGATGGACGAATTGGCAGGCAGGTCGAGGCGGGAGCCAAACTGGGTGATGTTCGCCAGTACGTTGCGGTGGCTGAGGACGACACCTTTCGGCTCGCCGGAGGATCCGGAGGTGAAGAGCAAGGTCGCCTCGTTGTTGCCGCGGCGTTTGTTGAGACCGAGCACGGCACCGAGAATCGCGGCGGGAAGGACCTTTGAAACAAGCGCCCAAGTGACGATCTTTTTCTTGAGGGTGGGCAGCACGCGCTCGATGAGAATCAGGTCGCGGTTCGGCGGCCACGGGAACGAGGAAACCTTGCGGACGAAGGGATCGGCGGTGATGAAGCGATCGACGCCCGACTGGCGGATGCACGAGCGGATGGCTTCGGGACCGGCGGTGAAGTTGAGGTTGACGGGGGTTTTGCCGGCGAAAAGCACGGCGAGATTGGCGATGAGTCCAGCTTTTCCGGGGGGCAGGACGATGGCGATCCGTGGCTGGTCGGTCTCGGTTTTGAGGAATTTGGAAAACGCGATGGCTGCTGCCAGAACCTTGTCGTAAGGGAGTTCTGAGTCGTCGGAGCCATCGAGCATGCGGTTTTTTGAACCATTTTTCTGCAAGCCTTCGAGCAGGGTCATGGCCAGCGAACCCTTGAACAGCGGGCGCGAGCTGTAGGCTTCTTCCGCCGCTTCCAGCAGCCCCTGAAGGTAGGCCGCCACGCTCGAATCGGCCGCGGAGATCGGGTGGCCGACACCGATGACCGAGGCGGGCAGCGAGGAGCGGCGCTCGACCGAGAGGCTCGATTCCCGCGGGCAATCGATGGCGATTGGCAGGATCGGCAGGCCGAAGGCGCAGAGGGCGCGAAGGTCGGCGGAGGGAATGTGGCAGGTGGTGGCGTTGCGGACGGCAACCCGGCCGGGAACAAAAATCAGGATGCCGTCGCCGGCGAGGTAGGGTTGGAGCTGACTGCCGGCGGAGGCCGGGGCGGCGTCATTGGCGGAAAACATCGCTCCGGAGCCGGATTTTTCGAGATAACTCCGCAGCGAGGGATCGTGATGCGAGTGCTCCTCGACGAGCCAGGTGATTTTTCGCCCGGCGAAGATCCGTTCAAACTGGAGCAGTTGTTCGAAATTGAGGCGGCCGGGAATGACCAGAATGCCGGTGGCGGGGACGCGGTCTTGGTGGAGGATTTGGGTGGCAGCGGAAGACATTGCGGGAAATCGGGGATGAGGAGGGATTTGAAGTCTCGCTCCACGGGCATTTACATGGATTTTCCCGGGAGAGGCACGAATTTTCTCGGGAAAAATACCGGTTTGCGGGCAGGCGGGCGGAAATTTTACCGCAAGTGATCGATCGCCTCGCGGAGATCCACAGCGGTGATGGAATCCGTCACCCGGGCAGTGCCGGGGGCGTCGAGCACGACGAAGCGGATCGCTCCGGCGGAAAACTTTTTGTCCCGCGCGAGTTTTTCCATCACGGTGTCGGTGGTGATGGTTGCTGGCAGGGTGAGCGGGAGGCGAAAATGCCCCAACACCGCGAGGATCCTCGCCGCGGCCTCCGGCGCGAGGCCTGCGCGCTGTTCGGATAGAAACAGTGCGGCACGCATGCCCAGCGAGATCGCCTCGCCGTGGAGCATCTCGCCATAGGGGACGGACGCCTCGATGCCATGGCCAATCGTGTGGCCGAAGTTGAGCAACGCGCGGATTTCCCGGGTTTCATATTCGTCGGACTCGACCACGCGGGCCTTGATGGCGATGTTGCGGGCGATCAGATCGGCAGGCACCTCGCGGCTGGCGGGGTCGAGCGCGGCTAGGTCGTCGAGCATCGCCGCATCGCGAATGGCGGCGTGTTTGATCGCCTCGGCAAAGCCCTCGTGGAACTCGCGGTCCGGCAAGGTGCGCAGGGTTTCCGGATCGACGAGCACCAACCGCGGCTGATGGAAGGCACCCAGCAGGTTTTTGCCCTCGGCCACGTTCACCCCGGTCTTGCCGCCGACCGACGAATCGACCTGCGCGACGATGGTGGTGGGGATTTGCACGAAGGGCAGGCCGCGATAGAAAATGGCGGCCACGAACCCGGCGAGATCACCCACGACGCCGCCGCCGAGCGCAACGACCAGCGATTTCCGGTCGTGTCCGGCGCGGATCATCTCGCGGCAGAGGGATTCCGCATGGCTCAGCGACTTCGAAGCCTCACCGGCCGGCACCGTGTGCAGGGTGGGGCGAAATCCGGCGGCTTCGAGTGCGGAAACCAGCGTTGCCCCATGTAGGGCGGCGACGGTTTCATCGCTGACAATCGCCGCGCGCCGCCCGGCCAGCCCGGCATTGGCGATCCGCTCCCCGGCTTGGCATAGGATTCCGGCTTCGACGATGACGTCGTAAGAGCGCTCGGCGAGATCGACATGGACGGTTGGCATCGCCGGAAGCATGAAAAAAGCCGGCCGCATGTCCATCCCGGATCGGGTGAAGTGAATCGAAACACGGCGGCGCGGAGGTCGCGGAGGGGCATTTTGAGGCCGGGAAGTGATGAGAAGCCGCTTCGTCAGATCAACCATCAACCATCATCAATCAAATCGGCTGGGCTTGGAGGGCGGTGTTTCCGGTTCCAGCCTTGTGTCGATCCTTGCATTGCCCTTTTGCAGACGTCGTGCTTGGCTCTGCCCATGGAAATCCGCAACCGCGAGGCCCAGACACCCTTCACCACCAAGGACGGCTCGACGATTCGCAGCCTGCTGGATCGGTCCAACGCGCCGGTCACCAAGCAAAGCCTGGCCGAGGCCACGCTGTCTGCCGGAGCTGCGACGGACCGGCACTATCACCGGCTGAGCGAGGAGTTTTACTACCTGCTCGCCGGCAGGGGGCTGATGGAGATCGAAGGGGAAGAACGCGAGCTGGGACCCGGCGATGCGATCCTGATTCCGGCGGGCGCGTGGCATCAGATCCGGGCGATCGAACCGCTGCAATTCCTCTGCTGCTGTGCGCCGCCCTATGCGCATGACGACACGTATTTCGAATGATGAATCTCATCGCACAAGGCGCTCGTTACTGGAGCGGCGGGTGGCACAGTGGAGCATCGCGGCGCTGATTCTGCTAGGTGCGTTCCTGCTTGTCGCGCTGCCGATCCCAATCGTGCCGCCCTCCAAACCTAGCCGATTTGATTGATGATTGCCGCCACTAATCCCTCACGACCTTGCCGCCCAGTGAGAGGATGCGGGCGTTGCCCTTGGCGGCTTCGGCTTCGGGGATGTTGCCGTCGCGCACATACATCTGCGAGAGGCTGGTCCAGGCTAACAAATCGTTGGGCTTGAGCGTGACGGACTGGAGTCCGCAACCGATGGCTTCCTTGAGGTGGCCGGTTTTCAGGAGGGCCATGCCAAGGGCGTGCCAGCCATCGAAAAATGCCGGATCGAGCTCCACGCATTTCCGATAGAGCTCCACCGCGTCATCGAGCTCGCCCAGCGCGAGGTGGCCATTGGCGTCGTCGAAGAGGTCTTGCAGGGCGCCGGGGTCGGGCATCGGAGAAATTGAAGAGGCGGGCTGGCGGTGGCACACCGCCGCCACCGTCACTTCTTGTAGAGTTGCTCGACCTTGGCGGCTTCGGTGCGGGCGGCGATCCAGCCCATGAAGGCGATGGTTTCGTTTTCGCTGGCGCGGGCCTTGACTTCGCTGTCGAGGCGTTCGCTGGCGTTGGCCTCCTTCACAACCTCGCGTTTCACGACATGAAGGATGAACGCGCGGTCCGCTTCGAGAATCACCTCGGCGATGGCGCCGGGATCGATGTTGCGGGCGGTTTCGAACAGGTCTTTGGGTTCGGTGGCAGCGTCGGGACGATAGGTGGAGGTGACTTTGCTGACGGTTTTGGTTTCGGCGATGCCCGCTTCCTTGGCGGCGTCGGCGAAGGATTTGCCGCCGGCGAGGGAGGCTTTGATTTGGGTGATCGCCTCGTTCGCCGCGGCCTTCATCGCTTCGGCGGCCTTCTCGGAAATGTACTGGGCGCGGGCTTCGTCCTTGGCTTCCTGGTAGGTCTTGGGACGGGCTTTTTCCTCGCCATCGAGGCGGGCCACGAGCCATTGGTTCTCACCGATGGCGATCGGCTGGGAAATTTTCGAAACCGGATCGGAGGTGGGTTCGATGCGGAAGAGTTCATCGACGCTCTTGCCGCCGCGGCTGGAGGAGCGGAGGTTCACATCGAGTTCCTTGGGAGGTTTGGGGAGGGCAAACAGTTCGGTGGTTTTCACCTCCCAATTGTTTGCTTTGGCCAGTTCCTCGAAACCGGCTCCCTTTTGTTCCTCCAGCGTGAAAGTGAAATCGTCCACGAGCTTGTCGATTGCGATCTGTTTGGCGCGGCGTTGTTCGGCGAGTTCCGCGACTTTTTTCGCCTTGTCGTCCGCCTTTTTCTTCTCGGCGGCTTTTTTCGCCTCGTTGCTGAGGGTGGCATCGACGATCGACTCCGGAGCATCGGATTTTTCGGCCCCGGCATCCGCGGGCATCGCCGGGGTGGCGATGATGTAGGTGAACTTGCGCAACGGCTCGGTCATGAAGGCGTCCTGGATATTCTCCCAGTAGGCTTTGATGTCCTCGTCGGTGGGTTCGATTTTCGCTTCGAATGGATCGATCTCCAGGCGGGCGAGTTCACCGTCGATCTGCTGTTTCTCAAGCGCGAGGTTTTGGGCGACGATGTCGCGGTTCACGCCAAGGCCTGAGCCGATAATGGCGTTGATTTTCTTGGAGGCGAGCACGTCCGAGACCAGTTCGCGGAGGTCCGTCTCGGTCATGCCGAGGCGGCCAATGCCTTTATCGACGAAATTGCGGTAGGTTTCCTCGTTGAATTGGTTGTCCTTGTCGGCGAAGGCGCGCATCCCGCGGATGTAGTTGGAAATTTCCTCGTCCCCTGCATAAATGCCGAATTCCTCCTTCGCCTGGCGCAGGATCATGCGGCCGACGAAGAATTTCTCGGCGGCGTCGTCCTGGCTGGTGGCACCGGTCGAGAGGCCCATGAGGAATTGATAGAGGCCGAAATCGCCGGATCGGGCGAGGTTTGAAACCAACTCGAAGGTTCCGCTGCCGAGATTTTGGAACTCCTTGTCGTGGTAGGTGCGACCGGCGATTTTGAGGATTGGCCGTCCTCCGCCCGCTTGTTTCATCAGGCTGGAACCACCAAGAAGGAAACCCGCGCCGACGGCGGCCAGGGCGACGGTAATGATAACTTTGTATTTTTGGAGATGCTCGATCATGAAATTGGAAGGAAATGGTTTTGGGAACGCCGGGAGTAAAGGGGGCGATTCGCCGGTCATCAATGGTAATTCTCACGGGAACGGCAGGAAGCATCGCCGATTGGCCGGTGGCCGGACTCCCATTACGGGCTGGCATGCCTGAGGAATTGTCGGCTTACGGCTTGAAGTCAGGCGCTCCGCTCCACAAGGTCCGGCTTCCGTCCCGCCGAGAACATGCTGCAAACCCTCCGCGATCATTTCGGCCACGATGCCTTGCGCGAGGGCCAGGAGGAGGTGGTCCGCGCCTTGTTGGAAGGGCGTTCGGCGCTTGCCGTCTTTCCGACCGGCGGCGGAAAATCCCTTTGTTACCAGCTTCCCGCGCTGATGCTCGACGGGCTCACGCTGGTCGTTTCGCCGCTCATTGCCTTGATGAAGGATCAGGTGGATGCGCTGGTGGCCAAGGGCATTGCCGCCGCCCGCCTCGATTCGACACTCGATGCCGAGGGCGTCAGCGAGGTGTACCGGCGACTCGATGCGGGAACCCTGAAACTGCTCTATATCGCTCCAGAGCGCTTCGCCAACGAGACCTTTCGCCAGCGACTCAAGCGCCTGCCAATCCAGCTTGTGGCCATCGATGAAGCGCATTGCATCTCGGAGTGGGGCCACAATTTCCGTCCGGATTACCTGAAACTCGCGAAAATCTGCCGCTGGCTCAAGATTTCCCGCGTGCTCGCCCTCACCGCCACCGCCACGCCCAAGGTGGCCCGCGAGATCCGCAAACATTTCCGCATCGCCGCCGCCGACCACGTCCAACTCAGTTTCCACCGGCCGAATCTCGACCTCCGCGTCACGCCCTGCACCGCCGGGGAGCGAAAATCCCTGCTGCTGGATAAACTCGCCGCAGTCGATGGCTCCGCCGTAGTGTATGTCACTCGCCAGGAAACCGCCGAGGAAGTCGCCACCTTCCTCGCCAAAAATGGCCTTTCCGCCTGCGCCTATCACGCCGGACTTCCCGCCGCATTCCGGGCCGACGCCCAGGGCGCATT
>CAMBPB010000090.1 GCA_945869465.1 Prosthecobacter debontii
GGTCACCGGAGAAAAATCCCTGATCACCCCCGGGCACGCCCTGCACGTTTTGGACGTGATGAACGCGTGCCACGAATCGCAGCGTTCCGGTCGCCGAATCGCCACCGAAACCACCTTTCCCTGGCCGATTTTCCCGCCCAAATAACCATCGCCCCGGAGAACTCTGCGTCTCCTGAAACCCCTTCGCCCCTCGGCTATTTGTAGGCCGAGACCGGCTTCGGGACGACGCCGAGCTCCTTGTAGTCGAAGCCGCTTTCGAGCGGCTTGTAGGTGCCGACAATGTCAACGCTGCGGGTGGCGGTAATGGCGGATTCCATGGCCATTGCCCAATAGGTGGCGTTGATGATAAGGCGGCGCAAACCGGCGCATTCCAGATCGTTGCCGCTGCCCATGGTGGATTGAAACACGCGCGCTGTTTTGCCCTCGCTGGTCGGCCAGTTCTTGAACCAGGCGACCGGCAGCGGTTCCAATTTCGGATTCGGCGGATCGTCGTGCTTGCGACCCATGAGTGGCTGACCCCAGACTAGGGCGGTGCAGCCCTCCGGCAGACTGGTGCCCTCTTTGTAAGTCCGGTAAACGTCCGAGTTCCCCCAGATGTCGCTCACTCCGATGAGGATGGGATGATCCTTCTGTTCCGGAACGATGGTGCCGCGGGTGGAGTCGGCGTGCCAGTTGCCATGGTGGCCCATGAAGGATCCGCCGAGCACATCGTTGCCCCAGTTGACTTGTTTGCCGTCGATCTTGTAAGGCAGCGCGGCGTGAAAGCCATGGTTGGCCGTGCGCAGCGCGATGATGGGCTTGCCGGAATCGATGTATTTCACGATCAACTCCCGCTCGGACATCGGCAGCGTCAGCAACCGCGCAAAGAAAATGACAAGATCGGCGGAGGCGAGATGCTCAAGGCCGGGAATATGATGGTCCTTGAATTCCTTACCTTTCTCGGGGTAAACCGGCATCGTGGGATCGACTTCGCCCTTGTCGTTGACCGCGAACAGCACGGTGCAGTCAAAACCGTGATGTTTGCTGAGTATCTTCGCCATCATCGGCATCGATTGCTCGCTGCGGTATTCCTGATCGGCGGCAATCAGCACGATGCGCTTGCCTTTGCCTGGCCCATCTCCGCCCGGGTATGTCAGCCATTGCTGGCTGTCGTCGGCACGGGCAAGCCCGCATGTTAGAACAAGAGCGATGGAACAAAATAAACGATGCAGTGGCTGGGTCATGATTTGGCAGGGAGTGGCGGACTAATCTTCAGGTATTTCATTCACCGTGTAGTAGGCCTTTTTGTGGACGAGCGGAAGGCCGTCCCGCGATGTGATCTTGGCGAGATCGAAATCGTGAATATGGTCTTCAGTGATTTTGTCCAGGCGGACCATCACCGAAAGTCCGTCTGCGGAGGGTTCGGCCTTGGTCACGCGGGGTGTCGTCTGATCCACCTCGGGACTGCCGTAGCTGCCGTCGTAAACATGGGTGTAGGTGGTGATTTGATAGGCATCCGTCCTGGCGGCGACCTGTTTGTCAACGGGCTTGGTAAAGGTGATCAGGAAGCCGTCCTTCCTGATATTGATCTCCTTGATCTCGAAGGGCACGACGCCATTCCAGTCGATGCGCTGGAGCGCGAATGGCTCGGTTCCGCGCACGGGCCACTGGGTGTTGGTGGTGAATCCTCCGGCGATCAGTTGCCCTGTCGGCGAAAACTCCACGTTCATGATTCCGCTGGCCAGCCCCTCGCGGAATGGATAACAGGCGCCCTGCCACACTCCGTTGATCCGCTCGGTGGTCGCGCGCAGGATGATGCTGAGCGTGTAGTCACCGAGAAAAAGCTGGTTGTCGAAGGGGCCGAACTTCCCGCCGGTTTGATTGAGTTGGAATCCGGAGATCGAGCGGCCCATTTTGATATATGGGAAGCGCACCGCGGGAGGCACGAGTTCTTTCACCCGCTTCTTCTCCACACCCATTCGCGAGTCGCCGTTAGGTGAGACTGCGGGGGTTTTCATCTCCGGAACGTAGGGATACCAGTTGTAACTCGCGGGATGACCGAGGAAAGCGCCCTGTTTGAGGTGCTTCAGCGAACAGCAACCGTTCCACGGCCCCTGGCTCTCAACGACAAACATCGCCCCTTCGGCATTCGCTCCCACGCCGCCGGGGCTTCGCAGTCCGCTGCACACCGGGATCATTTTCCCATCCGGCGTGACCTTCACCGCCCAACCGCGAAACAGGTTGTGCGATTCATACGAACCGCTCAGGCCAAGCGCCACCCAGATGTTTCCCTCGGGATCATGCTTGGAACCAAAGGCGAACTCGTGACCTTCGGCGTAGCCCCAGTTGTTAGTGAGCGTGTCGTAGTTGTCGGCGATCCCATCTCCGTCGGTATCCGAGATGCGGGTGACTTCCCCCCAACTGATGGATGTCAAGGCGCCGTCCTTCCAGGAGAGCGCGAAGATTTCGTCCTGGCCGCTCGCAAACAGGTGGTATTCCGGCTTGGGCGGAGTATCGAACGCGCCTTTGATGAAATAGATATCGCCTCGCCGGGTTCCCACCGCCAACCGTCCGTCCGGAAGGACTTCAAAACCGCCCGTGCGCATCGGGACGCTGGACGGAATCGGAATGTTGACGATCGGATAGTATTTCGCCTCCTCCGCAGCGGTGCCCCACATGGCGCCGAGGTCTTCCTCCGCGTGAAGGAACGGGCTGATGGCAACAGCCAGGAGGGCCGGGATGAAACGCGAGTTTACCATTGGTATTCCAAGGTGAGGGTGGAGCGCCCTTTGGGCAGAGTCAGGGGGATCAGGACCTCGCCGGGGTCGCCGTCGCGGGTGATTCCCTTGTGCTCGCTGGTGACGCGCAGCTGCAACGTATCGATGCCGAAATTCCGCTCGGATTGCCTGGTGATCTTTTTGCCGGCGGCGGCGCGGAAATAGACGGGTGTCTGCTCCGCGGGTGTTTCGAATCTGAGCGTCCGCTTGAAGTAGGGCTTGCCGTCCTTGTCATGCACATCCTC
Organism: Prosthecobacter debontii; assembly: GCA_945869465.1. GTDB lineage: Bacteria > Verrucomicrobiota > Verrucomicrobiia > Verrucomicrobiales > Akkermansiaceae > Luteolibacter. The sequence continues at coordinate 3,002 of CAMBPB010000090.1, forward strand.
AAAATAATCCTCCACCGCGATGGCGCCGTAGTGGAAGAGGAAAGTCGGCCTTCGTTGGGCATCCAGATGATAGCCGCGGAACTGATAGCCATGATCCTGAGGGAATGGATGGTTGGTTTTCCCCTTGTAGGGCCAGTTGTCTTCCAATGCTTCGAGGCGGTGGAAGGGAATGCCCGGCGGGAAGGAAATGGAGTCGGTGCCGCGCGGATGGAAGGAACCCATGTCCACGTTGGCGAACTCGCCTTTCCACAATTGGCGCAGTGCCATTTCGCCGGAATCAAAGGCCAGGTTGATGCGCTCCGGATAACCGACGCCAATGCCGCGATATCCGACCGGACTGCGGCCCCGGCAGAGTTCCGTCACATCGCTGACGCGCAGTTCGTTCGATTGGCGTGATAAACCGGCCGGTTTCTTCGCCCTCATGCCGTCCTCTAGATAGGTCCACAGGGCTTCGATCTGTTGCGCGGAGTCGCCGCCGAGAATGTTAGGCCGGGTGGACTGCCCGCCCGGCCAGTAGCTGGGCATGATCACCGTGGGGTGGAAGCGCGACGGTTGGCGCATGTAGAGGTTGAACCAGTTCTTCTTGAGCCGCTCGGTCACGTGTCCGATGTCGAGAGCTGCCACTTCGCCCGATTTCTGTCCGTTGAATTCATGGCAGGCGATGCAACTCAGTCCGGTGGTGCCGATCATTTCGTAACCCGCATCCTTGGACTCCTTCATGTTAGAAACTTTCGGGACGACCACCGTTTCCAGCTCATCGACCTTGCCGAACAGTTCCACGAGATGTCCAACGTTTGCTTCGCCGAACTGCGGCATGCTCGCATCCAGATATTCGCGCTGGCGTTTCCCATGCAGCAGGACCTCGGCGATCCATTCGGGTTTCAGCTTCGCCCCGACGTGGGACAAGGGCGGAGGCAGGCGGCCCTGATCCCCCAGCGCGGGCTGGGTTCCGGTGAAGAGCGCGTTGCGCTCCGGAGCGATGCCGCCGAGACCGGTGCGTTCGTGACAGGCGATGCAATTGAAGCTGACCAGGGTCTTGTCGATGCGCTGCTTGTCAGTGAGCTGCGGTTGCTCCGCATGGGGCATGGCCTTGACGATCCATCCGCGCTGTTCTGCGGTTAGATCGAAATGCGGCCACCGGCCGGGGGCCTCGCCTAGGCATCCACGGCCGGCATCGAGCTTTGCAAATGCGGGCCCGGGGTTGGCGGGAATCCGGAGATCGTCATGGCAATTGGCGCAACCGAGTTGACCGAATTGTTCCCTTCCGCGCGCCGCGAGTTCGGCGTCCACTTTGAGCGGTTCGAAGACCGGAATCGCCTCGTTGGAAATCGATAGCATCGACGAGGGAACCGGCTGCCTCGCCAGCTTCGGCCCTTCCATTTCAAACGCGAATTTCGGCGCATGCCCGGTGTGGAAATAGGTGAGCCGGATCTTTCGCCACCCTGCGGCGAGATCCGCCGCGCCCTCCAGTTGCATGACTCCGCGCCGGTCGCGGGGATCCTGCCGGATGATTTGTTTTCCATCGATCAGGAGCGAACCGCCGTTCATGGTTAGATAAAACGTGTGGCGGCCCGGATTGGCGATGTTCATCCAGCCATCGTATTGGATTGCCGTGTGATGGCCGATGTTACCCAAGCTCGCCAAGGCAAAGTCCTTCACATATCCGGCGCGTTCCGCCTTCACCTTGTCACTCTCCAGCCCTTCCCACACCTGGCCGCGATACAGGGTGTAGCCGAGGGACCCTGGCACCCGCGTGTCCTGCAGCAGGAAATGGGCGATGCGTTCGATGTCATGCCCGTTGAGACGCAGGTCGGGCATGCGTCCGGATGGGCGGCTGGCATGCGGTTGGCGCAAGAAGTCGGTCAAGCTCTTGAAGCTGTATTTTTTGTCCAACGCGCCGAGAGGGACGGAGGTCTTTGCGAGCAACTCCGTTCCCTTGTCATCGCGGGGCGAATGGCAGGCCGCGCACCCCCTGGAGTGAAACAGGAGTTTCCCCTGCCCCGCCGCCACCGCATCGGGCGCTTGCGGTGAAAATTCGTTTTTCTTCAGCGATAGCAGAAAGTGAGTGAGGGAGGTCGCGAGCTCCGCCTTTTCCTGCTTGCCCGATTGGGTCATTACGTCCGGCATCGTGGTGCCGGGTTTGATCCCGTGCGGGTCCCGGATGAATGCCTCGAGATATGCCGGATTCACCCGGGAACCGACCTCGGAGAGCCGCGGCGCTTTTTTTGATTGGGCGGCCAGGGACGGAGTGCCCGAGTGGCAGGCCGCGCAGTTCAATTCCTCGATCAAAACCTGTCCCTTGAGTTCCGGATCGAGCTGGCTGGATGCCAGCCCGGAAACCACCGGCGCCGCCAATCCAACCGGAACGCTGCCGATTAGCACCATCGTTGCAAAAGCGAACGGCGGGAGGAATCCAAACCTGATAGAAAGCCGCCGTTTTCCACCCGCCGCGCGACGGCATGCTGCCGCGCAGTTCCATGAGAATTGTTGCTCAACCGCCTCCATTCCGGGCGCAGTATCGGGATCGACAGCCGCAAGGCGAGGCTTATTCGGTGGCACGAATCCATTTCCCGATCGCCGCCGGCTTGATGACCGCAGGCTTTCGGTATCCTCCGCCACGTTTTGCAGTTGCGGCGATTTTTCGCATTGAGTGCAGGCGGTTGACCGGCCAAACATCGCGGCAGCCGCCGATCACGTGGAAACAACCGCGTCCGGGGAAGCCCATCCCAAAAACTTATGAAATCAGTGCGCAAAACGATTTTTCTTTGTTTGCTAGCGACCGCCTCCCACTGGGCGACCGCCGCGCCTCCGGAACCCAAGGCGCCGCCCGCCGGAAAAACCGAGTGGGAGCTCTGGCTCCCACCGAGTGGAAAAACCGTCACCGCCGTCTTCGTCTGCCCGCGCTGGGGCGATGGCGCCAACATGGCGAAAATCATCCAGACGAACCTGGGCGAGTCACTGGGCGTCGCGACCCTGCTGACCCGCGAGGACAAGCTGACGTTCAAAGAGGATCACTTCGGCCCATCGATCGCCAGGACCTTGTCGGCTGCGGCGGTCGAGAGGAATCAGCCGGAATTGGCCCATGCACCCTTGTTGTTGTGGTCCCATTCCAATGCGGCCGCCTATGTGCAACGTTGCCTGAGCGAATTCCCCGAGCGAATCATTGCCTATTGCCTGTTCAAGTCGGCATTCGGCCACAACAACGACCTCGGGACCGGGCCAGCCTTGGAAACACCGGGATACGGCTACAAATCGCCCGTCGTCAGCGACACCCAACAGCAAACCATGTCCAAAGCCGCGACACAAGTGTTAGGGCAAGGCATCTGGGACATGAACGACCGCATCAACTCACCCGGCTACAATCAGGACCACGAGCGGACGGTGATGCTCAAGAACATGGCCGACGCGCGCAAGCAGGGTGCCTTGGTGCATGTGGCGATGGTGCGCGGCACGCATCACATGATCGACGGACAGCAGGAACTGATGCTGTCGTTTTTCAAAACTGCCATGGCCATGCGCCTTGCGCCGAATACGGACGCGAAGAAAGGCCCGGTCAAACTCACCGTGGGTCTCGAAGAACGAGGCCTGCTGCAGGACGGGGCGACCCGATCGATTCACAGCGATGCGGACTATCCGTCGGGAGGGAACCGTCGGGAGGGCTGGTGGCTGCCCTCGCGGGAGTATGCGGTCCTGTGGAACAACTACGCGCTGAACGCCAAGGGAACCGTCGTGGCACCCGCCAAGTGAGATTCCGATTCGGGCGGGCCGCTACTTATTGCTGCAACTGGCTGAGCGGTTTTTTCAGGAATTGCTCGTCGCGGAGTTTGCGCAGGTATTCGAGATAGCGTTGCTGGGCGGCAAGATCTGAGTCGGCTGCGGCGGGTGTTTCCTGGCCGTATTTTTTCCAGGGTCCGAAGGGAACCTGGCCGGCCTCGACAAAACGCCAATGGACCTTTTCCCCCGATTTTAGACCGAGGTAGTCGCGAATCGAGGGCGAGAGATCGATCCCGGCGGCGCCATTTTGCCTCGTCTTCGGAGGTTTGGTGCCAAAGACGAATTCCCAATCATCGGTTTCCCAAGGCCCGCAATCCTCCCACTGTGCGTAACAACTGCGGCCGCCGCGATAGATCTGGATCCACCGGCCCTTGCAGACGGTTTGTCCGGGTTCCGGACGCATCCGGGAGAACCATGGAATCACCCGCGCCGCCTCCGGCTTGTGGCTGCGGTGGCTCTGCACGTCATTGTAAGGCAGCGCCACATAAAATGGATTGAGTTTGGGGACGAAACCCTTGGGTCGGAATTCACTGGTGGCGTGGTTGGCGATGCGCTTGGCCGGCTCCGGATCATCGTAGCCGCCAAAATTCGCCGACCATTGCTGGTCCCATGAGGATTTGCAGTTAGGCATGGGATTGCGGGCGCTCGGCTGCTCGCCAATCCAGAAAATCGTGCAGGTCACGTGCGTCTTCCATGGATACAGAATCCGTGAGGCGGGAGCCACCGACCGCACGGGCTCAGAAGGACGGCTGCCGGTCGGAACCACCACCATCGGCACCACCGGTTTGACGGGTGGCGTTTGAGCGGCAATCACTGTCGCGCCGGCAACCATAACCGGAACGAGAAATTTCCTAATGGATACATGGTAGGGTTTGCGGACCATCTGAGCCAAGTGCCGGGGACCGAGGTCGCATCCGATGTTGGAGATGTGTCTGAAATCGCCTGCCCGCGCAAGCCAAAGGTCAAACGCCCGCTGAAACAAATGGCCGAAAACCCGGCCGTTCAACCTCGGCGGCCAAGCAGCAACACCGCCGAAAAGGCCGCCAAGCCAGCCGAACCAGGCTGTGGAACAACGTTCCAGGAAACCACGTCCTGTGCGGTGACGCCAGATATCCACCCACCAGGCGGGCGATTTTCTCGGAGTTCACCAGCAGATTGGAATCCTGGGCTTGATAAACCAGCGCTTCGCCGCGCTTGCCGTCGCCCGATTCCGCAGGTATGCATCCGCCCCAGAACTCCATCCATCCACCACTCCATGCTCCTCCACTTCTTCAAAATGAACGGTGCCGGCAATGACTTCATCGTCATCGACAACCGCGATCTATCCATTTCCCTCGACGCGGAAACCATCGAAGCGCTGTGCGACCGGAATCGCGGCATCGGCGCGGATGGCCTGCTGTCGGTCGAACCCGCGCGAAAGGGGGCGGATTTCCGATTCCGCTATTACAATGCCGACGGTGGCGAGGCCGAAATGTGCGGCAATGGCGCGCGCTGTTTCGGGCGTTTCACGGCGCATTTGCTCAAGGAAGTTCCGGACCGGGTCACCTTCGAGACCATGGCCGGCACGCTCGCCGCGGAAATGATCGGGGACGACGTGCGCATCGCCATGTCCGAACCGAAGGACCTCAAGCTCGCTATGGGCCCCACGCTTCCGGGGCTGGATGCCCCTCTGCATTTCATCAATACCGGCGTCCCGCACGTCGTGGCCTTTGTGCCCGGGGGGCAGGCTTTCGAGGAACTCGACGTTTACACCCATGGCAGCGCGATCCGGAATCACCAGGCCTTCGCTCCGGCCGGCACCAATGCCAACTTCGCCACCGTGCTCGCGCCCGGGCACCTCGAAATCCGCACCTACGAACGCGGCGTGGAAGACGAAACCCTCGCTTGCGGCACCGGCATGGTCGCCTGCGCCCTGATCCACCACCTGCTGGCCGGTGCCCCCTCGCCGATCCAGGTGGACGTCGCCGGCGGCGACACGCTGGAGATCGGATTTGAAAAAACCGGCGAACACACCTTCAAGAACGTCACCCTCACCGGTCCCGCGGACTTCGTCTTCGAGGGGGAAATCGATATCTGAGAACCCGGCGTTCGATCGCCATCATCCGCCAGGACCGCGCCATCGCAGGTTATCTCTACGAGCACTGCTCCCGGTTGGAAAAGTGACGGAACGCGGCTCCGTGCCAGACCCTCACGGCGGCAGCACTGAGGGAGCATGGTTTTTCGCCTCCTCACGATGGAAGATCCGGTCCATGCGGTCAAGGTATGCGGAGAGATCGTCCTTGCGGTGATGCGGGTTGGCCTTGAGTCGCTCCTTGAGCCGGAGGTAGTCGTCAAAGGCACCGCTGGTTTCACGGGCGCGGGTGATCTCGAACCAGTCGAGGTAGTCACGGGCGCGGGACGCTCTTGCGATCATGGTCGCACGCGTCTCGCCGAGCGCGGCGAGCCTGCGCGCGACATCCGCGGTCTTGTTTTTCGCGATCGAGCCGAGCACCGCCTGATATTCGACTAACAGGGGTCGGTAGGAGGGAAAACACCGGTAGCTGAGGCGCACCAGCGCATCCTGGGCAAGTCGGACCGCGGCGATCCGCGCGGGCTCCTTGAGGGCGGCGAGCTCCGGCCATGCGGCGAGTTCCTTTTGTTCGGAAATGCCTTCCGGCGTGTGGAAATTCAGCCGCAGGGATTCGGCAAGCGCGGTTTCGGTCCGTTGAATTGTTAGGATATCCGTGAGCTGGTTGAGCCCGCCCTTGTTGGCGAGCTGCAGCGCCCACCATTTCGCGAGGCTGGTTGCGGATAGATTGAGGTCGGGAAAATGTTTGCGCAGCAATCCGGGCATTTCCCCTTCGTAGGCGGCGGCCGCGGTGAGAAACGAGCGGAACGCCTCCTTGCCCTGCGGTTGTTCCAACAACGCCATCACCAGCGCCCCGGACGAGACCCGGAAGGCGGCGCGCATCGCGCCGTCCATGTCTTCAAACGCGCGCTCACTCACCGCGAATAGGCCGTCGATCTTGAACCACCCGCCGCTCTTGAAGAGTTCCTCATACAGGCGGCGGTCGCTTTTGTTAAGCCGCCACGCGGTGGCCTCGCGCAAGCCGTCGGATAGCCACGGCGGCACCGTCAGGTCGGAGTCCCCGGCTGGAGGCTTTCGCAAGGCGCGCTCATAGAGCAATGCCGAGGTGATGAAGCGCTTGAAGCGCTCGTGCTCGATGCCGCGGCTCAGGTGCGCGGCGATTTTCAGCTCGCTAACACCCTCAACCACCAGCAGTTGCATGCTCATGGTCCGGGCCGGCAGCGGATCGCCCTGCTTTCCGTGCAGGCGAATCGTGATCGGGACCTTCCAGGCGTCGTCCTCACCAGTTAGACGCATGAGTTCGTCCTTCGTTTCCTCGGCGAGCAAGGCCACCGTGCCACGTAACAGGCCGGCGCCGCCGGTCACGCGGAATTGTTTGGAGCGGCTGACCACCCACTCCGCCCCGCCGGGCGCGTCCTGCACCGGGGGGGGCGCCACCTGCACGGCGCGCGGGATTTCCTCCGCGGCAAGGGCCGCGGCGCAGAGCCAGCCGAATGTTAGAATGCGCGCGGGCATGGCGGTTTCAGAAGGTCTGCGGCAGACCCGGGGGATCGTTTGAAGGTTCGCGCGGGTCCAGGATGAGCCGGCCCTTTGTAATCTTGATGCGGGACATTTGCGCGATAACACCGACTTCCTCTCCGAACACGGCCGCCAGTTTTTCGCAGGCGGGCTTCACCAGAAGCAAAAATCCCTGCGGCACCACCAGTTTTCCGAAGCGCCCGCCCCGCAGCGGTCGGGGCAGACTCTCATGATAGGGACCGCCCTCCAAATGCACCTTGGTCTCGACGCCTTTGAGCCCCTGCAATTGCTCGACCCTGAGAAACATCGAAACCGTGAAGGGCTGGCCCATGAGCGCGCGCTCCATCACGATCTCGGCGTGGCCCTCCTCCAGTCGCACCCACACCCGTTCGAGCGTCATCTGCTCCGCCAACATCCCGCCTTGTTTGGCCACCAGCGTGCGTTTGAGCCAGTGGTTGATCTCGCTTTCCGTGAGCGTGACGGCATGCCCGCGATCCATCGAGCTTTGCAGGACCACTTTCAAATCCCTTGCCGGAGCGGGTTTTGCGGCCGGACCGCGACCGCCAATATCCGTTAGGTCCTGCGGACGCACGATGAAAAACACAGCCACCGCGAGCCCGGCAAACCCGACCAGCAAGATCAGGACCAGCAGTTTTCCGAGGCAACCGCCACCGGACTTGGGGTTTGAGGAGTCGGCCATGCGCCGAGTGCTTAGCATGGGGGGCGCGCGCTTGCAAAGCCTCCCTTCGTTCGGAACGCCCGGCGCAGTTCGTCAACCACTGGCGGCTTGTTTCCAAGCTGCGAATTCCGGCGGACGCAAGCGCGCAACGCGCGAGCTTGCCTTGATGAATGGCCGACAGCTCGGTGACGAACACCTCGCGCAGGCAGTCCACGCGATTCAGTTCGTAAACGCCAAGCACACCGTTGGCAAAATCGCCGAGGGCACATCGACGAAGGACAGCGGAATGAAGTTGCATTGGATCCGCGGAAGATTAGCCGCAAGCCGCAAGCCGGGCGACGCGCTGATGGACTTCAGGGATTGCCAGAGCCTCTGCCACCCTTCAACTTTCGGCCGTGAAAGTTTCTAAAGCCGTCATCACCGCCGCTGGAAAGAACCAGCGCCTGCTTCCGCTCCAGACGCTCGTGGACCGCGATGGCATCTCAAAATCCGCCCTCGCCATTCTCGCCGAAGAAATCACCGCAGCCGGCATCGACGAAATCGCAGTCATTGTTTTTCCCGGTGACGAAGCCGCCTATGCCGCCGCCGCCGGTCCCCTCGCCCGCCAAATGCGTTTCATCCCGCAAACCGCAGCGCTCGGCTACGGCCATGCGGTGCATTGCGCCGCGGACTTCACCGGCAACGATCCGTTTCTCCTGATGGTTGGCGATCACCTTTACACCAGCCGCACGGATCAATCCTGCATCGCCCAGCTTTTGGAAACCGCCGAGTTCGGAAAATGCGCGGTTTCCGCCGTTCAAGCCACCCAGGAAAGCAAGCTCCCCTACTATGGCTGCGTCGGCGGAAGGCGTGTTCCCGGCTCCGAGCGGCTCTATGAAGTCGAGACCATCATCGAAAAACCCACGCCCACCGAGGCCGAACAAAAACTGGTGATGCCGGGATTGCGCGCCGGCAACTACCTTTGTTTCTTCGGCATGCACGTGCTGACCCCTTCAGTGATGGAAACCCTCGGTCGCCAACTCGCCGATGGCGGCACCGAACTTTCCTCCGCCCTCGCCGAAACCGCCCGCCGCGAACGCTACCTCGCTCATGAACTGCTCGGACGCCGCCACGACATCGACCTCCACTACGGACTGCTCGCCGCCCAACTCGCCCTCGGCCTCGCCGGCAAGGACCGCGACGAGGTGCTCTCGCTCATCGTCGAGCTGCTCGCGCAATCGCACTCCTGAGGAAGAATGGGCGGACAACTCTGAAACAAAGGATGGCCGGAATCCAGACGCGAGCCACCCGTATTCTCTGATTCACGCCCCGTTTTCCGCCGCAGCAAAACCTCGTTTGGATTTCCCTTACAACACCGGTCCGATGCCCGCCAGATCGCGGTCGTCGCGGGCGGCCTCGAGAAAGGATTCGTCCATGGTGATGGCCTGTTTCAGGTGGCTGCGCGCGCGATTGGCCTCACCCAAGGTCCACAGATAACAGGCGAGGTTGTAGTGGAAGATGGCCATGTCGAAAAGCGTCTTCGGTCCGCGCAGCAGCCAATTGCAAGCCGCGAGGGTATCGCCCGTTTCATGCAGGCAGAATGCTGCCCGGAGGAAAAACACCGGCTCATCGGCGGCCTTCAGGCACAGCAGGCGGGCGGTGTCGGAAGCGGAGTTCCATGATTGAATCACCATCTGGGCCGCCAGTTTCAACTCCAATGCCTCGCGTTGCGTCCGGGCATCCGTCGGCAACATTTCCAGTTCGGTCAATGCCTCGTCGGCAATCCCGAGTTCGAGCCAACCAGTGGCTGCTTGCAAGGTTTTCGTCACGCCCATCGCCGTGACCCTAGGGTGACCGGGAGCCGGACGCAATCATTCAGATGACTCAAATCCACCGGCCGGGACTGCTGATTCCTTCACCCGGCCCCATGCGCCAAGTGTGGCAAGAGTCCGTGCGAGTGTCCGAAGGAAAAGTGTCCCGTCTGCGGCAAACAACCCTGCCAATGCCAGCGGAAGAACAAGGTGAAGGTGAAGCTCGCCGACGGCAAGGAACGGACCATCCAGCACATGACCATGACGAGCTTCTGGCACCCGGACGGGACGCCGATGTCCGCCCAGCAGTTCATGGAGATGCTCTTCGGCAAGCTGCCGGACTTCTTCAAAGACGAGGAGGAACTCCGCACCCTATGGAGCGCCCCCGGCACCCGCGCCACGCTCTTGGAGGGACTCTCCGAAGCCGGTTTCGGCCACGAGCAGATGACCGAGATGCAGAAGATCATCGACGCCGAGAAGAGCGACCTCTTCGACGTGCTGGCCTACGTCGCCTACGCCATGCCTCCGATCACCCGTGAGGATCGGGCGTCCAAGGCGAAGGTGGAGATCAGCGCCCAGTTCAACCCCAAGCAACAAGTCTTCCTCGACTTCGTCCTGTCCCACTACGTCAACGTCGGCGTCGAGGAACTGGATCAGGCGAAGCTCACCCCGCTGCTCCGCCTCAAGTATCACGACTCACTCCCCGACGCCGTGGCGGACCTCGGAGCACCCAAGCAGATCCAAGAGGTCTTCGTCGGGTTCCAGAAGTTCCTGTATGTGGTCGCGGCATAGAAGCAAATTCCCATGATGCAATGCTTCTAAAATCGCCTTCTTTGTCGGGTTGTTCATGCCTCACGCGGAAGGACGCCGCCATCCGCACCGTGGTTCTCCAGGCCGAGGCGCTGGCGGCGGAGGTTAGGGGGTAGGAGGTTCCGGGAGTGACCGGTAGATCAAACGATCGTTTCATCAGGAGTCCGACCCTATCGCCTCCCGTAGCTGAATCGCGGCACCCCACCATGCCCTTTGCCCGTGGGAGGTCGCTTGCCCCGGAATGGGTGTCGGAGCCACAGACGGAAGGTGCGCTCGACCTTGCCCACCTCACGAGCCGCCGCGATCGCTTGGGCGAAGTCCGGGGAGACGTTCTGGCGCTTCAGGACAGCCTGCCGGGAAATCCCGACCGCTGTCGCTGTTTCCCGAATGGTGCAGCCTTCTTCCAGTTTCCGCAGGATCAGTCTGCCGCGCCAATCGAGTTCCATGGGGCGAGACTACCCGAAACACGTCTGGGCGTCTATCGCGCACGGTGGGCGCGGGGAATGGGACAACCGGACCACCAATGAGTGGCGGCATGAATCCGTCAGAGAATCCACCTATTCGCAATTCGTTGACCACTCCGAACAACAATCCTGCCGCCCATTGGAAAAAACTAAAAATGAGCAAACCACCTCAAAAGTGCCTTCACTGAGTGCCTTCACTGGCTATTTCCAGAAAGGCGAAAGCCGCTCAACTCCTTGAAGTTGAACGGCTTTCATTGGTTGCGGGAGTAGGATTTGAATGTATACAATTATCTGACTATCATACCGTTGCATACTTGCTAGTGCTTGATTTTTCCCAATATTTCCACATAGGTGCAAGATAGATTGGAGCAAGTTTGGGCACTAACGGGAAGGTATTTTGTCACCATTTGTCACCATCTATCAGTGACTTATGGAAATGCTTAGAACCTAGCGAAATCGCTTCTTTATCCCACGAATCCATGACTTCCCGATTTGGTCCGGTCTAGTCCCCCACCCCGTTGACACGGCAACACGGGGCATGGACACGCACCCATCTTCGCCGCGCACCGAACTCGACCTGATGACCGAACAGGAACTCACCCGTCACCTGAAAATCTGCCGCCGCCAACTCTACAACTGGCGGGTGAGTGGGCTGATTCCCTACTTCAAGATGGGCAACGTCCCGATCTGGCCATCGAATCCTTCCAGCGGGCAATCGAGCGGGACCAACCCGTCACCATCCTGGGAGATGGCAGCCAGCGCCGCGACCTCACCCACGTTTCCGACGTCGCCCGA
>CAMBPB010000091.1 GCA_945869465.1 Prosthecobacter debontii
CTCGATGCGTTCCAGCGCAACATGCCGTGGGACCAGTTCACCACCGAACAGATCGCCGGCGACATGCTGCCGGACGCCACCCTCGATCAGAAAGTCGCCAGCGGCTACAACCGCTGCCTCGCCACCACCGGCGAGGGCGGTGCGATCGCTGACGAGTATCTTGCGATTTACGCCAAGGACCGGGTGGAAACCATGACCGCCGTCTGGCTGGGCCTAACCGCCGGCTGCGCCGCCTGCCACGACCACAAGTTCGACCCCGTCAGCACGCGCGAGTTCTATCAACTAACCGCGTTTTTCAGAAACTCCACGATGTCCGCACTCGACGGCAACAACGCCTCGCACAAGCCGGTCCTGTCGGTGCCGAAAATCGAGGACCGCAAGCGCATCGCCGCGCTCGAGGGCGAGATCGCCGCCGCGCGCAAGGACCTGGCCACCCCGAACGCCACCGTCCAAGCGGATTTCGACAAATGGCTGGCCGCTCAATCATCGGCGGCCGCCGCGGTTCCCGATCCCTCGCTCGTGCTGCACCTGCCGCTCACCGAGCAGGACGGGCCGATTCACGGCACCGTGGGTGGCCAGCCTAAGGAGTTCGCGATTTCCATCGGACGCAAGCCCGGGCGGACCGGCCAGGCCGTCGTGGCCAGCGGCGAACCCGTGGACGTCGGTGCGGGACTCGGGGATCTGGACATGAGCAAGCCCTTCACCGTGTCCGCGTTTCTTCGCATCGAGGGAAATCCCCTGGGCGCGGTGATCGCCCGGATGGACTCGGCGCAAGGATTCCGCGGCTGGGATTTGTATTTGGAAGGCGGCCGCATCGGTGCCCATTTCATCGATGAATGGCCGGCCAAGGCGGCCAAGTTTCTAACGCCACAACCGCTGCCCGGCGGATCGTGGCAGCATGTGGCCATCACCCATGATCCGGCGAAGGAACCGCAGGACGCCTACCTGCTGTGGGTGAATGGCGAGCCGGCGAAAATGACCTACGAGTCTAACAACCAGCGAGCCTCCATCCACACCGAGGTGCCCCTGCGCATCGGCAGCCGGGCGAATGGCCACAACCGGTTGAAAGGAGGCGAGGTCCTGCTACAGGATTTGCGGATTCATGACCGGGTTGTTCCGGCTGAAGAGATCAAGCGCCTGTCTTCCGACGGGGCTTTGGCAGCGATCCTGGCAATCGCCGCAGCCCAGCGCACACCCGCGCAAAACGAGGCACTTCTCGCGTCCTACATGGCGACTCATGCCACTGCCTCGTCCGGCGTGCAGGAAAAAATCGCCGCCCTGGAAACACAACGGGATGGACTGAAAAAATCGAGTTCGGACACGCTTGTGATGGACGAGAAAAATGAGCCTCCCTTCGCCAACATCCTGATCCGCGGCCAATACACGTCCCCCGGCGAGCGGGTGACGGCCGATACTCCCGCGGTATTGCCACCAATGCCGGCCGACGCACCCAAAAACCGTCTCGGACTGGCCCGCTGGCTGGCTGATCCCCTCAATCCCTTGCCGGCGCGAGTCACAATGAACCGCACGTGGTATTACTTTTTCGGCACCGGAATCGTGGAAACCACCGAGGATTTCGGCGTCATGGGCGCGCGCCCAAGCCACCCGCAATTGCTCGATTGGCTGGCCGCGGAGTTTATTTCCTCGAAATGGAATTACCGGCACATGTTGAAGGTGATCGCTACCTCCGCGACCTACCGCCAGTCCGGGCAGGTGACACCGGAGAAACTCGAAGCGGATCACGCCAACCGCTTGTTAGCCCGCGGTCCGCGTATCCGGCTCGATGCCGAACCGATCCGCGACATGGTGCTCTCCGCCGCAGGTTTACTCTCGCCCAAAACCGGCGGACCATCGGTGAAACCCTATCAGCCGGAAGGCATCTGGGAGGCCGTCGCGATGAAGGAATCCAACACCCGCAACTACAAACAGGATGCCGGCGAGAATCTCTATCGACGCTCGCTGTATACGATGTGGAAGCGCACCGCCGCGCCACCGACGATGGAGATCTTCAATGCGCCGACCCGCGAGGCGTTCTGTGTCCGCCGCGATCGCACCAACACACCGCTGCAAGCGCTGGTGCTGCTTAACGATCCGCAGTTTGTGGAGGCCTCCCGCGAGCTGGCCGCGCACGCCCTCAAGACCGCGGCGGATGTCGATGGCCGCCTGGATTTCATCACCCTGCGCCTGATCGGACGGAAACTCGATAGCGACGAGCGCAAGATTGTCAGCAAGACCTTCGATGCCGCGCTGGCCGGATTCCAAGCCAACGTGGAAGGCGCCACCAAGCTGGTGGCCACCGGGGCCACGCCGCCGCCGAAGGATGCCCCCATCCCGGAACTTGCCGCCTGGACACTGGTTGCCAGCCAGATTCTCAACCTCGATGAAACCATCACCCGCTAACCTGCGATGACTCCGATAGAATATCATAACACCGCCTACAGCCGCCGCCAGTTCTTCCGGAAATCCGGCACCGGCCTCGGCATGGCGGCGCTCGCTTCGCTGTTAGGACAACGCGGAGTTTCCGCCGCCGACGGCCTCGCCGACTTGGGAAACTCGCTGCCTCAGATCGCGCCGAAGGCGAAACGGGTGATCTACATTTCCCTCATCGGCGCGCCTTCCCAGCTCGACTTGTTTGACTACAAGCCTGACTTGAAAAAACGTTTCAAGGAAGACCTCAAAACCTGGCTCAAGGGCCAGGGCGAACGCCTCACCGGCATGACCTCGGGCCAGGGGGCCTTCCCGCTCGCCCCGTCGATTTTCAAATTCCAACAACACGGCCAATCCGGCACCCACATCAGCGAGTTGCTGCCGTGGACCGGTAAAATGGTCGATGACCTGTGCCTCATCAAGTCGATGCACACCGATGCCATCAACCACGAACCCGCAAATCAATTGGTCTATACCGGATCGATGCAGGCGGGCAAGGCTTCCATCGGATCGTGGCTATCCTATGGCCTGGGCTCGATGAACCAAGAACTTCCGTCATTCGTCGTGCTGCATGCCACCCATTCATCGCCGCATTCGAACGTGCAGGCAATCTCGTCGCGGTTGTGGGGTTCCGGTTACCTGCCTGGCAAACACGCCGGGGTGGCGCTCCGTTCGCTCGGCGATCCCGTGTTGTTTCTCCAGGATACACCCGGCATCTCGCGGGAAACCCGCCGCAACATGCTCGACGGACTCAATGATTTGAACCGCCGTTCGTTCTCGGCCATCGGCGATCCTGAAATCGAGGTCCGCATGCAGCAGTATGAAATGGCCTTCCGCATGCAGGCCTCGGTGCCGGAACTCACTGATCTAACCGGCGAGACGGAGGCCACCTATCAGCTTTACGGCGACGACAGCAAGAAGCGCGGCACCTTCGCCAACTCCGCCCTCATGGCCCGCCGCCTGCTGGAGCGCGGCGTGCGTTTCGTGCAGATTTTCCATCGCGGTTGGGACCAGCACGGATCGCTCCCACGGGACATCGCTTCCCAGTGCAAGGACGTCGACCAGGGCGGCTACGGGCTGATCCAAGATCTGAAACAACGCGGCATGCTGGAGGACACGCTGGTCATCTGGGGCGGCGAATTCGGACGCACGGTCTATTGCCAGGGCGGCCTCTCCGAGACCGACTACGGACGCGATCACCACCCGCGCTGCTTCAGCATCTGGATGGCTGGCGGCGGCATCAAGGGTGGCCAAGTTTATGGCGAGACCGACGAAATGTCCTACAACATCGTGCGCGATCCCGTCCACATTCGAGATCTCCACGCGACCCTGCTCCATTCGCTCGGCCTCGAACACGAGCGCCTAAGTTTTAAATTCCAAGGACTCGACCAGCGCCTCACCGGCGTGGAGCCGGCCAAGGTGTTGAAGGAACTCTTCGCCTAACTCACATCATCATATCCAGATGCGATGATTTGTTCCTTGAATTGAATCCGGGAACCGCCTAGGTTTGGCGCATGCCGCAGCCCGACCTCACCGCCGAACTCACCGCCGCCCTTGCCCGGCGGATCCTCGTATTGGACGGCGCAATGGGCACCACCATCCGCGCCTACGGCTTAACCGAGGCCGACGCCCGCGGCACGCGCTTCGCGCAAACCGAAAAGGATCTGCTCAACAACGGCGATATCCTCAGCCTCACCCGCCCCGACGTCATCGGCGACATCCACAAGCGTTTCTACGAGGCGGGCTCAGACATTTGCGAAACCAACACCTTTTCCGCCACCAGCATCGCACAGAGCGAGTTCTTCGTGGATGACCCCCGCGAGCACGGCGGTCGCAAGGACCCGGAGTTTTTCCAGAAAATCATCGATACTCCATTCCTCAACCAACTCGCGTGGGAGATGAACGTCGAATCCTCCCGGCTCTGCCGGAAATGGGCGGACGACATCGGCTCGGACACCGGGCGCAAACGCTATGTCGCCGGCGCGATCGGGCCACTCACGGTTTCTCTAACGAACTCGCCGGACGCCAACGACCACGCCTTCCGGGTGGTGACCTTCGATCAGGTCCTGGAAGCCTACAAACACCAGATCCGCGGGCTCATTGAGGGCGGTTGCGACATTCTGATGATCGAAACCATTTTCGATTCCCTCAATGCCAAAGCCGCCGCGGTCGCCGTGCAGGAGGTGTTTGCGGAAGCGAAACTCCGGCTGCCTATCATTATATCCGCCGCCGTCGGACTCGGCGGGGAAACGATGATCTCCGCGCAAAAAGTGGAGGCCTTCTGGAATGCCTTCGCCCACACCCACCCGCTGGCAATCGGCCTGAACTGTTCGCTCGGACCTGACCTGATGCGTCCGCATTTGGAGGAGCTATCCGACTGCGCCACCACCCACGTTTCCTGCTATCCGAACGCTGGCCTGCCCAATCCGCTCGCGCCGACCGGCTTCGATCTCGATCCGCAACACATGCATGACTTCATGGCCGAATTCGCCGACGCCGGCCTGCTCAACCTCGCCGGCGGCTGCTGCGGCAACACTCCCGAACACGTCGCCGCCATCGCCAGGGCCGTCGCCAACCGCAAACCGCGTGAAGTGCCGGCTATTGGTTGAAATTTTTACCGCCGAGACGCAAAGGTCGCAAAGTGACGCAAAGGAAGATCTTTGAAGTATGAAAGACTAAACCTCTCCCATTTCCATGCCCACCATCCCACACGCCCTCCGTCTTTCCGGCGCCGAGGCCTACAACCACACGGCTGACAAGCGCTTCCTCATGATCGGCGAGCGCGCGAACGTCGCCGGTTCCCCGCAGTTCGCCAAGCTCGTCCGCGCCGGCGATCTCGAAGCCGCCGTGGAAGTGGCGCGCCAGCAGGTCGCCAATGGCGCCAATGTGATAGATATCTGTTTTGACGACGGCTTGATCGACGGCAAGTCCATGATGAGTCGCTTTCTGCGTCTGCTCCAGGGCGAACCCGATGTGGCGAAGGTCCCGATCATGGTGGATTCCTCGAAATGGGAAATCCTTGAGGAAGGCCTCAAATACCTTCAAGGGAAGGGGATTGTGAATTCCATTTCACTCAAGGAAGGCGAGGAGAATTTCAGGAAACAAGCCGGCCACATCATGCGTTATGGCGCGGCGGTGGTGGTGATGGCCTTCGATGAAAACGGCCAGGCGGCCAGTTATGAGGAAAAAATCCGCATCTGCCAACGTGCCTACCGCATCCTCGCCGATGAAGTCGGCTTCAATCCCGATGACATCATTTTCGATCCGAACATCCTGACGGTCGCCACCGGCATCGAGGAGCATAACAACTACGCGCTCGATTTCATCAACGCCACCCGCTGGATCAAGGCGAACCTCCCGGGCGCCAAGGTGTCCGGCGGAGTTTCCAACATCTCGTTCTCGTTCCGCGGCAACAACAAGGTCCGCGAGGCGATGCACTCGGCCTTTCTCTATCACGCGGGACTCGCGGGCATGGACATGGGCATCGTCAACGCCGGCATGCTTGAGGTTTACGACGAGATCCCCAAGGAGCTGCTCCAATGCGTGGAGGATGTCCTCCTCAACCGCCGCCCCGATGCCACCGAGCGCCTGTTGGAACTCGCTGAGCGCTTCAAAGGCCACGATGGCAAGAAGATCGAGGAGGATCTTTCCTGGCGCAACGACCCTGTGGAAAAACGTCTCGAACATGCCCTGCTCAAGGGCATCGACAAATTCATCGACGAAGACACCGAGGCCGCCCTCGCGATCTACGGCCGCCCGCTCAAGGTGATTGAAGGTCCGCTGATGGATGGCATGGGCGTCGTCGGCGATCTCTTCGGCGCGGGAAAAATGTTTCTGCCCCAAGTGGTGAAATCCGCCCGTGTCATGAAGAAGGCCGTCGCCTGGCTCACGCCGTTCATGGAAGCCGAAAAGGCCGAGTTCCTGGCTTCCGACATCGAGGAAATCAAAGCCGCCGATCCCTCGGTGAGCGACGAGGAAGCGCTGCGACTCGCCGGCCGCCGGCGCTCCGCGGGACGCTTCCTCATCGCCACGGTCAAGGGCGATGTTCACGACATCGGCAAGAACATCGTCGGCGTGGTGCTCGCTTGCAACGGCTTCGAAGTCACCGACATGGGCGTGATGGTTCCCTGCGACAAGATCCTCGACAAGGCGATCGAACTCGGCGCGGACGTGGTCGGTCTATCAGGTCTGATCACCCCGTCGCTCGACGAGATGGTGCATGTCGCCAAGGAAATGGAGCGTCGCGGTTTCAAGGTGCCATTGTTAGTCGGCGGGGCCACTACTTCCGCCGCGCACACGGCTATCAAGATCGCGGAACATTACTCTGGAGCCGTCGTGCACGTGCTCGACGCCTCGCGCTCGGTGCCGGTGACGACCTCGCTTCTATCCAAGGACCAGCGGGACGCCTTCGGGGCGAAAAACCGCGCCAAACAACAGACCCTGCGCGAAAACTTCATCGGCGGCCCGAAAAAGGAAACGCTCACAATCGAGCAGGCGCGCGCCGCCGCCCCGCAGTTCGATTGGGAGAACTACACACCGCCGGTCCCGTCGTTTCTCGGCACCAGAAACGTCGGGCAGGATGCCCGCGCCGCCTTCAGCCTCCGCGAACTGGTGGATTATATCGATTGGACGCCGTTCTTCCACGCCTGGGAACTTCGTGGCGTGTGGGATCGCGAACACAAGGTCCTTAAAACGAAAAATATCGAAGGAGCCGCCGAAGCTGCGAAGCTCTATCAGGACGCGCTTGGCTGGGTGGACCGCATCATTTCCGAAAACCGTTTGCAAGCGCGCGGTATCTACGGGTTTTTCCCCGCCAATGCCGAGGGCGACGACATCATCGTTTGGACCGATGAATCCCGCAGCGCCGAACGCTGCCGCTTCCACTCCCTGCGCCAGCAGATCAAAAAGGACACCGGCAAACCCAACGTCGCGCTCGCCGACTGGGTGGCGCCTGTGGCGGAGGTTTTCAACAAGCCAGGGCGCTCAAAAACCGCCGCTGCCGACTACATCGGCGGCTTCGTCGTCGGCATCCATGGCGCGGATGAACTGGCGGCGGAACTCGACGCGGCGCATGACCCCTTCGGCGCGATCATGGTGAAAGCCCTCGCCGATCGCTTTGCCGAGGCCTTCGCGGAATTGCTCCATCATCGGGCGCGCATCGAGTGGGGATATGAGACGGAGGAGGAACTCACGACCGGCCAATTGATCCACGAGAACTACCGCGGCATCCGTCCCGCGCCGGGATATCCGGCCCAGCCGGACCACACCGAGAAACCTATCCTTTTCGATTTGCTCGGCGCGTCCGCCCTAACCGGAGTCACCCTCACCGAGAGCTGCGCCATGCACCCCGGCGCGGCGGTATGCGGGCTTTATTTTTCCCATCTCGATAGCCATTACTTCGCTATTTCCGAACTGCAAAAGGACCAGCTCGAGGATTACGCCCGCCGCAAGGGCATGACTCTGAACGAAGCGGAAAAATGGCTCGGTCCGTGGCTGGGATATGTGTCGTGAGCGCTTCGAATTCTTCTCGACGCCGGAGAACCCGGGCTTCACACTCATCTCTCTTATGAAAATCACATCCACCCTCTGCGCCGCCATCGTGGCGCTTCACGGCGTTGCCTTCGCAGGCGGCAAAGGCTGGTCCTCGGACTACGCGGCCGCGAAAAAACAAGCCACCGAATCCAAAAAGGACCTGCTCATCGACTTCACCGGCTCCGACTGGTGCAGCTGGTGCATCAAACTCAACGAGGAGGTCTTCAAACACGATGCCTTCAAGGCCGGAGTGAAGGATTCCTTCGTGCTCATCGAACTGGATTTCCCGAAAGACAAGTCGAAGCTCTCCGAGGCAACGCAGAAGCAGAATGCCGAACTCGGTGAGAAATACGCCGTGCAGGGTTATCCATCAATCGTGCTTTGCGATGCCGAGGGCCGCCCCTATGCCACCACCGGCTATCAGAAAGGTGGTCCCGGGAAATACGTCGAGCACCTCAACGAATTGCGTGGCAGGAAAGCCAAACGCGACGAGGCCTTTGCCGTCGCCGGCAAAGCTGAAGGCGTGGAAAAGGCCAAGGCCTTGGTCACCGCGCTCGCCGCGATGGAATTGGAAGATGATGTGGTGGCGAATTTCTATGGCGAGGTCGCCGAACAAATCAAAGCCGCCGATCCCAAGGACGAAACGGGATTTGGCAAAAAGGCTGCCGCCAAGAAGCGTATGATGGATTTCCAAGAGGCTCTTGAGGAACTCGCCGGCAAACAGGACATGGACGGCGCGCTCGCGCTGGTGGACAAGACGATCAAACAGGGTGGCTTTGAAACCGAGGATGCCCTGCAGGTGATGATGACCCGCGCGGTGATCTTCGCCCAACAGAACAAGTTCGACGAAGCTCTCAAGGCCGTGGACGAAGCCAAGGCCTTCGCGCCAAAAAGCCCGCTGATTCCCGGTATCGACGGTTTCCGGAAACGCCTCGAAGACAGCAAGAAAAAGGGCTCCGAGCCCGCCGAAAAAGGGGAAGCGAAACCCGAGGAATAATTTCCCCGCTCATTGGGATTTCCGGGCGCCGCTCTTGCCAAAGAGCGGCGCTTTGTTGTTTCGCTTGAGTCAGCTCCTCAACCGGAAGCTCCGCCCATGCGCAGAAAGCAAATTCCTTGCAGTCAAACGAAGGCTCCAACAAAAAAGCAACTTGACCCGGTTCGGGTGGAATCGTCTCTTCCCCGCGATGTCTAAACGGGCTTTGCGTGCCGGCCAATATCTCCTGATCGGAGCGCTCATCATCTCGATGGGCGGTCATTGGGCGCTGCTCCAGACCATCGCCTGGGGGAACATGCTGGTGGATTTCTCCAGCCAATCCTCGATCTCGAAAGCGGTTGAAAAAACCTTCGACGGCGAGCATCCGTGCGCCTTGTGCAAGGTGGTGAAAAAATCGAAGAGCGAGGAGGAGAAGAAGCCCCTGCTCAAATCCGAGATGAAAATGGAAGTCATCCTGCCCGCTTCGGTCAGGGTGCCGTTCCCTCGCGGCACGGTGGTCGTGTTCCGCGTGACGGAGTATTCCGGGACCTTTGAGGAGGTCTGTCTCGCCGTGCCGACGCAGCCGCCGCGAGCCGCGTGATTCCGCATTCGCTCGCGAAATCCACGGACTGACACGCTCGTTTCCCCAAGGGGATTCCGAAGCGTGGCCGAGGGCTTTCGCTGGAAACTATCAGGACGTGTCGCTCGGCGGACGTCCAGGCCGCTTTGGCCACACGATGCGCGGACGCATCGCGCTCTTATTTGATTTCAACCAACTTTTTTTCATGACTCCCAATCGTTCCATTTCAATTCTTATCAGTATCGCCGGCTGCGCTGGCGCGCAATCCAACCACCTCGCGCCCCTCGTCGTGGAGGCCGACCACCACCCGGTTTCAAAGACGGTGCCGACAGCCGCCGCGAGCCGCGAGGAACTCGCGAAAACTCCCGGCGGCACGGAAGTCATCGAGGCCGGGCGATACCTTCGCGGCCGGGCGAGCACGATGGCGGATACCTTTGCGCTATCTCCCGGCGTGGTCGCCCAGCCGCGCTTCGGCTCGGACGAGGCGCGCATTTCGATCCGTGGTTCCGGGATGCAGCGCACCTTCCACGGTCGCGGCATCCGCGTGCTTCAGGACGGCGTGCCGCTCAATCTAGCCGATGGTGCCTTCGACATGCAGGCAATCGATCCGCTGGCTGCGGATCACATCAACATCTGGCGCGGCGGCAACGCGCTTGCGCTAGGCTCCTCCACGCTCGGCGGCGCCATCGACTATATTTCCGCTACCGGGCTCTCCGCCCGTGGTGGTTCGATGCGGCTCGAAGGCGGCTCGTTCGACTACCTCCGCGCCCGCGTGGCGCTTGGCCTCAGCGAGGGAAACACCGACGCGTATCTCAGTGCTTCGGAGCAATATCAAACCGGTTTCCGGGAGCATGCGGAGCAGAACAACCAGCGCCTGTTCGGCAACTTCGGCTGGCGGCTTTCAGACAGCGCCGAGACCCGGTTCTTCATCACCGCCGTCCGTTCCCGGTCCGAACTTCCCGGCAGCTTGACGAAGGCCGAGCTGAACGACGATCCCTCACAGGCGGATGAGTCGCTCTTCGGGGCCGTCGCTTATGACAACCGGCGCGACTTCGAGCTCTATCGAATCGCGGACAAGACCACGGTAAGAAACGGAAACGACACCACCGAGTTCATCGTCGCATTCACCTACAAAGACCTGGATCATCCGATCACGCCTTTCGTGGGAGTGATCGACCAGCTCTCGAACGATACGCTGCTGGGCGCGGTTTTCACCCGCGAGGGGCGTCTCCTCGGCCGTGACAACCGCGCGCGGGCCGGCGCGTTTCTCACCCGTGGGACCATCGATGCGGCCACGTTCAAAAACAACTTCGGCGAACGCGGAGCGCTGACCTCAAGTGCGGACCAAACCGCGACTAACATCGAGGGCTTTGTGGAAGATCAACTCGCGTTGGGCCACGGATTCACGGGCGTTGCCGGGGCCACCGCCGCCAGCAACCGGCGCGAGAACGAGCAACAGTCGGGATCCGCAGCGAGTTACGACCGCTCGTATGATAACGTTACGCCCAAGATCGGTCTGCGCTGGGACAGGGGGGATTTCCAGGTGTTCGGTAATTTCAGCGGCAGTTACGAGCCGCCGTCCTTCTCGGAAACCAACGGCGCGCTCACCCCGAACGAGGCGCAGACCGCGAACTCGATCGAGCTTGGAACCCGTGGCCGTCATGCGAATTTCCGCTGGGACGCGGCCGTTTACGCCTCGGCGGTGAAGGATGAATTCCTCGCCCTGAACGACAGCGCCGGAACGCCGTTAGGAACGACCAACGCGGACCAGACGAGCCACCGGGGCGTCGAGTTGTTCGGCGAGGTCGATCTGTTAGGCGGCTCGTTGGGAGACATGGCGGAAAACCGGTTGTTCCTCCGTGGCGTGTGGACATACGGCAGCTTCAAGTTCGACGACGACTCGACCTACGGCGACAACACCATCGCCGGTCTCCCGCCGCATTTGATTCGTGGCGAGTTGATCTGGGAAAACAAGGCGGGCTACTACGCCGGACCGACCGTCGAATGGGTGCCCGTGAAATCCTACGTCGATCATGCCAACACGCTCAGCGCCGATCCCTACGCGCTGCTTGGCTTCAAGCTCGGCCGCAGGTTGGAACATGGCCTATCGTGGTTTATCGAGGCTAAGAATCTCACGGATGAGCGCTATGCGGCCACCACCGGCGTCGTCGCCAATGCCGGCGCAGCTCCGGATCAGAAATCCCGCAATTTCCTCCCCGGCGACGGCCGTGGCGTCTGCGCCGGGGTCGAGTGGAAATGGTAAGCTGTTGATTCGATTTTCTCGGGAAGGCGGCGGCTAAATCAGCCTCCTTCCCCGCCTCTTTTCAAGCTATCTACTATTTGCACCCATGAAACTTTGGATTCGTAAAGCCAATCGTTGGCTTGGTCTCATTTTCAGTCTTACTCTGTTGCTTTCATCCGGTATCTCACAGCCTTCAATCGCGAATACATCGGCATCTTCCGTATTCTCCCTGTCTATCGATTTGATGCTGCGTATTCCTCCGGAGCCGAACGGTTAGCTCCAGGAATCGCCCGCTGATCAGGGCGGCAAGGGGATTCGTTCCATCGGGCTCTGCAGCTTCGTCGAGGGCGTCGACCAAGATGACCAGCTTGTGCTCTCGCCAGATCAGCCCCGCCATCGGCTCGGAAATCAGGAAAGAGAAGAGATCATTGAGGCTCTTCTTGGCGATTTCATGCCTGGCTTCCTCGATGCGCTCCGGGCCGGAGTCGGCGAACAAGCCAAGCCGCGGCAACAAACGCACCCGGTAATCGTCCCAACGCAGGGCGAGCTGGTAGGCGATGGTCTGGAGGGCACGGAGGGGATCGCGCAGTTCCACACTTTGGTGATCGCAAAACCAGCCCCCCACGATCGCAGCGCGGTGGCGGTGGGCCATCTGCACCGCGAGCGCGGTTTTGCCGAAACCCGGTCCCGCCTTGACCCAGAAAACCCGCGACGAAGGTTGATGGTCCAGCCAGTGCTCATAGGCGTCGAAGACCCACTCGCGCCCGGTGAACCCTTCCAAATAGCGCGCAAATCGCCCCTCGAAACCCGAGGGATTCAGTGCCCGCCGCAGCACCTCATGCGCAAGCAGCTGTCCGAGTTGCCTGAACTGGTGGGTTTCGAGGAGTTCTTGCGGCCACCACTGGGATTCTCCCAGCTGGAATTGCAAAGCCATCTGCTGCATGGCCTGCAGGTCGGGGAAGGCTGGGAACAGTAGATTCTGGACGTTGGATAGGGGTGGCTGCTTCAGCATGGGGGCTTTGAATTTCAGTAAAACCTTTAGCCTCATCGAGTGAACCCCTATGATGCGTCGCGGGTTGCACTGCGGAGTGAATTTTTTCACAAACAACGCCCGGCTCCACGAGGGAGGCGGGCGTTGGAGAGTTCGCGGGTCGGAATTATTCGCCGAGACCGAAGCGCACGAAGCGGGTGACGGTCAGAGTATCACCCAGTTCCTTGCCCTTGGCTTCAAGCAGCTTGGCAACGGTGATGTCCGGATCCTTTACGAAACCCTGCTCGAGGAAACAGCTCTCGGCGAAAAATTTGCCGATCTGTCCTTTGAGGATATTCTCGATGATGTTGTCGGGCTTGCCGCTGTCGGCGAGTCGGGCGCGGAAGATTTCCCGTTCGGCATCGACCAGAGCAGCCGGAATATCGTCACGGGAAAGGCCCTTCGGAGCGCTGGCGGCAATGTGGAGGGTGAGGTCCTTGATCAACTCGCGGAACGTTTCGGTGCCCGCCGTGGCCGGGTGGGTGGTTCCCATTTCGATGAGCACGCCCACCTTGCCGCCAAGGTGAATGTAGGATGCGACGACTCCGCCGGGGGCGGCATCGAAACGCACATACTTGCGAAACTGGAGGTTTTCACCGACTTCGACGACCTTCGCCTTGACGCTATCGTCCACGGTGTATTCGCCCATGTGCACTGCGAGCGCGGCGGCATGATCCGCGGCGCTTGAGGCGGCGAGGGTATCGGCGATCCGGGCCACAAAGGCCTGGAAGTTTTCATTCTTGGAAACGAAATCGGTCTCGCAATTGATTTCAAGCACGATGCCGGAAGTGGCGTTATCATTGACGCGGGCCGTGATGACGCCCTCGTTGGCGGCGCGGTCGGCCTTGGCACCGGCCTTGGCGATGCCGCGCTCGCGCAGCAGCTTGATGGAGGCTTCGAGGTCGCCGTTGGTTTCGGTGAGGACGCGTTTGCAGTCCATCATGCCGGCGTTGGTTTTGTCGCGGAGTTCTTTGACGATGGCAGCGGTGATCATGGGAGAATAAGCGTGTGCAGTGATTGGGGTAGGAAAAGACGGGCGGCCCGTGATGAAACGGGCCGCCCGGTTAGAATGAGAGCATCAGTTTCTGCGGGCGGCGACCATGGCATCGACCAGATTCTGGAGCACGATGCGGATCGAGCGGATCGCGTCGTCGTTGCCCGGGATCGGGTATTGCACGAGGGCCGGATCGGCATTGGTGTCCACCAGGGCGACGATCGGAATGTTGAGGCGGCGGGCTTCGGCCACGGCGATGGTTTCACGGGCGGAATCGACAATCACCACGGCGTCCGGCTTTTTGTCCATGTCCCGCACGCCGCGAAGGTTGCGCAGAAGCTTTTCACGCTCGCGGCCGAGGGCGGCGAGTTCCTTTTTCGACATGGCCTTGAATTCCGGCTGTTTCTCGATGGTTTCCAGATACTTGAGGCGTTCCACCGACTTGCGGACGGTGAGGCTGTTGGTGAGCATCCCGCCGAGCCAGCGATGGTTGACGTAGTGTTGGCCGGTGGCTTCCGCCGCTTCACGGATGGCATCCTGCGCCTGACGCTTGCAGCCGACAAACAGGACTCGTTTGCCCTTGCCGACCAGATCGGCGAGAAAACCCGAGGCCTTGTCGAGCTGCTGGACGGTTTTTTCGAGGTCGATGATGTAAATCCCGCCTTTGTCCTTCATGAGGAAGGGCTTCATGCGCGGGTTCCATTTTTTCGTTTGGTGGCCGTAGTGGACGCCGGCGTCCACCATTTCGTTGATGAGTTCGTTAATCATGGGATGTGTGGTTTCCCGCCTTGATTCAGGTCGGGCGATGCTTGAAGACTTGCCGCGTCAGCGTCCCTCCGGGTCTTCGTTGGTTGAAATGCGGCGTGAAGAGGGACGCGGGACATAGGGAACCGGCCACAAATTGGCAAGCGAAATCCTGCGCCAGCGCTTACCTGCGCAGGGCGGTTGTCTGGTTAATTGATTTGTGGCGGGGGTGTTTTGAGGAGGCGCAAGGCGGCGTGGGGTTTGGCGCTGTGGTGGTGGAAGCCGGCGTTGAGGGTCTCGAAAACTTCCGCGTCGTGAAGCCGCAGGATGGCTCCCCTCA
>CAMBPB010000092.1 GCA_945869465.1 Prosthecobacter debontii
TCCTTGATCGCCTGCCAGGGTGGCTCGATAGGCTCGAAGGTCTCGATGTCGAAGGGTGGTCTGGGCGGCGGAGGAATGTCGATGATGCCCTCCCAAAGGCCGTAAAGACGGAGGAAGAATTCAATTTGCTCCGGGCGTTTCACGGCACCACGAACCTCGACCTCGGCAGTTTGACCGAACGCTTCCAAACCCGGTTCCAATCGGTCCGCCTCCAGCCACCGGAAAACGAGGTATTAGCGGCATTCCTCGCGGGGCGGTGGGCTGTTCCTATCGCAACTACCCGGATGATCGCGGCCGGGGCAGCAGGGAACGTCAGGGCGGCGATGGCAGATTTGGAGATGTGGATGGGGTGAGTTATCGTGCAGTATCAAACCTGATGCGCTGTCCGTAAGCTGACGAACTGAGCATATTTTTGCGATTTTCGTGCATCCTCTATCATTTAGGCGGCGGAAACCGCCAATTGTTGGTTGGTTCGACCACCCGAATGCCGATTTGGTCAGTTGACCTGATGCTACGACCAAGGATATGAAGAGGCACTTCCAATGAAAATATTTCCACTCGTGTTGATGGTGGGGCTGGCCACTGCGGTGATCGTCCGTTCGCAGGTCGCGGATGTCGAAAATTCCGAAGACATCAGCGCTGCTCGCGCTACCGTGCCAACCGCCGCCCGTATTCTCGGTGAAATACCAGACGGCACGCCACCGCCACCGGTCCCGCCGAAACCCGAATTCCGCATTCCCGCACAGGACATCCTCGAAGCCACCACCCACGAACAGGGCGGGCGGACAATCACCGTTCAGCAAATCAAACCTATCGCGCTCCCGCCGCCTCCAGCCCCTGTGGAGACGGCCGCTGTCGAAGTAGATGCCGAATTTACCAAGCGGCTTCCCGCCGCTACAGCTATCGCCTTACGCATGGTCTGCCTCCTTGGTCGCGCCGGCGCCGCCGCCCGCGTCATTGGGCCACCAGTGTCGCATCGCCAGCCGCGCGGCGAGCAGGGCGATGCCGGCCGCCGCGAGCAGCGCTGACTTTTCTAGGAGCACCGGAGTTGTCGCCGATGGGAATCGTATGGAAAAAATCACGGTCGGTCGTCAGAAACACCGCCGCGCTGAGCTGAGCTTCGGCGAAAACATCCGGATCTGGCAAGCCCTCGCGGCCCGAACCCCGCAGATCAAACACCACATGCCCGATGCCTTCAAGCAAGCCTACTGCGGCCTTCGGGAAATTCTCATCCAAGAAGAATTTCATGCCACAGCCTCGTATGCCGACTCTTGATAGTCCGAAAGGCGGCTGGCAAATTCCAGAGCGGCCTCAACATCCTCCCGAGTGATGTTCGGATAGTCCTCCAGCAGGGTCTCGATCACATCGCCGCCGCTGAGGGCTCCGAGAATAATGGAAACCAAAACACGGGTCCCCCTGATTACGGGTTTGCCGTGGCAGATGTTTGGATCGATCTGTATACAAGTAAGCACGGGGAAATCATACCACCCAGACGCCGGTTGGCAAGTTGCCGTTATTAGCTTACCCAGGCCGGCCACCGCCTGTAAGGCGACGCCGGAAAAACCGCGGGTCAACCGCCGCGATTTTTCACTGATTATCAATAGTTGATGACTTTTTTGCACTTGCGGCGTGACCGTTCCGACGGTGGACTGCTGCGAATGGCTCATTTGCGGATCAACTGGCGAGGAAAAGTCGCAATCTGGCTCATCGCGATATTTGGTGCCCTCAACACACACGGTTCTGCCCAAGGAGCGCGGGTGAATCTGGCGGATGGCTTCGATTTCCCGGTCGGCAAACCCAACGCTGATGGCTATTACAAGGCGCGCGGCTTGCGCTTGCGGGCGCCCCAGCACTTCGGCGAGGACTGGAACGGGCGCGCGGGTGGCGACAAGGATCTTGGCGACCCGGTGTATGCCATCGCCGATGGCATAGTGACTCTGGCCAACAATGTCCGCACCGGTTGGGGAAACGTGGTGCTCACCCGCCACGCCTATCGGGACCCGGCTTCAGGCCAGGTGAAATACATCGATACCCTCAACGGTCATCTGGACAAAATCATGGTCAACCGCGGGCAAGTCATCAAACGCGGCCAGCAGATTGGCACGATTGGCACCAATTTCGGCATGTATCCCGCGCACCTTCATTTCGAGATCCGCCATGACATCACCATCGGCATGCACCGCAGCGACGCGGCATCGGACATGATCCACTGGGCCGACCCCACCGTATTCATCAACGCGCACCGCCGGATGAATCGCGAGTGGCGACCGGTGACCGTGCCAACCGGCACCTACAAGGATTACAACGGAGTGAAAGGTCTCTGAATGCGGCGGCAGCCGCACCCGCCCGGATCGGAAGCGGCACTCCGCGCTGCCCGTGGTGCGCGGGACGTGCCGGGCTGTCCTTTTTAGGATTACTTCGCCGGGGCGTTGAGTTTGCGCAGCCAGACGTTGCGGAAGCGCACCGGGTTGCCGTGGTCCTGCAGGTAAAGCGGGCCTGTCTCCGCGAAGCCGTTGAGCGGCGCGGCGGTGGTGCTTTTTTCGCCGACAGGGATATGGTCCTGAATCAGGATCCCGTTGTGCAGCACGGTGTAGGAACCCGCCACCACCTTGCCATCCACTTTTTTGGGCGCATGGAAGATGATGTCATAGACCTGCCAGTCGCCGGGCTTGCGGCAGGCGTTGACCAGTGGCGGGTTGTGCCCGTAGAACGCGCCGCACTGGCCGTTTGGATAGGTCTTGTTGTTAAAACAATCGAGCACCTGGATTTCATAGCGGCCCATCAGATAGACGCCGCTGTTGCCGCGGCCCTGGCCTTCGCCCTTGGGAACCGTCGGAGCCGCCCATTCGACATGCAGTTGGATGTCGCCAAACTCCTCCTTGGAGAAAACACCGCCCGGCGGGGTGCTTTCCATCGCGCCGTCGGCGATCTTCCAGGTCGGCTCGGGTTTGCGCTCGCCGCGGAATTTGGAGAGATCCTTGCCATCGAACAACACGATCGCATCCGATGGTGCGCCACCCGGCTGACCCGGATCGACCACCGGCGGCTGCGGCTCTTCGGCGCGCAGCGCGGTTACGGCAAACGGCAGGAGACAGATCACGGCCATCATTCGAAGTTTGGAGGCGGACGCGGCGGGGTGGCGGGGAAACGGGCTTTTCATGGGGATTGAGTGGTTTGGATCGGCGCCGAGGCTATGGCATGACAGCCCGGAAGCAAGCGGAGATCGCACGGTTGGGCCCATTCTTATTGTGTTAGATCAGCAGCATGCAATCGCCATAACTGTAGAAGCGGTAGCGTTCCTCCACGGCTTTGCGGTAGGCCTCCAGCACCAGCTCGCGCCCGGCGAAGGCGCTCACCAGCATGATCAGGGTGCTTTGAGGAAGGTGGAAATTGGTCAGCAAGCCGCCGATGACCCGGAAGTCATGCGGCGGGCGAATGAAGATATCCGTCGCGCCGCCATGTTCTTTTTCCTCAATCCGCGAGGCCCGGCCCTCACGCTCCAATGCCACCGCTTCCAGCACGCGCGTCACCGTGGTGCCCACCGCCACCACCCGGCCCGCGGCGTTCACGCGGCGGGCGGTTGCCGCGCTCACCGCATATTTCTCCGCGTGCATGATGTGATCGGAAACCACCTCCGCGCTCACCGGGCGGAAGGTGCCCACTCCGACATGCAGCGTGAGAAACGCGTGCGGCAGTTTCTCTAGCAACTCCGGCGTGAAGTGCAGCCCGGCGGTCGGCGCGGCGATCGCCCCCTCCTCGCGCGCAAACACCGTCTGATAGCGCTCGCGGTCGGACAGCTCGTCGTGGCGGCCCATGTAGTGCGGCAGCGCGAGATGCCCGTGTTGGTTGAGGTCCAGCGGCGAGTCCCAGCGGATCAAGCGGTCGCCGTTGTCGAAGACCTGCGCCACCGTGCCGGTCATGCCAGCCACCGTGAGTGTCCGGCCGGGTTTCATCCGCTTGCCGGGACGCGCCAGGCAGCGCCACTCCACGGGTGAAAGCCGGTCGAGGCATAACAACTCGATTTTCCCGTCGTCGGCAAACACCCGTGCCGGAATCACCTTGGTGTCGTTGAGGACCACCAGATCGTCCGAACGCAGGAATTCCGCAAACTCGCGGAAATTCCGGTGTTCGATGCGCCCGGAATCCCGCCACACCACCAGCATCCGCGAAGCCGTCCGCTCCGCCAGGGGACGCGATGCAATCAGCGCCTCCGGCAGATGGTAGTCGAAATCCCGGGTGTGCAGCGGCATGGCCAGCTTCTTAACCGCCAGCCGCGCGCCCGGCAAGAGCGGCGGTTGAGCCGCAGCGCCGCAGCGCCGGGGCACTCCGGGATTCATTGCGCCGACGATGGTGTTAGGCTTTCGGCGGTTGGAGAACCATCGGCAAGGGAGGCGGGCCGCCAGCCCGTTGGGCCGGGCTGGTATCATGCCGGGCCGCTGGCCCTCAGGAGTTGGTTCCCTTCATTTCCCCCGCGGTCAGGATGTCTGAGGCTGGAACGACGGAACCTCCCGAACGGCCAAAAAATTAGAAAAAATCCCTTGTCACCCGGCCGATGACTGTGGATTCTCCCGCAATCACATGCCCGTGAATATTTAAAACCTATTATGAAAAACACCGCATCTCTTCGTTTCGTCCTCGGCGGTTCGCTCGCCGCTCTTCTCGCTATGCCTTCGGTCCAAGCTGTTGACCTGACCTGGGACAACGGCGCATCCACCGGCAACTGGAATACCACCGACGCCAATTTCGGCGGCCTCTGGACCAACGGCAACACTGCCGTCTTCGGCGGCACCGCCGGCAGCACCGTCACTCTGACCGCCCCGATCTCCGCCACCGGCGTGACCTTCAACGTCAACAACGACATCCTTACAGGTAATACTCTCACTCTCACTGGAACGCCAGCGATCTCGACAGGCGGCAACACCGCGACGATCAACTCCACCCTCGACGGCACTGCCGGCGTCGTGGTCGAGGGCGGCGGGACGGTCAACTTCGGTGGATTGAACACCATCCGGGGCGGTGCCGCCAGCGGCAACAACAGCGGCTTGAACGTCGGCAACACCACCGCCAACAACACGGTCAACATCGCCAACGGCGGCAAGTTCGCCACCATCGCCTCGAACTTTCGCAGCCTCTCGATTGGCAATTCGACCTTCGGCGGCAACACCGTGAATATTTCCACTCCCGGCACTAGCGCCAGTCCTTCTTACTTCCTCTACGGCAACGGCGCCCAGATCAACATGGGCGTCTCGTCGTCAAACAATCAGTTGAACATCACCAATGGCGCTTTCATCACAGGTGGCGGCAGTGGCACGGTTACCCACACCATCGGCACGAACGCCGGCGCCAATGGCAACGCCATCCTCGTTGATGGCCTGAACACCGTCTATTCGCGAGGGTCGGGATCTTACCTCAATGTCGGCGCCGCTGGCGACAACAACAGCATCACCATTCAAAACGGTGGCACTTTCATCAGCGGTCGCCTCGCCGCAGGTTCAAATGGTGGCGATGGCAATATCGTCAAAGCCACGGGTGCCGGCTCACTCATTTTCATGAATGGTGGCAGCAATGGCTTCTTCGATGTCGGAACCGCGGCCGGTTCTCTGAACAACGCCTACAAGGTGGAGGCTGGAGCCAAATTCAACTTCACCGGCTCGGGAACGAGCCGATATGCCACCGTGGGCGTCAATGCCGGAGCCACGGGCAATTTCATCCAAGTGACCGGTGTTGGCTCCACGATGAACGTCAACTTTGGCCTGCCGATCGGCATCGGGGCGAAAGCCACGGGCACGACCCTGACCGCTGGCGGAAACTCGAACAGCCTGAACGTTTATGACGGCGGCGCGCTCCTCACTGTTACCCCGATTTACGTAGGCGCGACCGTGGCCCTCGGCGGAGCGGCCAGCACCGGCAACTCCGTGAACCTTGGCAACGGCACCGCCAATACCGCCAGCCTCACGGTTGGGGCATCGGCAACGCAGTTCAACACCGCCGCGGGCTACGATGGCGTTTACACCGTGCCCGGCGCCACCACAGCCGTAGCCGTGCAGACGAGCAGCTATACGGTTCCCACAACCGGCTCGCTGACCACGCAAGGCATCAATCTCATCGATTCCACCAGCACGCTGACCTTCAACAATGGTCGACTGGTCGCGGGTTCCTCGTCGAGCGGAACGCTTGTCTCTGGCCTTGGCTCGATCAACCTCGCTGGTCCCGCCTACATCTCCACGGGCAGCACCAACTCCGTCACCACCCTCATCTCCGGGAGCGGTAGTTTCACTAAGGAAGGCACCGGCACGCTGGACCTCACTCAGATCAACACCTACACCGGCGACACCATCGTAGCCGCCAGCGGGGGAATCCTGCAAATGGAAAATGCCTATCTGGCGGATGCCGCCGCCGTGCGCCTGTTTTCTGGCGGCCAGATGAATCTGAATACCAGCGGTGCCACCGACACGGTCGGAGCGTTGTATTTTGATGGCGTGTTACAAGCGGGCGGCACCTGGGGCGGGACCAATAGCTCAGCCACCAACAAGAACGCCACCTACTTCGGAACGGGTACCGGCATGCTGTCGGTCGCGGCCATCCCCGAGCCCGCCTCAGCCCTGCTCGGCGGCTTGGGAATGTTGACCCTGCTGCGCCGCCGCCGCAGTGCGTAAGGCATGCGGACTCGATGGGTTCTCCAAAATTCCAAGGCCGCCGGTGCAAACCGGCGGCCATTTTTGTAAGGAGGGTGGCCATCCCTGTCCACCTGCCCGTGGAACGCGACAAGGAATCCGCTCGGCGAGCATCGAAGGACGTTGCTAACCCACCCAATTTTCCCGTGACAAAAAACTGATCGTAATTACAATGTGAGTCACTGATCTTTGTCCTGAGGATGACGGTCAGTCATCCACCTCCCTCGGCTCGGCATCCTCCATTTGCCGATGCTTCGTTGCCGATGAAACCCCATTCATTACTGCCGCCAGACATTGCGCGACTCTGCAAATCCGCGCGTCAGGGCTTTGCCTTGGTGGTAACGCTTCTGTTGATGGTGGTGCTCGCGGTGGTCGCGGTCGGGCTGCTGACGCTCTCAAGCATCGCAATGCGCAGCTCGGCTCAGAGCACATCCATGGCAATCGCACGGGCCAATGCCCGGCTGGCGTTGATGCTGGCGATTGGTGAACTCCAGAAAAACGCCGGGCCCGACCAGCGCGTGACCGCCCGCTCCGATGTCCTGAATGAAAACATCGCCAACCCGCGGCTCACCGGCGTTTGGAAATCGTGGGAAATCAAGGCCACCGCGCCACCCCTGCCTGCGGAATACGAAAAATCCGCCCGCGATGCGAAATTCCTCGGCTGGTTGGTCTCCGGCACCGATCCCACCGCAACCCGGCAAATCGACTTTGCCAGCAAGGCCTCGGCGGCTCCCGTCACGCTCTGGGGAACGGGCACCTTGGGGGCCAAAGCCCCCGCCACCGGCTTCGTCAGTGCGGCGAAGGTCCCGCTCTCGGCGTCACCCGGCGCATTTGCCTGGGCTGTGCTCGACGAGGGGATCAAGGCGCGGGTCAACACACCGTTCGCCGATGGTGCCGCTGCGGAGGGTGCGAAAACCGCGCAACTCGGGGCAGGGGAGCGCCCGGGCATCGAGTTTCTTCCCGGCCTCGGCGCACTGGAGCGGAAGTTCTACCACCAAGCGTCACAGGAATTCACCAAGATCTCCAAGGGAATCAGTCCGTCGAATTTCCAACTGGCGGCCGAAACCCTCGCCCCAGGCACCCGGGAAGCCCTCATGCCGCTGGCCCATGACCTCACCGTCCACTCGCTCGGGCTGTTCACCGACACCGCCCGCGGCGGACTCCGGCAGGATTTCCAGTTGCTGACAAATTCAGCCAGCCTGCCCGCACCCTATCTGGGCAGCGGCGTTTATGTCTCGCGCCTCGGGATGAAAGCCGCTGATGTCCCCTCCGATCCACGCTGGGATTCGCTGCACCAATTCAGCCGCATCGACCGCGACAAAATCGTTAATTCCAGCGGCGTGCCGGTCCTTTCCCCCCAAGTGCCGACCGGCTGGCAGGCCGCCACCGGCACTCCGCCGACGGTCAATCTCAAGCAGGTTCCACCCGGCGTACTGTTATTGCCCACCATCGCCAAGGTGCAGATGCTGTTCAGCCTGGTCGGCCGCGACATTTACAGCTACCCGCCGCCGGTCGGCAGCCCGATCCCGGCTGACGCGCCGGCCATCCACGAGCCACAGGCCAGCCATTTTCGGGGCACGAGTTACCAATACGACCTGCACCTGCTCTACACGCCGATGGTCACCCTTCACAATCCCTACAACGTCGCACTTGATTGCAGCGGCCTGCGGGTGGAGTTCGTCCACGTGCCTTTCGCCATGCAAGTGTTCCGCAACGGCGTGGCACAAAGTAGCGGACTGGTTCCATTGGAAACGATGACCCGGGACAATGCGGGCGGCCAGCAGGGCAAAATCTTTGGGATGAACCTGAAGGACAAGACTTCCGACGACAAGCCGGGATCCACATCCTTTCGCCTGTTGCCAGGTGAGGTGAAAGTGTTCTCCCCTTACATCGATCCCAACCGCACCTATCTTCAGGATCTCAGTGATCGCAAGTATTGGGACATCGTGCTCGGCACCGGCTTGACGACTGACATGGACACGATCCCCGGCTGGCGGGGCGATGGCATCGGGTATGACTGCGACTGGCTGGCAGGATCGCAGCCGGTGAATGGCAATGCGGGCGAGGGTCACGAAAGATCCTGTTATGGCTTGGCGAAAGACGATCAGATTCATGTCATCTTCGCCCCCTTGAGTATCCCGCTGAGCAACAACAAGTTTGCCGTTCAGATGTTCATCGCCGACGGAACCTCAGGTTCCCACAAGCCGGTTTCCGTGATCGAAATGGATTACGAATCCCGCACCGGCCTTCAGGACTTCCTGCTTGGACCAGGCGCCAATCTACGCTACCCGAAGTCCGGATTTTTGCGAGGTATTGATCTGGTGGACCATGCGAGCACCCCGATCAAGGATTTAAAAGGTCCCAAACCCTTTGCGCTGCTCAGCGCACAGGCCAAAACCACCTCCGGCGGCCGTGACGCCGGCAAGGAGGACGGCCGTTTCGCCACCAAGCCCTGGTGTTTTGCCCACGCTAATATCGGTGCCTCGTCGCAGAAAATCCTCAGCGAACACCCTTCCCATCATTCGCACGAAATCGACTTGCAGTTGCTCGATAAAGGCACTGCCAACCTGGTGCAGATCGACACCCAGGACCGAGGCAATTTCATCTCCGGCCACACCGCCCTCAATGGCACGAAATTCGGCGGGCAGTACGACATCCCGCTTGCCCCACCCCAGACCTTCGCCAGTCTCAATGGTGCCAATCCCGGCAGTTCCTCGGGCCTTCTCCCGCGCTTCGCCCAGCCGATCGGCAATTCCTGGGCCCATCCATTGATCTCTTCAGGGAAATTGCTGGAGGCACGCAAGTCCGGCAATTACCCCGATCACTCGTTCCTGCTCAATCTCGCGCTGTATGATGGCTTTTATTTCTCCGGCCTCGCCGCCCAGACCGGGCCTTTTGCCAGCGGCAAAACCACCGCCGAACTTGCCAGCGACTTCCGCCACGGCCAACCGCTCAACGACCCGCGCCTGCTGCTGCACCGGCCCTATGACCGCCCGGCGGCCGATCTCGATGCCGAGGTCACCAAGCCGGACTGCCACACCCGCATCGCTGCCTGGCAGGCGCTGCAGGGCGGGTTCAACATCAACTCCACCTCGGTGCTCGCCTGGAAGGCCATGCTTGCCTCCATCCACGATTCGCAGGCGATCTATAATCAACTTCTCAAGCGCGATACTCCTCCCTCCGCCCAACTCACGCCTCTTCCCGCCACGGCCACCGGCCACGCCCGCATCAGCCGCTTGCGCCTGCCGGTGGCGGTTCCCGGTTCCGCCAGTGCCGACCTCAAGGACGCCTATTGGCTGGGTCCGCGTGAATACTCGGACTCCGAGTTGCAGAAACTCGCGGAGCATATCGTCAAACAGGTCCGGCTGCGCGGCCCCTTCCTGTCGCTGGCCGAGTTCGTCAACCGCCGCCTCGGCTCCGATGACAAAGCCCAACGCGGGGCCTTGCAACAGGCAATCGACGATGCGGATCTCAACCGGGGTGCGGCCAATGCCGCCAACGCGGGATTCGAGATTCCGGCGGCCGCAGTTGCCACTTACAAATACACGAATCCCGCCGCCGGTGCCGGCCCGAGCTACCAAGGGGCACCGGGTTTTCTCACCCAGGCCGACCTGCTCAACGTGTTAGGCAATGCCGCCACCGCGCGTTCGGATACCTTCACCATCAGAGGCTACGGTGAAGCGCGCGACGCCGCGGGCAAAATCCTGGCCAGCGCGGTGTGCGAGGCGGTGCTCCAACGCGTTCCCGAATGGCTCGATCCCGCGGACTTGGTCGAAACCACCCCCGCCGCCTTGGCGAGCCAAGCGAACAAAACCTTCGGCCGCCGTTTCCTCATCACCTCCTTCCGCTGGTTGGCCCGCGGCGAGATCTGATCCGATTGCAAAAATCAAACGCCCAAACGCCATGGATTCGGCGATACCCCCCAAGCCGCGGCGCAACAGCCAGCCCGGCGTAGCCTGCGCGCAGACGGGTGTCCGCCGCTGCCCATGAGACGCCAATGAGGTGAGGACCCTGCTTGCCATTGGCTCACCATGGCCATCCGATGGTTGCATCGAGGGTCCTTGTCTAAAAAAATCAAAAAAGATTTAAAATTCCTTGCAATCCAGAACCGGCGAAATAATTTCGCAAAAGCCTTTGCTTCTCTGGCTGTTTGTAGCCGGGAACCCGCCCGTATCCAACATTTGTCTCCATAAACCCAATACCCAATCCCATGAAACCCAAACATACCCTCCGCCTGCTCGGCGGTTCGCTCGCCACCCTCCTGTTCACCCACACCGCGCAGGCCACGGATCTCTATTGGGACACCAATGGCGTCACCGCCGACGCCGGAACCACCGCCGGCACCTGGGGCACCAGTGCGTTCTGGAACTCCGATCCGTCGGGCGGGTTCACGGGTGGCGAAATCACGCTGCCCACCGCCGACGACGACCTCTTTTTCTCCGCCGGCACCAACAGCCTTCGGAACAACATCACCCTCACTGGCACCTTGGCGGCCAACAAGATCACCTTCGATGATCCGCTCGCCACGGCCACGACTCTCACCCTCAATAGCGCCACTTCGCTCACCCTCGGTGGCGGCACAGGCAGCAATTCCGGCATCTATGTTTCCTCCACTGCATCCGGCGGAACCGTGAACCGAATCGTCATTTCTCAGCCGCTCACCCTTGCCGCGGATGTCACTTTCCAAAATGATTCGACTTCGACGAACCTGAGGATTGATAACGCAGGCACGGCGGCATTTAATGTGACCCTGAAAAATAATTCGCACCTCTGGGATGGAGTTAGCATTGGGGCCTTGAACAACATCGGCACGGTGACCAATAGCGGCACTGGAAGCGGGGATGCGGACATCAATGGTGTGATTGGCACCAACGTCCTTGGTGTCATTCAGAACAGCCTCACCTCGGCGCTGGTGGTCAATTCGAGCAACACCTACACTTCGGCGACCACGCTCACCGCCGGCATTCTTCACATTGTCGGCGGAACCCTCGGTAACGCGGGGAGCGGTGCCGGGGCGCTGGGCAATGGCGGCAACATTGTGTTCAATGGCGGCATTTTGCAGCTCGGCGGCAATGGTACGTTGGGCGATCCTTCCAATCGATTCACTGTGACCTCGAACAGCGACTACAAGATCGATACCAACGGCCGGGCCATGACTTTGGCCACCGCCCTGCCCACGAACGACACGAATGGCCTGCATAAATACGGACCCCAGACGCTGACCCTCAATGGCGCCAATACTTACACCGGCACAACGACCATCGGCGGCATCGACGTCGCCGGAGCCCAGCGGGCAGGCGGAACGGCATTCGTAATCTCAACACCCGTTCAAAACATTCTGCGCATCGGCGACGGCACCGCGAGCACTCTTGGAAGTTTGGGGCTTGCCGGCACCGACCTGACATTTCAAGGGACCGGCGTGTTTCAAGTGAGCAAGGCCGCCGGTGTCAGTCAGGTGATGAAGGCACTGACCTTCGGTGGCGGTGACGGCACGGTGCGTTCCTCGTTCCAGGCTGGCGCCAACATCGACCTCACATTTTCTTCGCTGGCTGCCCGTGCTGCGGGAGCGACCGGCAATTTCTATGCCGACTTGGGTATCAACGGCTCGGAAAACAAGATTTCACTGTCCGGCGCATCATCCAACACGTTTCTTGACCGGGGGCTTTTCTTTAGCGACGGAACCGCCGCCAACAATGCCCTGGCTTGGTATGATAGCAGCGGTTATGTGCGTGCGATGAATTACGCTGGCGATGCCGGGGCCACGACCAGCGCCGCGACAACGGCTTTGGCTTCAGCGACCCATCAGCAGATCACCGGTTCTGTCTCCGCCCAGAACACCGCGACTTTCTCCACTTTGAATCTCAAGGGCGGCAGCAATCTCACGCTGGCGTCCGGACAGACGCTTACCGCGGACACCCTTTTCAAGTCAGGGGGCACCGCTGCCGTAATCAGTGGCGGCACCGGCATCCATGCCGCTTCCAACGCTGAAATGAACATCCGCAATGATGACCAGCTAACGATCAGCTCCGCGATCCTCGCCAATGGTGCCAACGCCCTGACCAAATCCGGAGCGGGCGCGTTGATCCTCCGCGGGGCCAACACCTATACGGGCGACACCGTAATCAACGACAGCACCCTTGTTCTCTCCAGCCCCTCGAACCGCAATTATGGAGGCGTCATCAGCGGGGCCGGCAATTTGGTGGTCAACGGCCCCGGCGCACTGACTCTCAACGGAGCAGCGTCCAACACCTTTACCGGTTTCCTGGTGGTCACCGGTGGCAACCTCGTGGCCGACTTCTCCAACATGAGCGTGCCGCAGCAATTGCTCCCGCAAGGCATTGAGGACCGCGCCACGCTCACCAATGGGTGGGCGCTTGGCACAGGCTCCGCCATCAATGGAACTCAAGGCGAAGGCTCCATCACAATCGTCGGCAAGCCGGGTGCCTACACCACGGTTCAGAAATTCGGCAATAAAGGCCAAAGTGGAAGCCCAGCCAGAACCTTTAGCTTGACTGGAACAGGCAGGATTCTTGTAAATCCCAATGGCGGGACGGAGACCCAGGTTAATCTTGGATGTACACAAACGAACGCCGGCACTGCTTTGCTCATCGGATATACGGCGAACCCTGGAACGGGCAACGTGGTTTTCTCAAGCTATCGCTCCGTCGGCAATACGGAAAGTAGCGGCAATAGTTCCATGGGCCGTCTGTATTTCACGACGGATGGCGGTACCACCGTTTACCACACCAGCCACAACCCTGGCGGGGACGTGAATGGCGGTAGCGGCCAGGTGAACAGAGAACTCCCCATGGAGCCCTCCCTTGGCGGCACTGCCTACGGAGTTGTAACAACCGCTGGCGCAGGTGGATACGCAAAACTCACGGGTGATGCAATTGCAACCGCGGGTGGAACTTTCACCATGACTGGCCAAATTACTGGCGGCAGAGGTTCATTTCTCAAGATTGAGAGCCCAGTGGCCGATCAAACCCTTGTGATGAATGGCAACAACAATTTCGGATTCGGTGGTTTGTTGATAGACGGCTCTGGAACTGGAACTTTTACCATTTCAGGCGGAAACATACAGTCGGAAAGTACCACTCAGGGCAATATTTCCTATTTCGCTCAGTTCTCCAGCCTCGATGTGAATGTCACCAGCAACATCGACAACACTAACACGGGCGGTATTGCAAAATTTGGCGATGGCAGGCTGATCCTCAGCAATGCCAATACGTATGTAGGAACCAGTCGTCTGACCGATGGTATTCTGCAAGTCAACGCCACCAATACGCCAGGCGCCAGCGGTCCGCTTGGGGGGAGCACAGCGGTAGGGTCCATTCAATTTTCCGGTGGCACACTGCAATACGGAAACGGATTCACTACGGATTACAGCAGCCGCTTCAGTGTTACGGATACCTCGCCGTTCAAGATCGACACCAATGGCAATGACGTGACCTATGCCACCGCGATCGGTGGAGGAACCGCATCGACCCTGACGAAGCTGGGCGGCGGCACCTTGACTCTCACCAACGTGAACACCTACACGGGTCTGACGACCGTAAGCGCCGGCACCTTGGTTGCGAGAAACGACGTGAATACAAATCCGGTCCTGACCGGCCCGATCAGCGTCACTTCCGGCGGGACCTTGAATGTCATC
>CAMBPB010000093.1 GCA_945869465.1 Prosthecobacter debontii
TCCACCACCACAGCGCCAAACCCCACGCCGCCTTGCGCCTCCTCAAAACACCCCCGCCACAAATCAATTAACCAGACAACCGCCCTGGGCGCTGGTCCCGCACCGGAATTTCAGGGGTGGTCTTCCCGCCGCGCTTCGGCGGCTTGGGCGATCTGAAGCAGTTTCGCCTCGCCGAGGTGGGGGCCGAGGATCTGCAGGCCCACGGGCAGATTTTTTCCGCCATCAAAATCGGTGGTGCCGCAGGGGACCGAGATGCCGGGGATGCCGGCGAGGTTGGCGGAGAGGGTGAAGATATCCGATAGATACTCGTGCAGCGGATCGGCGGCGAAGGCACCGATTTTCCGGGCCGGGGTGGGGGCCACCGGCGAGACGATGGCATCGACTTGTTGGAAGGCGTTTTCGAAATCCCGGCGAATGAGGGTGCGGACTTTTTGGGCGCGGCTGTAGTAAGCATCGTAGTAGCCCGACGACAGCACGTAGGTGCCGAGAATGATGCGGCGTTTGACTTCCGGACCGAATCCTTCCTCGCGGGATTTTTTGTAAAGGTCGAGGATGTCGGCCGGGCTGGAGGTGCGGTGGCCATAACGGATGCCATCGAAGCGTGAGAGATTCGAGGAGGCCTCGGCCGGGGCGATCACGTAGTAGGTGGCCACGGCGTATTCGGTGTGCGGGAGGGAAAGCTCGACGATCTCCGCGCCTTGGGCGGCGAGGGATTGGATGGCGGCCTCGACCCTTGCGCGGACGCCGGGGTCGATGCCCTCGCCGAAGTATTCTTTTGGCACGCCGAGTTTCAGGCCTTTCACGCCGTCGTGCAGGCCCGCCAGATAATCCGGCACCGGCACATCGAGGCAGGTGGAATCGAGCGGATCGTAGCCGGCGATGGCTTGCAGCATCCGTGCGGCGTCCTCCACGGATTGAGTGAGCGGGCCGATTTGATCGAGCGATGAGGCGAAGGCGACGAGCCCGTAGCGGGAAACGCGGCCGTAGGAAGGTTTCAGGCCGACGACGCCGCAATGGGACGCCGGTTGGCGGATCGAGCCGCCGGTATCCGAGCCGAGTGCGGCGATGGCGGTGCCGGCGGCCACCGAGGCGGCCGAGCCGCCGGAAGAACCGCCGGGGATGCGCGCGGGATCGTGGGGATTGCGAGTGACCTGGAGAGCGGAGTTTTCGGTGGAGGAGCCCATCGCGAATTCGTCCTGATTCATCCGGCCAAAGGGGATGGCCCCGGCGGCGCGGAGTTTCCGGATCACCGTGGCGTCGTAGGGTGACGTGTAGTTTTCCGCTAGAAACTTCGAGCCGCAGGTGCAGGGCTGACCGAGCACGTTCAGGTTGTCCTTGATCGCGATCGGGATTCCGCCCAGAGGCAGCGAGAGGTCCGCGCGGGCGGCTTCGGCGAGCGCCGACTCGAGGTCGTAGGAAAGGTAGGCTCCGGTCTGGGAATCGCGGGTGGCGATGTCTCCTGCAAGCTGCCGGAGAATGGCGGCGGGAGTGGTGTCACCGGCGAGGAGTTGTTGGCGCAGTGAGGTGAGAGTCATTGGGAGGTCGGTGCTGGGATGCAGAAAAGCGGAGAGATGAAAGACGAAAACAAGAGGAGGTCACGCATCGATCACCACTTTGGGCACGCGGATTTGGCCTTGGGCTTGGTCAGGGGCGTTTTGCAGGACGGCGGCTTGCGACAGGCTTTCATGGGCAATGTCGGCCCGCATGCGGTCGAATACCGGAGCCGGGTGGGCGGTTGGCTCGATGCCGGTGACATCGAGTTGGGCCAAGGCGGCGACGTGTTGGAGGATCGCCTCCAACTGCGGTTGAAAGGTCGCCACCTCCTCGTCGCTGAGCTCCAGGCGGGCGAGGTTGGCGACATAGCGGACATCAATGTGACTGTGCGACATGCCCGGAGCGTCTGGAAATGGCGGCGGGTTTCCAAGTGCCAAGTTGGGCGAATGACAAAGTCATGATGTTTTTCAAACTTTTTTGAACGTTTGTAAAACTTGAAGGTATTAATCCATCGACGCGACGGGAAACCGTTACTTCATGTAAGGGTGTAACAGCAGAGTTGTCTGCCAGTTCCATGGGTGTGGATGTGGGCATGATGACCTTGGCCGCCGTGGGAGCCCTCCCCCGGAGGCCTTTTTTTGAAAAATGAGCGCTGAGGCCTACTCGGCCTTGAGTTTCTCGATTCGTTTTTGGACCTGCTCGGCTGCGGCACGATTTCCGGCGGCTTCGTAGGCGTGTGTGAAACCGACCAACGAATGCATGTCGTTCGGAAAGCTGGTGAGCGCCCGTTGATAGGCATCGCTGGCTTCGTTCGGCTTGTTGATGGCGAGGAAATAGTCGCCGAGACGGGATGCCATGGGCGCGAGAATCATGGGCGGGAAAAGCATCGGCGCGGGGTGTTGGCGGTCGGCGGCGGAACTGAACCAGTTGTAGGCGGAGCCGCGTTTTTCCTTGGGTCCGGCCATGGCGAGCCGGCCTTGGACATCGCTGGCGAGGACCTCGAGGGCCCGGAATGCTCGGATCCACGAGGAGCGTTCGCCACCGGCTGCGGCCGCGTTTTGCGTCTTCACCATCAGTTCGCCGTGGTGGGTGAGTGCGGCGGCGGTGTTCCGAGCCTCTTCGATTGCGCCCGCGTCCATCAAGCGCTGGGCTTCGAGGGCGAAGCGCAGGCCGTCGATCCACCAGTAGGCCAAGGAATGTTTGCGGTATTCCAGGACCTCCTCCGGCTTGGGCAGCGAGTGGGAGGCTTCGCTGGCATTTCCTTTCAGACCGCGGTGGATCAGGATCCTGGCGGGCAGGGTTTTTGCGTCCCACAGCAGGTAACGGGCACCGGGTGACGAAGGGCGATTCACCGGCAGGGGAGTCGCCGCCACTTGGCGGGCTGCGGCGTAGGAAGTCTCGAAGTCACCCTTGGAAACCAGCGCAACAATGCGGTAGCACTCCGCTTTCACCCAATCCGGACAATCGGCGACGGTGGCTTGGTTTTCCTGCATCCACTTTTGGAAAAACGTGGAGGCGCGCCCGAAGGCGGAGGCCGCCGCGCCGTGGTTTCCGCAGCGCCATTCGTAGTGGCCTAACAAATGAAAGCAGGGGGCGTATTCCGGCGCCATCTGGCAGAGCTTGCGG
The DNA here is from genome assembly GCA_945869465.1 of Prosthecobacter debontii. Taxonomy (GTDB): domain Bacteria; phylum Verrucomicrobiota; class Verrucomicrobiia; order Verrucomicrobiales; family Akkermansiaceae; genus Luteolibacter. The sequence goes on from CAMBPB010000093.1 coordinate 3,121, forward strand.
GCCATATCGAGCGCCCCGCTCAGGTCCGGCCCCTCGGCCCGGATCAGCAGCAGGGCATGCAGCGGCACCGTGCTCTGCGGGTGCTTGGCGATGAGTCCCAACAGGAGTTTTTCCGCGGCCTCCTGATCGGGCGTCGCGTCGCCCGCGTCGTCGTAGCCGCCGCGGCTGAACAGCGCCGCAAACACTCCGGCCTGCAGTTCGTTAGGAAATTTTTCCGCCACCTTGCGAAACGCGGAAGCGGCCCCGGCCGGGCCCTCTTCGATATACTTGATCAAACCATAAGCATATCCGCGCTCCAGTTCGGTACCCTTTCCCTGGTTGACCAGATGAAGCAGGCGCTCAGTCGCCGCATGGCGTGCCGGAGCGGTTTCGAGCGATGGATTGAGCAGGGCCATGACCATGCCCCAGTGGGCGAGCAGACACTCGGGATCCTCGCGCATGGCGACGGCGAAATGACGGCTGGCCTCGAACTCCCAGCCGCCATGAAGGTGATTCAACCCCTGGTTGACGTGAGCTTGCACCGTGTCGGTGGTGGCGGTCACCGCGATTGCGATGCCTGCGGGGAATTTCATCATGGCGGGTTTTCCGAGGGCCTTGGCGGGACCGGGAATCGCGGCCTCCACATCCGGGATTTCAACCGCAGGCACGGGTGTTTCTGCGCCGGCGGGCACCGGCACGGAGGTCTCTGCGGCTTGTCCCGCCGTCACTGCGATCCCCATTGCAAGCAGCGTTGCGATCAGCCGTTTTTTCATGGGCGAAACCATGGCCATCTCGCGGCCCGGCCTCCAAGCAAAATGACGCTGGCGTCTTCCGCCGGATTCCGCCTAGGCTTGCGCATGGAACTCGGCGTCATCGGATGTGGGAAAATGGGCACGGCATTGGTGGAGGGCGCGATCCGTTGCGGTGCGGTCGCGGCGGCGGATGTTACCGGGGTGGACATCTATCAGGTCTCGCGGGAGAGTTTCACCAAGGCCACCGGTGCCAGGGTGAGCGCCGAAATCTCCGATTTGGCGGCTTGCCAGGTGATTCTTCTTTGCACCAAGCCTCATGATGTGAAATCGGCCCTGCGCGCCATTTCCGACGCCAGTGCCGGCAAGCCGCTGCTGGTCATCTCGATCGCCGCGGGCATCACCATCACCGCGTTGGAGGCGGCGGCGTCCCAATCCATCCGGGTGATCCGCACGATGCCGAATACCCCCGCCTTGGTGGGCAAGGGCGCCGCCGGATATTGCCTGGGAACGCGCGCCACTCCCGACGATGCAAAAACCGCCCGCTTGTTGCTCGGATCGGTGGGCTTGGCGGTCGAAGTCCCGGAGCGCCTGATCGACGCGGTCACCGGGCTTTCCGGCAGCGGTCCGGCCTACGTTTATTTAATCATCGAGGCGCTCGCCGATGGCGGTGTCGGTGTCGGCCTGCCGCGGGCGGATGCGGTCCGGCTCGCCGCGCAGACCGTGCTCGGGGCCGCCGCCATGGTGCTCGAGACCGGTGAACATCCCGCCGTCCTCAAAGACATGGTGACCTCGCCCGGTGGCACGACCATCGCCGGCCTGGCCGAACTCGAACGCCGCGGTCTCCGCTCCGCCTTGATCGATGCCGTGGCCGCCGCCACCCGCCGGGCCACCGAGCTGGGCAAGTAAAACCAAACGATTCGGTTTTTGGACTTTCCCCGCACCCCTGTCCTCTTATGATCTGCCACATGCCTCATCGGTTGATCGCTTCCGCCTGCTTTTCCACAGCAACGCTTTTCCTCGTCTCCTGCGGCTCGGATTCCGACGGACCCATTCTCGCAGGAAACACCCGCGCCGCATCCGGCGAGGGCGAACAGGTCTATCAGACGGCGAAGGCGGCCGATGACGCGGGCAAAACCAGCCGCGCGATCAAACTTTACGATCAGACCGCCACCCGCTTTCCGTTCGCGCCCTCTGCCGCCCAGGCCCGTTACCGGCAAGCCCAGCTTCTGGAACAGCAAGGCAAGATCGAGGACGCCTTCGAGGCTTACGACAAATTCCTCGAACGTTTTCCCGGTAGCGGCCGCTACTCCACCGCCCTCAACCGTCAGGCCAGCATGGCCCAGTCGGCCGCCGATGGCGACGTCAAGTTCAGCTTCCTCGGCCTGAAAACCAAACTCTCGCTCGAAAAAACCGTCGCCATGCTCGACAAGGTCCGCGACCACGCGCCGAAGTCCGCTGCCGCGGCCAAGGCGCAGTTCACGATCGGTCAGCTCTATCAGGCGACACGCAAAACCAAGGAGGCGATCAACGCCTACCATCGGCTGGTGCGCGACCAACCGGAGAGCAGCCAGGCTCCCGAGGCGCTGTTCCGGGTGGGAGTGCTCCTGATGGAGGATGCCGATCGTGGAAACCAGAATCAAGCCAACCTCGACCTCGCCTGTGAGGCCTTCAACGACTATCTGATCCAGTATCCGGGGCACTCCCGCAATGCGGAGGCCCACAAGATGATCGCCAGCCTCGGCGGTCGCGACCTGCAACGGTCCTTCGATGTCGCCGAGTTCTATCTGAAAACCGGCAAGCCGGAATCCGCCAAGGTTTACTACCGCGACATCGTCAAACGCACCGGTTCCGGCAAGCTGCACGATGCCTCCAAGGCCCGCCTCAAGGAGTTGGGAGAATGAGCCGGCCATGAAAACGCTCTTCCTGTTAGCCCCCGCCCTGTTGCTGGTCTCGTGCGCCGGCTATCAGCTAGGCGGCGTCAAGCCCGCCTCGCTCGCCCGGGTCAAAACCATCGCCGTGCCGATGTTCACCAACACCACCCTGCACCCGCGGGCCGAGGCGCTCGCCACCTCGGCCGTCGCCAATGCCATCATTCAGGACGGCACCTATCGGATTTCCAGGACCGACGACGCGGACGCCGTGCTCGAGGGGAATCTACTCGAAATCAAATACTCCGCCATTCGCGGCACCCGCCTCGATACGCTGCTTCCGGAGGAACTCACCAACCGGGTGACTCTCGGCTGGACCCTGCGGGATGCGAGAAACCCCACCAAGGTGCTCGCTTCCGGAACCTCCACCGGCAGCAGCCAGCTTTTCGTCTCCTCCAACCTCCAGACCGCTCGCAACAACGCCTTGCCCGAAGCCCTCGAACGGGCCGGCGTAGCCCTCGTCTCGCGCATCGCCAACGGCTACTGATCATTCCGCTCGCCAATGCATGCCTGACGGCCGGGACCCAAGCTCATGAAGCAGCGCAAGAAACAACCGGTTCAGACCCGGCAGGCGATTTTGGATGCCGCCGGAGCCGAGTTTTCAAAAAACGGTTACGCCGGCACCGGTCTCGGTGCCATCGTCGCCCGGTCCGATCTAACCAAGGGCGCCTTGTTTCATCACTTCCCGGACAAACGGACGCTGGCCGTGGCCTGGATCGGTGAGGAACTGGCTGCCGCCATGGCGTCCCAGTGGATCGCGCCATTGGAATTCATCGGCACGCTCGACGCGTTGCGCGCCTTCTGCCGCACCCGCTGCCTCGAGCTCCGGCCCGCCGATGCGACTTCCGCGCTGGTTTCCCTAACTGCGGAAACCGCAGCCGCCGATCCGCTGACTGCCACCGCTTTGGAAAGCATCTTCACGGCCTGGCGGCACGCCATCGCCGATCTGTTGGAACGCGGCAAATCCGATGGTTGGATTCACCGTTCGATTCAACCGGCGCTTGAATCCGCGTTTCTCGTCTCCGCCTTTTCCGGCTTTGCCGTCACCACTCAGTGCGGCGTGGACGAAAGTTCCCGCCGCACCTGCGCCACCGCGCTGGCAGGCTATCTGGAAACCCTTCGCGCATTGTAGCCAAGGAGCGTTGGCGTCTCGCCAACGGATTAACCATTCGCATCAGCCGGCCGATCAGTTAGCCGAGGAACGCTTCGGGCGGTCGCTTGGACGGAATCTCCATTGGAAACGCAGCGGCTTGTGACGTCGATCTAGCAGGATCGCGCTCGGTCTGGTGGCACTCGGCCCGGGGATCCTTCCGCTCTGGCTGGGCAATGAGTTTTCCAACATCGGCAGGCCTTTGTTAGCTTGTTACGGCTTGTATTTCGTCGCCCACGTGCAGCTCCATCTCAATCATGCGATGAGGATGGGCACAGGCCAAGTTTCCAAACTCGTCGGCATTCAGTTGTTGGAGTCCGGCGCGATTGCAGCGTCCGCCAGCCATGATTACCGCGCCCGGCCGTGTTACTTGGTCCGTGCGGTGATCCGCGATGCCCGGTAGAAGCTCGCTTTGGCATCGGCACCGCGCTCGATCATCTTGCCGTTGACCAGCACGCCCATTCCGGCTTTGAGATCGTCCCACTTGGCGGGGTTGCCGTCGATGGTGATCTGTGAATCGGGACCGATGAGATAAGTCTTTTTGTCGCCCACGGTGATGCTGCTGTCGCCGACGGCGGTGACCTTCGGCAAGCGGGCGGCACCGCCCTTGAAGGATGGGGGACCCGAACCGCAACCCGACAAGGAAATCCCGCCGCAGCCGCCACCTGGGCATCCTGCTTGGGAAGGAAGGACCAGTGCGCCCAAAACAAAGAGGGCGGCCAGGTAACTTGGGATGATGGTGAGTGGTTTGGTTTTCATGAGGCTTTCCAGTGGTGGCTTGGGTTTGAGCGGATGCGCGCAATCTCGCGGGGGATTGATGCTGGAATCGACCTTTGCCGACAAATGACGGCTTAAGCAAAGCGTTTTACGGCTGATTTGCAAGGATTTGGTTGCGGAAATCGCAAAAAAAGGCACGTGCCGGAAGCACGTGCCTTATGGTGAATCGTTGTGAGGTGGTGGAATGATGTCCACATCAAATCCTAAGGGGGAAGGCACTTCGATGGAGTCGAGGCGGGAAATGCTCAGCTCGCCATCGAGGTAACCCACTTCGAGGTAACCCGCGATGTCGCAGCCCAGAACCTGGCGGCCAAGGTCGCGGCTGACATGCAGCGGGTATATGTCAAAGTCTTCGTTCACTTGGGGGTGTGGCACAAATTCCCGCTGGAGCTGGCCTACCACGTGCTGCTTGGCACGGCGGTGAATTCCGGAGGCCTCCCGCAGGTTGCCTCGCCGCTGACGCCTGCATTCGCCCAATAATTCCTTGGCAAGGTGGAGTAGGCGCGTAAATTCCCGGGCGACTAGTCTAAGACCCGCTCACCCGCCGCCCGCATGCCTTCTAAGCTTCCCATGCCCTCCTTGAAAAGGCTGTCGATGAAATCCATGATCCCACCTGTTTGCGCCTGCGTCCTGCTCGCGATGATCTGCCTCGCGATCCCGGCCCGGGCGGAGGATCCGACCTTCAGTCGCGACGTGCGACCGATTCTTTCGGACATGTGTTTCAAATGCCATGGTCCGGACGACAAGGGCCGCAAAGGCAAACTCCTGCTCAGCGAGCGGGATGCGGCGCTCACGGGCGGCAAGTCCGGCGAACCCGGGATCGTTCCCGGGAAACCCGCGGAAAGTGAAATCATCAGGCGTCTGCATTCGAATGATCCGGAAGAGCAGATGCCGCCTCCTGCGATGAAAAAATCGCTGACTCCGGAGCAGATCGAGGTGTTGGAGAAATGGATCTCCGCCGGAGCCAAATACGAAAAACACTGGGCTTTCGAAGCTCCTGTTTCACCTCCGGTTCCCAAGTCGCAGGCGTCCCATCCGATCGATGCTTTTGTCCAAGCGTCACTCGCCGAGGCCGGTCTGAAACCCTCCGCGGAGGCGGACAAAGCCTCGTTGTTCCGGCGTGTCAGTTTTGATCTCACCGGTCTCCCACCCAGCCCGCAAGAACTCGCCGCGTTTCTCTCCGACCCTACCGCGGACGCTTACGAGCGGGCCGTGGACCGCCTGCTCGCCTCGCCGCGCTATGGCGAACGCTGGGCCCGCAAATGGCTGGATCTCGCCCGTTATGCCGACACCAACGGCTATGAGAAAGACCGCCAGCGCACGATTTGGCCATACCGCGACTGGGTCATCAAGGCGATCAACGACGACATGCCGTTTGATCAGTTCACCATCGAACAAATCGCCGGCGATCTGCTACCCAACGCCACCGCCGCCCAGCGCGTCGCGACCGGCTTTCATCGCAACACCATGCTCAACGAGGAAGGCGGCATCGACCCGCTGGAGTTTCGTTTCCACGCGATGACCGACCGCATGGCCACCACCGGAGCCGCTTGGCTCGGCCTAACACTTCAATGCTGCCAGTGCCACACTCACAAGTACGATCCAATCCAGCACAAGGAGTATTATTCCCTGATGGCATTCCTCGACAACGCGGACGAACCCGAGATGGAACTGCCCAGTGCGGAACAGGAACGCGAGGCCGGCGAACGGGCCGCCAAGGCCAATGAATTGTTGGCCTCGCTGCCGCTCAAGTGGCCGGTGGGCGGGGATTCGATCACATGGACCAGCGCGGTTCCCGTGGTTTCCACCGAGCCCACCGAGGCCAGCCGCGTCCTTGAAGACAGTTCGGCGCTCTTCACCACTCCGGGACCGGAAAAAAGCACTGCAACTATTCAACTCGCAAGTCTCAAGGGGAAATTTACCCACCTGCGCATCGAGGCGCTCACCGATGACACCCTGCCTGGCAAAGGCCCCGGCCGCTCCACCAACGCAAACTTCGTGCTCAGCGAACTGGAAGTGCGCGTGGCCGGCAAGCCGGTGAAGCTCACCCAACCGCAAGCCAACATCGAGCAACCCGGCTTTGCCGCCGCGTCCGCCATCGATGGCAGGAATGAGACCGGCTGGGCGGTCGAGGTCAAAGGACAGGACATCCACGGCAACAAGTTTGCCACGTTCGCCTTCGCGAATCCGATCGATGCCAACGGCGATACGACGGTTGTCATCAAACAACTGCGCGGCTCGCAACACACCATCGGGCGCTTGAAACTCAGCTTCGGGGTTTCCGCTCCGGCCACCGCCGATGCGGAGACGCGCCGCAAGGAGTCGCTGGTAAAGGCCTTCGACGGGTGGCTCGGCAAGGAACGGGCCCGCACCGTCAAGTGGCAGGTCGCAGCCCCGCTCAAAGCCACCTCCAATCTCCCGCTGCTAACCATTCAGCCGGCCTCCACGGTGTTTGTCTCCGGAGACATCACCAAGGCCGATACCTATCAGCTTCAGTTCGGCAGGGTTCCCGAGGGCGTCACCGCTATCCGCCTGGAAGCCCTGCCCGATCCCCGCCTGCCGGCCCGCGGTCCCGGCATGGCTTACTACGAAGGACCCAAGGGGGATTTTCTGCTAGGTGAATTCCAGCTCACCGCCAATGGCCAGCCGGTCAGGATCACCAAGGCCACCGAAAGTTATGCCAAGAACACCTTCGGCCCGCACGCCCAGGCGCAACTCGCCATCGACGGCAATCCTGAAACCGGATGGAGCTGCGCGGAAGGCCAGGGCCGCTCGCACGAGGCGGTCTTCCAGTTGGAAAAGCCGCTCACGACTTCCGACCTGCGGCTCACCATGATGTTCGGCCGGCACTACGCCTGTTCGTTAGGGAAGTTCCGGATTTCCTTTACCACCCAGTCCGGCGAGGTGGTGGCCAGCAAGGCTTCCTCCGAGGTGCAGTTGTTGCTTCACAAGGCCGACCTAACCGAACCCGAGCGCCAGGTGCTCAAGAACGAATTCCTGCTCCAGGCGCCCGAACTCGCCGGGAGCCGGAACGAGCTCGAAAACCTGCGCCGCCCGTCTTCGTTCCTCACCTCGCTCGTGCTGCAGGAGCGCTCGGCCGAGAACCCGCGCCGCACCTTCATCCACAACCGCGGCGAATGGACCCAGCCCACCGATCCGGTGGAGCCCGCGGTGCTCTCGATTCTCAATCCGCTTCCCGCCGGCGCTCCGAAGAATCGGCTGGGCTTCGCGCGCTGGCTTGTGAGCCGCGACCACCCGCTCACCGCCCGCGTCGTGGTCAATCGCAGCTGGGCCGCCTTCTTCGGCCGCGGGATCGTGAAAACCCAGGAGGATTTCGGCTTCCAAAGCGCCCTGCCAACCCATCCGCAATTGCTCGACTGGCTCGCCATCCGTTTCATGGACGACGGCTGGTCCAACAAGAAGCTCCACCGGCTCATCGTCACCAGCCAGACCTACCAACAATCCAGCAGGTCCACCGCCGCAGGCGAGGAGAAGGATGCGGAAAACGCGTGGCTCTGGCGCGGGCCGCGGCTCCGGTTGGATGCCGAGGAAGTCCGCGACGCCGCCTTGCGCTCCGCCGGGATTCTATCCGAAAAGATGTTCGGCCCCAGCGTCTATCCGCCGCAACCCGCTAGCATCACCAGTGAGGGCACCCACGGCGCCCTGAGTTGGAACGCCAGCACCGGCGAGGACCGCTACCGCCGCAGCATCTATACCTTCGCCAAACGCACTGCTCCGTTCGCCTTTGCCAACACTTTCGACGCTCCCACCGGCGAGATCTGCATCGTGAGCCGCGACAAATCGAACACGCCGCTCCAGGCGCTCAGCCTGCTCAACGACATCACCGTCATGGAAGCCGCCCAGGCCTTGGGAAAACGCCTTGAGGAAATCCAAGGCCCGCCGGAACAACGCGTCACCGAAGCCTTCCTCCGTTGTTTCTCACGCCCGCCCGAGGTGGAGGAGCTCGCGGCGGTGCGGGATTTCTATCAGAAACAGCAGCGGCGTTTCACCGACTCACCCGCCGCCGCCAAACAACTCGCCGGCAGCGGCCCCGCCGAATCCATCATCCCCCGCGCCGCCTGGACCGCCGTGGCCCGTGCGCTGATGAACATGGATGAGTTCGTCACCAAAAGCTAACCACACGCCATGCACCCGTTCCAAGATCGCTGTCTCGGCATCACCCGCCGCCATTTCCTGCGCGACTGCGGCGTCGGCGTCGGAAAAATGGCCCTCGCCGGTTTGTTAGCCGACAAGCTCGGCGCTCAAACCCATGCCGCGGCGGTCAATCCGATGGCTCCGCGTCCCGCCCACTACCCGGGCAAGGCGAAGGCCGTCATCCACCTCTTCATGGCCGGAGCGCCCAGCCATCTCGACCTTTTCGACTTCAAGCCGGAGCTAACGAAAATGGACGGCAAGCCGCTGCCGGCCTCGGTCACCGAAGGCCAGCGGCTGGCCTTCATCCGCGCGGATGCCGCGGTGATGGGACCGCAGTTCAAGTTCGCCCGCCACGGCCGGTCCGGCATGGAAATCTCCGAAGCCCTGCCATACCTGGCCAAAATCGTCGATGAGATCTGCCTGATCCGTTCCTGCCACACCGATCAGTTTAACCATGCTCCCGCGCAGACGTTTTTCCAAACCGGTTTCGCAGTCCCCGGCCGTCCGAGCATCGGTTCCTGGGCCACTTACGGTCTCGGTTGCGTGACCCGTGACCTGCCGGCTTTCGTCGTGCTCAGCACCGGCAGCGGCATCAGCGGCGGCTCCGCATTGTGGTCCAGTGGATTCCTTCCCACCTCCTATACCGGCGTGCGTTTCCGCAACAAGGGCGATGCCATCCTCAATGTCTCCAATCCCGCCGGCATCGATGCCGAGCTTCAACGCGACACCCTCGATCTCGTCGGCACTTTGAACCGCAAGCGTCTCGATGCCACCGGCGATCTCGAAATCACCACCCGCCTGGCCAACTACGAGATGGCGTTCCGCATGCAGACCTCCGCGCCGGAACTGATGGACCTGCGCGGCGAATCGAAGGAAACGCTCGACTTGTATGGCTGCGATCCCGCCGTGCCGTCGTTCGCCCGCGCCTGTCTGTTAGCCCGCCGCATGATCGAACGCGGCGTGCGCTTCGTGAACATTTTTCATGAAGGCTGGGACGCCCACAGCGACGTCGTCGGCAATCACCGCAACATGTGCAAAGCCACCGACCAAGCGAGCACCGCTCTCGTCATCGACCTGAAACGCCGCGGGCTGTTGGATGAAACCCTCGTCGCCTGGGGCGGCGAATTCGGCCGCACTCCGATGGTCGAAAGCAACGCCGCGCTCGGCCGCGCCCGCGGCCGCGACCACCACCCCAAAGCCTACAGCATGTGGATGGCCGGCGGCGGCATCAAACCCGGGGTGATCCACGGCGCCACCGACGAACTCGGCTACAACATCGTCCAGGACCCCGTCCACGTTCATGACATCCAGGCGACGCTTCTGCACTGTCTCGGCTTCGATCACGAGCGTCTCACCTACCGCGCCCAGGGCCGCGATTTCCGCCTAACCGATATCCACGGGCACCTGGTGAAGGCGATTCTGGAATGAGCAATATCGCCGGGTGTGGCGCAAATCGCCCGGCGAGTCGCTCACGCCTCAGGAGTTCGCGGCGCGGCAAACCGCCTTCCGGGCGTGGGTCCGGGGATGCCGGGATCGTGGCAACCGTCTGTATTCGCGTGAAGGGAAGGAGATCGAGATGGAGACCCAGAAAACCGCTATCCGCCTGCTGCGACTTTTGCCTTTGCTGTTCCATTCCCACTCGTCCGGCGCCACCGGCAGCCGCCAGTCGAAGAACCCCGCCCTCTGGGTCTGCCTGCTTCCCAACCTCCTCACGATGGCAGGGCCGCTTCATTCTGCTGCCAACGCGGTGTCTCCTATCAGAGACTCATGAACTGGCGGGGCCACGCCAGCAAGAATCTCCCGGACCCGGAACAACCACCGGCATTCCTTGAGTTCCAACTGGAATCCGCGCACCGTCGGCCCGCACCCGTCGGCCCGCTCGTCGAACTCGAACTCGGTAGCGAGGATGGCGCCGCGCCTCATCGGATGCCACATTCACGACACCCGCCCGCCTTTCTGCGACCACTGCCCACCCTTCAAGGGCGAGACGTCCTTCGACCAACTCGTGCCCCTACTGCCCAAAAAATGTGCCACCGTTTTGAAAATATCCCCGCGCGCCGAAGCAGCCGATATCGTCGAGGCTGCAAACGAGTGGATTAAAAAAATCAAATAATCCATGAAACGCCATCTGCTCACTGCCATCCAGGTCATCATCACCATCGGACTCCTCTGGTGGATTTTTCGCAATCCCGAGCAGAATCAAAAACTCCTCCACGCGTTGGATACCGCCAACAACTGGTGGCTCGTGCCCGGATTGGCCGCGCTCGGCGGCGGCCTCTTCCTCCAAGCCAAGCGCTGGCTCCTCCTTCTGGAGGTGCAGGGCATCGTCATTTCCTACTGGCGAAGCCTGCGAATTCTATTGGTCGGAATGTTTTTCAACATCTTCCTCCTCGGATCGACAGGCGGCGACATTGTCAAAATTTTTCTCATCATGCGCGAG
>CAMBPB010000094.1 GCA_945869465.1 Prosthecobacter debontii
AATCAAACCCATGAGTGCAAAGAACGACTCCGACCAAATCACCGAATACACCGTCCTAGACCTCCGAGCGCAACTCGCGCTCGCCGTCGAAGCGATGGACGAAATCATCCGCGACATCCGTAATTCTGACGAAACCCCGGAGGGCGCGTTTGCCCGGGTTGCCGCCGAGATTGCCAAACTCGTCCCGGTCATCGACGCTACCGCATGACACCGACCGAATACAAAGCCGCCCGAGGCGAGCTCGGACTCACGCAGGCCGAACTCGCCGCCGTGCTGGGAGTCTCTCGCAAGACAGTCAACGCCCGCGAGACGAGCGCGACCCCGATCACATCAGAGGCGGAAATGGCGATTAAATCACTGAAACCGCCTCGGAAGAAATAGCCGGCCCCCACTCCAACCGCCGCGCCCGCTATCACCAGGGCCGCGGCTTTTTTCGGGCTTGCGCCGTTCCACCTGCATTAGGTGGGGAACATTAGGGGAACACAACGCAGCCAGTAGGGAAAAAGAAGTGCACAAGGACGGGATCGAACCGCCGACCAACCCGGTGTAAGCGGGCCGCTCTACCGCTGAGCTACTCGTGCTGGGCAGGCCGTAAAACTGGCCGAAGCCCGCGCCGGGAGCAAGCCCCGAGTGTTGCCGCCCCTCAACCAAGCGCCATACAGATTATTGATGCGGCCGCATTAATAATCTGTGCGGGATGATATCGGCTGCCGTAGTTGCGGGCTTGCGGCGGGGGGCCGCAGGTGGTTTGCTGCGGGCACGAATGCACTTGCGGTTGTCAGATCAGGAACTTGCCACGCTGGTGGAAATGGTGAGCCTCGCCGCCAATGTCGCGTCGTGGAATCAGAAGGAATCGGCCAGCGACCGGGTTTCGGCGTTCGAAGACCTCGAGAGCAAGATTCTGGAAAAAGCCGGCCATTCCGGGCTCGGCGATTGGATCGAGTTCGATGAGGAGAGTCAGCGGTTCCGGGTGAAGCAGGAGAAAGAGGAACTGCTTTTTTACCACGAGTGCTACGACGAGTTCCGCAACGAAAGCTTCTGGGACGAACTCGCCGTGCGCATGGCCGACCGCGACCTGGCCCGCGCCATCGGTTTCGCCGCCTGGGAAAAACTCAGCGAGGAGGAACGCCGCGCCCGCACCACCGCCTGGGAAAAACGCTATTGGGAGGAGTTCTCCAAACATGGCGTGGAGCGGGTCGTGGTGGTGACCCCGCCGGGGGAAGGGTGAGGCAACCGCGGATGGACATGCATGAAGAGCCGGGAAAACACGCACAGGGTTTTAGAACCTTGCGCGGTTGGTTCGGCGGGACACTGGCCTTGACTCTCATCGGTCACCGACCTCGGAAAATTGGCATTTTATAACTGCTCGTCTCTTGAAACCGCCAAGCTCTCCAATTCACTGCCACAGATCAGCCGCTCCTTGAGTCACTCCGGCATCATGTATCCTAACAAACCCGCCAGCCGCTCCTTCAGTTTCGGCCGGGTGACGATGGCGTCGATCAGGCCGTGCTCCAGCATGAACTCCGCGGTTTGGAACCCCGGCGGGAGGTTCTGATGGGTCGTTTCCTTGACCACCCGCGGGCCGGCGAAGCCGATCATGCACTTCGGCTCGGCGAGGTTGATATCGCCGATGGTGGCGAAGGATGCCGTCACGCCGCCGGTGGTGGGATGGGTCATCAGCGAGATGTAGGGAAGTTTTGCTTCTGCCAGACGGGCGAGCGCGCCGCAAGTTTTCGCCATCTGCATCAGGGACAGCATGCCTTCCTGCATCCGCGCGCCGGACGAGGCGGACACGATGATGACGCCGCGTTTTTCGGCGATGGCCGTCTCGATGGTGCGGGTGATTTTTTCACCGACCACTGATCCCATCGAACCGGCGAAAAACGTGAAATCCATCACCGCGATCATCGCCCGGTGCCCGCCGATCGTGAGGCGGCCCGACACCACGGCGTCGTCGAGGCCGGTTTTTTCGCGGAGGATCGCGGTCTTTTCCGTGTAGCCCTGAAACCCGAGCGGATTGCCGGAAATGAGCCCGGCGTTGGTTTCCTCGAACGATCCGCCGTCGGCGAGAATCTCGATGCGTTCGCGCGAATTGACCGGGAAATGGTGGCCGCAATGCGGGCAGACATGGAGATTCTGCTGGAGCTCGAGGTTGTGGATCATCGCGCCGCAATCCAGACACTTGTTCCACAGGCCTTCCGGCATGTCTTCACGGCGGTCGAGGCGGCGCAGGCGGGGTTTGCTGAAAATGCCCATGAGAGTGGTGAGTTTGGGTCGGGTGCGGGTCCGCCGCGGCGGACCTCTCGCGGACGCAAACTAGCGAGAGTCCCGGATCTCGACAACCTCCATTTGAGCCAGTCGCAGCGGGCCGAAAAATGCGTTGCATTTTTCCGGAATCCGACGCTAAAACCGCGCATGGAAATAATCAACATTTCCGTAATACCCCGATGAAGCTCCGCTATTTTGTCAGTGGTTCGTCCGCCGTGCTCGCCGGGTGGCTCACGGTAACGTTCTTTAATCACGTGCCGGCCCAGCGGTATCCAAGACTCGACCGGGAATCGACTGCCGCGATATCGCCAACCGCTCCGCCGGCTGAAACGGGTGCCAGCGGGGAAAAATCGGTGGTTTTTCCGGTTTCTGTCTCGCCCTGACTGGGCTCCGGCCCCAAGGTCCTGCCCGATGCCTGAAAAACCGATCATTTGCGATACGAAGCCGCTGGCCCTTGAAGTCGAAGCCGGGGTGCATTGGTGGTGTTCCTGCGGAAGATCCGCCCACGCCCCATTTTGCGACGGCTCCCACAAGGGCACCGGCCTGCAACCGGTGAAATACGAAGTTGCCGAGAAAAAGACCGTGTGGTGGTGCCAATGCAAACACACCGCCAAGCCGCCACTCTGCGACGGCTCGCACAAGACCCTGCCGGCAGCGGAGTAGGAGCGGTTGCCCGGGCGGAGCCAACCCGCCTCATGCCGACTTGCAAGATCGACACTCCATTCGGGCCTGCTTTGACAAGCCGCCGCCGCCCGGCTAACCAAGGGCATGCGTTCACTGATCAAGCACGTTCTGCGCCGCGAGGAACCCGCCGATGACCTCCAGGTGGCCGGCTGGGTGCGCACCCGCCGTGACTCCAAGACCTTTTCGTTTCTCGAACTCAACGACGGCACCTGCCTCGGCAATCTCCAGATCGTCGCCGATGCCGGCATCCCCGGCTACGAGGCGATGGCGAAAATCAACACCGGCGCCTCAGTCGAGGTGCGCGGGAAGTTGATCCCCTCCCCCGCCGCCGGTCAGAAATGGGAATTGCAGGCGTCCGCGATCAAGCTGTTAGGTGAGGCGCCCGAGGACTATCCGCTGCAGAAAAAGGGCCACAGCGCCGAGTTCCTGAGGAGCATCGCTCACCTTCGTCCGCGCACCAACCTCTACGGCGCGGTGTTCCGCACCCGCAGCCGGATGGCCTACGCGGTGCATCGTTTCTTCCAAGAGCGGGACTTCATCTACGTCCACACGCCCATCATCACCGCCAGCGATTGCGAGGGCGCCGGCGAGATGTTCCGCGTCACCACCCTGCCAGCCGATAAAATCTCGAAGGAAACCGACGACTTCTTCGGCAAGCGTGCGTTTCTAACCGTCAGCGGCCAGCTTGAGGGAGAGACCTTCGCCTGCGCGCTCTCCAACATCTACACCTTCGGCCCCACCTTCCGCGCGGAAAACTCCAACACCTCGCGCCACGCCGCCGAATTCTGGATGATCGAACCGGAAGTGGCTTTCTGCGATCTCGAGGGCGACATGGACCTCGCCGAAGCCCTGGTGAAATTCCTCGTCCGGGAGATGCTCGAAAACCACGAGGGCGACCTGACGATCTTCGAAAAGTTCGTGGACAAGGGCCTGCGCGAGCGCCTCGAATTCGTCGCCAGCCGGCCTTTCGAGCGGATCACCTACACCCATGCCGTCGAGTTGTTGCAAGCCAGCGGCGCGGACTTCGCGTATCCGGTGGAATACGGCCTCAACCTGCAATCCGAACACGAGCGCTGGCTAACAGAAGAGCATTTCAAGAAACCCGTCACGGTTTTCAACTATCCCAAGGAGATCAAGCCGTTCTACATGCGCCTCAATGAGGACGGAAAAACCGTCACCGCCATGGACGTGCTGGTTCCCGGCATCGGTGAGATCGTCGGCGGCAGCCAGCGCGAGGAGCGGCTCGACGTGCTGATGGAGAACTTCGCCAAACACGGCCTCGATCCGGAAGCCTACGCCTGGTATGTGGATCTTAGGAAATACGGCAGCGTGCCGCACGCCGGGTTCGGCCTCGGTTTCGAGCGCATGCTCATGTTCGTCACCGGCATGGCGAACATCCGCGATGTCATTCCGTTTGCAAGAACGCCCGGGCATTGCGAGTTTTGAACTCCGATGTCCTCCTTGGAATCCCTAGCCCTCCCCCTAACCATGTATTCCGCACCCTGCCTCCTCGTCCTGTGTTTCGCCTCGGCACTCGCCGCCGAGCCCGACCTCCCCGCAAGAAATCTCGTGCTCGATCTCGACGCCGCCAAGCGCTTGACACTGGAAGACGGAGACAAAGTCGCCGCGTGGCGCAGCGAGACGCCGGAGGCACCTGCGACGGACTTCGTGAAACGCGACGAAGGCCGCCCCGAGCGCGGTTCGGGACGACCGACGCTGCGGAAGGACATTCCCGAGTTGAACGGCAAACCCGCTTTGGTTTTCCGCCAGCAAGAGCTGGTCTGCCTAGAAGAAGACCGCTTCGACCCACTCACCACCGGCAAGGGCAACACCTGGATTGCGATCCTTGCGGTGCATGAGCAACGGGTCGGCTTGAAAGACGTCAACTCGTTCTTTGGGAACCTCCGCAACGGGGAGAAATTCGAAGGAGTGTGGGGTTGTCTCGACGATGACAACACGGTGTGGTGGGGTGCCCGCAACGGCCTCACCTTCGGGCGCTTTGATGAGAACAATCCCAAAGTCACCGGCCCCAGGCTGGAGCAAGGCAAGTTCCATCTGCTCGCCGGCCGGATGGGCGCCGGCGATGGCACGGTGGCCCTCGAACTCTTTGTCAATGCCGCCACCCGGGTGGCCCGCGCTGACTTCCCCGTCAACATCCGGGCCAACCCCTCGCGCATGGCGCTGGGCCAGGAACGCGACGCCATTCAGCACCCCGGCGTGGAATCGTTCGACGGTGAAATCGCCAGGTTGTTAGTCTGGGAGCGCCCGCTGACCGACGAAGAACTGGAATCCGCCATCCGCACCCTGCAAGCCACCTATTTCCCCCGGCCCTGAAGAGCACCACATGGCATCATTTTCAAATCACTCTCCCGGGGTTTTCCGCATGCGCTTACCCCCCAGTCCATCACCGGTGAAACACCGCCTTTCCAGATCCTTTATCCCGACCCTCATCATGTCCGCTGCCCTGCTATCTGCCTCCCCTGCCAAGCATCCTCCGACTTTAAAAAACCCGGTGACCGACGCCTATCACGGCGTCAAAATCGTGGACGATTACCGCTGGCTGGAGGAATCCGGCACGCCTGCGGTGCAAGCATGGACCGAGGCCCAAAACCGTTGCACCCGCGCCTACCTCGACGGGCTCCCCGAGCGGGCCGCGATTGAAGCGCGGCTCAGCAAGTTATTTGGCAACGACACGCCGTCGCACGGCGGCCTGGTTTCACGTCCCGGGCGGCTTTTCGCGCTGAAATTCCAGCCGCCCAAACAACAACGCCTGCTCGTCACGCTGACGTCAGCGGATGACTTGGCATCGGAAAAAATCGTGCTCGATCCAAACGAGATCGAGCCCAAAGGGCAGGTGGCCATGGATTGGTATGTGCCGTCGCCGGATGGGAAACTGCTGGCCGTTTCCCTCTCGGAACACGGCAGCGAGGAAGGCACCTTGCATTTCTATCAGACGGATACCGGCGAGCTTCTGCCGGACCGCATCTCCCGCGTGCAGGTCCCGACCGGTGGCGGAAGTGCGGCCTGGTCCCCGGATGGGAAAACAGTTTTTTACACACGTTATCCACGGCCGGGCGAACGACCCGATGCCGATCTGAATTTTTTCATGCAGGTTTACAGCCACAAGCTGGGCACGCCTGAGAGCTCCGATGAATATTCCGTGGGACGGGACTTCCCCCGCATCGCGGAAATCGATCTGGACACCTCCCCCGACGGTCGCTGGCTGCTTGCGACGGTGGCCAACGGCGACGGCGGCGAATATTCCCACCACGCGCTCGATCTAACGGACTCCGGGCGCGCGGCTTGGCGGCAGGTGACGCGCTTTGAAGACGGCATCAAAAAGATCCGCTTCGGATGCGATGGGGCGACGCTTTTCCTTCGTTCGGTGAAAGACGCGCCGCGCGGAAAGATCCTCCGCCTGCCGCTCGACGGCTCCGTCACCCTGAAGGATGCCGAACTCATCGTGCCGCAAGGCGATGCGGTGATCGAGGGGCTTTATCTAACGAAATCATGTCTGTTTGTCACCGATCTCGTCGGCGGTCCGTCGCGGATCCGGCGCTTCGATCTCAAGGGAAAGAACGGGCGTGAAGTTCCCCTACCCGCCACTTCCGGAGTGGGCCAGCTTCTCGTGCTGGAGGATCAGCCGGGTGACGAAAGGGTGCTTTTTCTCGAGACGAGCTACACCGAGCCTGCCGCATGGTATCTCTATCAACCTGCTGCCGACGGCGGGGCGGGCACGCTGAAAAAGACCGCTTTGTTCAACACCTCGCCGGTCGATTTCAGCGACATCGAGGCCGTGCGCGAATTTGCGACGGCCAAGGATGGCGTGAAAATCCCGGTCAACATCCTGCGCCGCAAGGGCACCAGACTCGATGGTTCCAACCCCACGCGCCTAACGGGTTACGGCGGGTATGGGATCAGCCTGCGGCCCGGCTTTGATTTCACCCAACGGCTGTGGTTCGACCGCGGCGGCGTGATCGTGGTGGCCAACCTGCGCGGCGGGGGCGAATACGGTGAGGAGTGGCATCTGGCAGGCAACCTCACACGCAAGCAAACCGTGTTTGACGACTTTGCCGCCTGTGCCCGCCACTTGATCGATCGCGGCTATACGCGGCCGGAAAAACTCGCCGTCGAAGGTGGCAGCAATGGAGGGCTGCTCATGGGCGCGTTCTGCACGCAGCACCCGACCCTTGCCCGCGCCGTGATCACCCATGTCGGCATCTATGACATGCTGCGCGTCGAGCTCGATCCTAACGGCGCCTTCAACGTCACCGAATTCGGGACGGTCCGGGATCCCGCGCAGTTTCAGGCACTTCAAGCGTATTCGCCCTATCATCACGTCATCGATGGCACCCGGTATCCCGCCGTGCTTTTCCTCGCTGGCGAAAAGGACGGGCGGGTCAATCCCGCCCATTCGCGCAAGATGACCGCGCGCCTGCAAGCGGCCACCGCTTCGGAGCGTCCCGTTCTCGCCCGGTTCAGCTCCGCATCCGGTCATGGCATGGGGACGGCGCTCACCGAGCGGATTGCCCAGAAGGCGGATGTGTTTGCCCTGCTGTTCGACCAACTCGAAATGCAACCCCTCCCCGTCCCCGCTCGCTAACAGCAAGCCGCAATTGCCGGCTAACAACAAACGCCGGCGGATCGTCCGCTCTCGGAAAAACTACGGCTGCGGCGGGATGAGCGCCGCAGCCGTGGCCTTTTCCGGACTCCCACATCGGCGGGTCGATCCGGCATCTTCGTCCGGGGGGAGATTGTTGGGGGAGAGGGGCGGTTTGAATCGATCACGAACGGCTCTGATCGTAGCATCCCGCCGGACTTTGTGAATTCGTGGAACGGATCTTTCGAAATGGGGAAATCCGTAGGAACGGCGTACGCGATTGCAGTACGAGGCGCGGGTTCAGTGCTATTTTTCGAGCATCCCGATTTCGACCCAGCGGATGGCATGGCGGGTCAGTCCATTGCCGTCACTGAGACCGAGTTTCAAGCGGATGTGAGCGCGGTGGGCGTCCAGGGTGCGCGGGCTAATCCCAAGTTGGCTGGCGATTTCATGGTTGCTCTTGGCGTGGCCGATCAGTTCAAATACTTCCATTTCGCGGTCGGTGAGGCGCTTGAGCGGGAAACTGGGTTGCGACGGGGTTGTGCCGTTGGAGAGCGCTTTTAGGAAATGGCGGGGCACGGTTTCGCTGGCGAACACGCCGCCATCGATCACCACGCGGATGGCCTCGATCAGACGCTCGGGCGGGGCGTCTTTCATGACATATCCGCGCCCCCCGGCGCGCAGCACACGTTCGGCGTAAATCATCTCGTCGTACATCGAAAGGACCATGACGGAAATTCCCTGATGGCTGGCGCAGAGATCCTTGATCAGCTCCAATCCATTGCGCCCCGGCAGGGTCAAATCAGTGATCACCAGATCCGGCTTTTCGGATTCCACCAAGGAGAGCGCCTCCTGAACGGTTCCCGCCGTTCCGCAAACCGTCAGCCCCTGTTGGCCGCTGATCAATCGCTTGAGTCCTTCACGCAGCAACGGATGATCTTCCACCAGCATAATCCGTTTCATAACCATCAGGGGGCTTGTCCGAATTTCTTGCGGAGAAATCAATCCCAATTCTCTTTGCCATCGCCCTGCGGGCGTTCGCCGCCGGGTTACATTGTTAGGGTTCCTTGAACAAATCGAGAAAACGGTCCTCAAATTCATGGAAAAGTCCGAGTCGATCGAGTTCCTGCTTCAGTTCGTAGGCTCTCGAACGGTCCTTGCGGGCTTCCTCGAAAAGCTGGCCGAGGCGTTGCCGATCCTTGGCCCCCGCCCGCGACGATCCCGCGCCCGCCTCGCCTTCACCGGCGCGGGTGGCTTCCGTTTCTTCGACAGCCCCTTCCAAGCGGGCGAGGAAATCCTCCAAGGTCCTCTCGACGGTCTCCGCGTGATCGCGGAGTTCCTCAAGATCGAGTTCGATTTCCGCCATGACGGAAAAGAATTCGAGGACGGCGAGTGACGCCTTGGGAAAAGGGATTTGCGAGAACACCTGGGGGATTTCCCCAAGCAGGCAGCCTCCCGGCAATCCACTGCTTGCCGCCATGCCCAGCAGAACCCCGTTGAGCCCGCTGATGTTCCCGCTTTCGAGGATATGCATGTCGAGTTGTTTGAATTGCGCCAGGGTTTCACGATCGGTGGCGGCGCCAAAGACCCGCGACGGGTGTTTCGGCCGCATCTGCGTCGCCATCGCCGCGAACGTGAACACGCGCCCGACACCCAGGGCTTTGGCTTGTTCGATGAGTTTCCGGCAGAATGATCCGCCTCTCACCGGAGGCTGGGCCTCGCCGATGAATACGATGAGGTCGTGGAGGTGTTTGGGATCGTTCCAGAGGAACAGCCGGCTTCGCGGCAGCCGCGTGCTGAGAAGCAAGCCGTCCTTGACCTCGACATGCTCCAGATCAAAAAACTCGGCGGCCGGAAATTCAACCAAAAGGTGCATTCCAAGCTTGGCCATCAGGTAGTAACCGGCACTGATCGCCACTCCTCCCATGCCGGGCCAGACGGCAACCAGCCACGGATCGCGGAGTTGATCTTCCGTAGGCATAGTTGAAATTTCGTCGCGTTTTTGCGGCAGTCAAGGGAGTTCGCCTCAACCCCGCGGCCCCAATGGAAGGCCAGGATGCCTCACAAAAAGCGTTCCTCCATCTTTGCGAGAGGGCAGCGTGTTAGGTCCGCGCCGACGGTCGAAGCCAGGGTTTTGCGAGCCGCGGCAGGCAGGGTGCTCTCCAGCTTCGCGAGGATCGATTGAGGAGCCGCGAGAATCCAAGTGGGACGCCCTTCCGCCGCCAGAACGCCGGCGATTCGCGCGGCCATGGTTTTGAGGGCGCCGCGTTCCATTTCGGCCTCCAAGTGGTGTTCTTCTCCATAGGACATGCCGGTTTCGAAGCCCACCGAAGTTCCGCGCCCGAAGCGGCCCGCTTGGTCGGTCACGGTTTCTCTCATCGATTTCACATGTTGTTTGCCGGAGTCCGCGGGTTCTTCGAGCAGGTGCTGCTGCTCGCTCGGATCCACACCGGCTTCGCGGTATTTCAAGACTCGGAGCCGTCCGAGATTGGCTGCAATGATAAGCTTGTGCATGGCGTTGCACTCTCGCCTGGAAGTGCGCGGGATTCCCCTGAAATCCCCGGCGAAACCCCCGCGACAGGCGTACGGAATCCACTTACGGACGATCTATGCCACCTCAGTGCCCAGCTCAATTCAACGACTCCAGAAGACCTCCATAGTAGCTGTTGAAGAAACCGACGATCTTCCACGCGGTGAAGCCCAAAAACAGAAAATACAGGAGTCTTGGGAAGGCCGCCGCCAAGGTCATCACTCCGGATTCCGATTCCTCTTGAAACACCCTCGACCAGTTGGCCAAGTCCTTGTCCAAGGTGCCGGCCGCCTCGCCGGTCGAGTAGATTCTGGCAAACGCTTTGGGAAAAGCCGCTTCGGCCACCATCCGCGGGCCGATCGCATTGCCCTCCGCGACGGATTTCTCCAGCCGCATTGCGGCCGCGCGGATCGCCCCGCTTTGGGAGGCATCCGCCGCCATCCTAACGGTCTCCCGCATCGGTATGCCGGCGAGCAGGCAGGTGTGATAGACCTTGCAGAAGCCGGCCATCGCCAGGTGGGTGCGCACCTTCCCCACCCGCGGAATCCGGCGGATCAAGGCGTCGATCCGGGCGTTCCGACGGGCCGCCCGCAGGACCGCCTGGATTCCTATCCCTGCGATGAAGGCGATGGCATAAGCCACAAGTAAGGTCGCCAGGAATCCGCCGGCGATTTCCGCGTGGGTTTTCCTGCCGTCGATCATGGCCGTGGGCACCGTGCCAATGAAAATCCCCAAGTGGAGCACGATGACGGGATGAACCAAACTCTTCAGGGTTTCCCGCCGCGCCGCAGCCAGCATGGCGAAGTAGTCGGCAAGATGCCGCATCGCGGGAGCCAGCCGCCCGCCCCGCTCGCCTGCGCCAATGATGCTCCGTTCGATATCGGAGACCGATTCGCGGTTTCCTCCGAGAGCTTCCGCGATTGACTTCCCCTGGTCCAGACCGTGGTTCAATTCCTTCACCCAGCGGGCTTGCGCCCTTGAAAGGCCGATTTCCGACATCACGCCAGCCGCCTCCCGAAGCCCGAAGCCCGCCTCCAGCAACTTGGTCATTTCCGAGTAGAACAGACTTTTTTGAGAGGCTTGCGGAATCATCGGATGCTTTTGCGACCTTACATCCCAGCCGCGGCCTTGCACAACCATTCTTGATCGCCCGAAGCTCAGGCTCGCTTCACCTTGCGCCGGAAGTCCTTCCAGTGATAGTCCCAAACCAGCGCGTTGCCCAGGATCAGAATGCCAGCGCCGGCGAGGTTGTGGTGTTTGTAGAGGTGGCCTAATCCCGGGATCACACTCTCAAGACCATGGCGATCTTGTTGCAATCCACCGACTTCCATACTTGGATGAATTCTTTCATGGAATTTGGCGAGCGGTTTGATTCGCTGGCAGGCTGTTATCTCGGCCGCACGGATGCAAGCAGGGAATTCGATCCAGCGCGAATCTATCAGGCTTTTGAGAGTTGACTGGGGGGGGCTGTTTCATAGAGTCCGTGCGGCGTGAGCCAAAGCGGCTGCGCCCAGTCAGACTGGCATTCCAATGGATCGAAAACTCACCAACCCCGAGGCTGTGACGTATGCTCTCTGACACACCCTCCTTGCGCCAAGGCCGCCGCAGTTTCGCGGGCCCAGACGCGGATGAAGCATATGCTGTGGCGGCCGCAAAACCCGCAGCGAGTGCGGTCACGGAGGATGGCGAAACCGCAGCGAAGGGGCGGAGAATCCTCATCGTGCAAGGGGATTGGGAGGCCGGGATGTCCCTCCTCGCCTTGGATTTGAAAGATGCCGGGCACCAGGTCGGCAAGGTGTTTTTCTGCGCCCCGGATTTGATTTACCAAGTGCGGGGCGTTCAAACCCACCTGTTCCGCAAGCCCTTGGCGGAGTTCGACGCCTGGCTGCGCGAGTTGGTCAGGACCGAGGGCTACGACACGTTTTTCCTCTACAACCATTTCCGGCCCTACAATTGGATCGCATGGAATCTATCCGCAGAAACCGGCCTCGGATGCCATGTGTTCGAACTCGGACTGATCCGGCCGAACTGCATGATGGTTTACAGCCGGACGAGCACCCCGATGACGGTGATCGCCAAAGCCTGGAGCGAGTTGCTCGCCGACGGGATCCCGCCGCGGGAACCGGAGACTCCGCCCGAGTTGTGCCAAGTCAGCACGCCAGCCAAACTGGTGGCCTTCGGCGCGAACTTCGTGTTCAGCCGGATCACCTCGCCGCTTTTCCCCAACTTCGTGGACCAGCGCGACATGAACCTGTGGACGCATTTCAAACACGGACTGATCTATGTCAGGCGTTTCATCGAACGCGGCCTCGATTCCGAATACGATGCGGTGTTCGCGGGCGAGCTATCAGGAAATTACTATGCCGTGCCGCTTCAGGTCCACAGTGACACCCAGATCAGCAATTGCTCGGACTTCACTTCCATCGAGCAGTTTATCGAACGGGTCGTGAAGTCCTTCGCAAGCCATGCGCCGCCGGACACCAAGCTGGTTTTGAAAGTTCACCCGATGGATCGCGGCTACAAGGACTATGCCGACATGATTGCCAGTCTCGACCGGCAGCTCGGCGGCGGGAGACTTCTCTACGTGGACCGCGTGCATCTTCCGACCTTGCTCAAACACTCCCGCGGCGTGGTGAACATCAATAGTTCCGTGGGGATATCAGGACTGATTTACGACGCTCCGGTCATCGCCTTGGGAACCGCCGTTTACGACCTGCCGGAACTCACGTTCCAAGGCAGTCTCGAGGAATTCTGGACGCAGGCCCGACGGCCGGCAGGCGAGCGCGTCCGGCAGTTCATCAATCTGCTGTTAGCCACCAACCAAGGGCGGGGAACCCTTTCCCAGCGCTGTTTCGACGTTCCAGGACGTTGCAGGATCCAGTGGCCGCCTCCCTTTCAACAGGCGTTCTTCCCTGACGTCCATCACTCGCGGACGCCCGACGCCCCTGATGAATGAGAGGGTCGCGTTCCCGCCAATGTCGGGCGGCGTTCACGACCGATCTTTCTTTGCAGGGGCTAAACCGGTGAACGGCGATTTGAAAAGCGCATGGTGTTAGGAGGGCGTCAGAGCTACTGCGTGAAGCCCGTTTGCCAGCAGGCTTCCAAGGCGGCCAGCCAGCGGCAATGGCTGAGTCGGCCGGAGAACCGCGATGACTTCCGTGGTGCCGAAAATTGCGAGCGTGTCCGGCTGTGGCGTTTGGCCAATCCAGGCTACCGGCGCAACAAGAGGCCCGCTCCCAAGAGTGTGTTACAACAACCATTGATCCCCCAAGCGGTTGAAGAAGGGCCAGTTGCGATCCCGGTGGCCTCATCGGTGTTACCAGAGATCTTGTTTGTGCAACCCGCTATGTTCGTGGGACTTATCTCCGTTCTGACGGGTTACGGGTTACCAGGCCAAGATGAAAAAACGCCTGAAATACGCCTTGACATGGAAGGACGCTCAATGATCCTTTACTTGTAAACACTGCCGTCCCACGGGAAGGCCTAGCTGAGAGCGGAAAAGCGGGCTGGTGTTGAGTTGAAATCCCTGCCACTCGGTAGGGCGTAATGAACAACACAACACCAACCCGGGCCAATGTGGTCGTCCTCAAGCAAATGCTCAACCTCA
>CAMBPB010000095.1 GCA_945869465.1 Prosthecobacter debontii
CTGCGCGGCGCGAAAACCGCGGCCGTTTTTTCAAACCCGGACGTCGCCATCGTCCTCGAAGGTCCGCCCGCCGATGATCTGCCGGGTTTCGCCCGCGGCGATTGCCAGGGACGCCTCGGCGGAGGCGTGCAAATCCGCTTGTTCGACCCCTCCGCGATCACCAACCCGCGCCTCGCCGGCCTGGCCATCGATGTGGCGCGCGCGGAAGGCATTCCCCATCAGATCACCGTGCGCCGCAGCGGCGGCACCGATGCCGGATCCTTCCATCTCGCGAACCACGGCGTCCCGAGCATCGTGCTCGGCGTGCCGGCGCGTTACATCCACTCGCACAACGCCATCATCGACCTGAACGACTACCTGCACATGCTCACACTCGTCATCGCGCTGGTCCGGAGGCTCGATCGGGAAACCGTGGACGGTCTATCGACTTATCTGTGAGAGTTTCGGCAACCTAGCGGAGTTTTCGCTAGCGTCCGGCCGCCGTTTGCGCTTTGCTTCATAGGATGAAGCACCTTCATTTGCCGGTTGGTTTGGCATTCCTTCTTCTATCCGCTAGCGGATTCCAACCGGCCTCCGCCGAGCTGCCGATGATCAATCAAACGCCTTGGCTCGGGCACTTCGCCGTGTTTGCCAACAAGCGCTTCCAGTTCGCCGTCACCGCCCAAGGGAAAATCACCCTCATTCCGATCGGAGACAACGACAAACCCGTCGCCAACAGCCTCGAAATCCCCGTGGAAATCAGCGTCGAGGAAATCCGGCCCGATGGGAAAATCACGGTGAAAAAGCTCCAGCCGAAAACGCTGGAGTCCGCCCAGCCCGCGAACCGAAAATTCGAAAATGCCGTCCTTCGAGGCAAGGTCACCGGCGAGGCCTCGTTCGAACTCACTCTCGAGCAGGCCCGCGGCGTGATCTCGCTCGGCGGGCGCCTGCTGGACCCCGGGACCCTCACCAAAAACCCGCTCCGTTTCTCCATTCTCATCAAGTTTCCCTCCGCCTATCGGTCTGACAATCGAAGAGACAAAAGGGAGCAAAAAGCCTTTGAGAAAAAAACCGGGGATGACCGTCTCGATCTAACATGGATTGACGGGAAACGCAAAAAACAATCGTTCGCCGAAAAAGTGGACGCCTCTTCCAAAGCGCTCGGTGGCCCCGGCATCGCCGCCGCGGAAGTGGAAATCAGCTCCTACAAAGGCCGGAAGTTCGAATTCATCGCCTCGCGGAATTCCACCCTCGCACTCGCTAACGAAAAAGGCCCGCTGCATGAGGGCTTCGAAATCCGATGGCTGCCGGACCCGGCCAAGGACCCCCAAGGAAAAGCACGCCTCAGCCTCGAAGTCAGGTGAAAAACGGTTGCGGCATCGTGCTTGAAACCGCCCAGTAGACGTCTCTCCCTGCCGGATTTCCGCCGCATCCAAACCCCACTCGTCCTTTGCGACCCTTTGCGTCCTTCGCGCCTTTGCGGTAAATCCCAATGGAGCTTGGAAATCCCTGCAATCCCAACCCAAAGTCACTTTTTTGTTCGAGCGAACATCTTTTTTCTTGCCTCGTTCCTTCCAATCTCCCATACGTCTTTCCGACACAACCCCACACACACATGGCCGCAAAAGCATCCGCAGAAGAATCCGCAAACGAAAAGCTCCAAGAAGCCCGCAAACGCAACCTCGACCTCGCCATCGCCCATATCCAAAAGGAATTCGGTGAAGCCGCCATCATGCGCCTCGGCGATGAGCGCTGTGTTGATGTCGATGTCATCCCCACCGGCAATCTCCTCATTGACCGCGCCCTCGGCGTCGGCGGCTTCCCGAAAGGCCGCATCGTCGAAGTCTTCGGCCCGGAATCCTCCGGCAAGACCACTCTCACCCTCACCGTCATCGCCCAGGCCCAGAAACGCGGCGGCCTCGCCGCCTTCATCGACGTCGAACACGCGCTCGATCCCCAATACGCCCGCAAACTCGGCGTCAACCTCGACGATCTGCTCGTTTCCCAACCGTCCTCCGGGGAGGAGGCCCTCCAAATCTGTGAGGCCCTCGTCCGCTCCAATGCCATTGACGTCATCGTGCTCGACTCGGTCGCCGCCCTCGTCACCAAACAGGAACTCGACGGCGAAATCGGCGACTCCACCGTCGGTGCCCAGGCCCGCCTCATGAGCGCCGCCATGCGCAAGCTCACCGCCCTCATCTCCAAAGCCCAGACGGTGTGCATCTTCACCAACCAGATCCGCGAGAAAATCGGTGTCATGTTCGGCAACCCCGAAACCACCCCCGGCGGCCGCGCGCTCAAGTTCTTCTCCTCGATGCGCGTCGATATCCGCCGCATCGGCCAGATCAAGGCCACTGACGGCGTCGTCACCGGCAACCGCACCAAGATCAAGGTCGTCAAAAACAAGGTCGCCCCGCCCTTCACCGAAGCCGAGTTCGACATCATGTACAACGAGGGCATCTCCTCCACCGGCTCGTTGCTCGATCTCGCCCTGGAAATGGAAATCATCCAGAAACGTGGCTCGTGGTTCTCCTACAACGGCACCCAGCTCGCCCAAGGCCGCGACGCCGCCAAGGAACTCATCAAAGGCGACGCCGCCCTCTACGCGGATCTCGAAACCAAAGTCAAGGAAGGCCTCGAAGCCAAAAAGAAAAAATAACAGAAGAAGGGGGGCACTAAGGTGCAGGGACGTCCCGTCCGTCCGGACGAGACGTCCAGAATCCTTGTCGAGCGTCTCGTTTGCCCCGCTGAATCATGCCAGCCCGCCACATCAAACCGCATGATATGAAGGGCTTGATCAGCGCGGTCGGTCAAGAGCTCGTGCGGACACTGAGGCAAACTGAAATACTTTCGAGCGGTTCGATTTTTCGTGATCGGCCGAGCCCCGCAGGTTTTCAAACATACCTCACCGCATGCTTTTTCGAGAGCTTGAGCACGTCACCCGCAGCGGGGGAGACCGCGGCGTTCGGATCGGTGAGTTTTTCGCCGTTGAGCTGAACGGAGCCGGTGGTGATGAATTGTTTTTTGAGCTCGCCGTTGGATTTTTCCAGATCGAAGGCGGCCTTGAAGGCGTGGGCGGTGAGGCTGAGGACCGTGAGACCGGCGGGAAGGCCTGCCAGGCACAGCTCCGGCAGGTCCGCATGGAGGAGGTCCTTTTTGGAGAACCGCGTGTCCCAATCCTCGCGGGCGGCGGGGCCGGCCTGCCCGCCGTGGTAGCGGCCGGTGAGTTTTTCCGCGAGGGCTTTTTTGGCGTCCATCGGGTGGCCGGCGGGATCGCGCGCCTCTCCTAGCAGGAGCAGGTAGTAGCGGTCCATCAGCTCGTCGGATACGCTCATCAGCTTGCCGAACATTTCCTGCGGCGGGTCGCAAACGCCGATGTAGTTGCCGTAGGATTTGGACATCTTTCTAACGCCGTCGAGGCCTTCGAGAAGCGGCATGACCATGACGACTTGCTGCGGCTGGCCTTCCTCCTTCTGGAGATCGCGGCCGACGAGGATGTTGAAGAGTTGGTCGGTGCCGCCGAGTTCGACGTCGGCGCGGATCTCCACCGAATCCCAGCCCTGCATGATCGGGTACTGGAGTTCGTGGAGGCGGATTTCCTGGCCGGCGTCAAGGCGGGCGCGGAAGTCCTCGCGTTGGAGCATCTGCTGGAGGGTGACGCGGGAGTTGAGCTTGAGGATTTCCTCGTAGTTCATTTTCCGGAACCAGTCGCCGTTGTAAACGATCTCAGTTTTCGCTTTGTCGAGGATCTTGAAGGCTTGGTCGGTGTAGGTGGCGGCGTTGACCAGCACTTCATCGCGGGTGAGCGGCGGGCGGGTGGCGGAGCGGCCGGAAGGATCGCCGATGGTGGCGGTGAAGTCGCCGATGAGCAACACCGCCTGGTGGCCGAGTTCCTGGAACTGACGGAGTTTTTCCAAGGCGACGGTGTGGCCGAAGTGGATGTCCGGCGCGGTGGGATCGACGCCGAGCTTGATCCGCAGCGGGCGGCCGAGGCGGAGTTTTTCAAGAAGCTCCTTTTCGGATAGAACCTTGGCGGTTCCGGCGGTGAGGTGGGCGAGTTGTTGATCGGGAGACATGGGAATGAGTGGAAAGTGAGCGGTGATCAGTGAGCGGGAAAGACCGGGAAAGACCGGGAAAGACCGGGAAAGACCGGGAAAAGTGGATTCTTCATCCACCATCCACGATTTCCTATTTGCGATCCTTCAGATGAAGTTTGAGGATGCGTTTGAGCTCCCGGGCGGCTTCGGCGTTGTCGGGAACGCTGTGGTTGCAGGGCACGACGAGCTCCGAGGCGACCGGCGTGATGTGAGAGGACCAGTAGGGGACCACTCCGTCGCTGCTGTTGGGGCTGTCGCCTTTGGAGCGGTCGCCGATGATGGAGTGGAAGGTGATCCGGCCGGGCAGGGGAAGTTTGTCGAGCGCCCGGTTGGCATTGTTGTTAGGCGAGAGGCTGGTGATGGAAGTGGGAAGCTGCGGCGTGGGATCCTCGCCCTGAATGACGTCGCCCATGGCGTTCAGGGTCGTATCGAGCAGGCCGACGGTTAGGGTTTTGGGGAGCCGGATCAGCCGGGAGATCCAGGTGGAGATCCGCAGGTTGGCCAATGGGCTGCCGCGGTGGGGCACGGCGAGGAAGACGACGCGCTTCGGCTCGGACAGTGGTTGATAGAGCGTGGTGTCGCGGATGAACGAACGGGTTTCCGCGGAGACCTTGAGTTGGGCGATGGGTTTTTTGAAGATGCCCTCATACATCGTCGTCTTGGGATCGGTGATGCTGGAGCGCGTGATGAGACCGCCCATCGAGTGGGCGACTACGACCATGCGGTTGAGGTTGCGGTCGTCGCCCTTGGAGCGGGCGTAGGAGCAGGCAGCGAGCATTTCCTCGCGGAATTTCATGCCGCTGAATATCCAGGGATTTCCGGTCGGGTAGTTGTAGAGCCAGATCTGATAGTTCTCGCGGAACCACGGTTCCGGAGCGAGGTCGTTGATCATGTTTTTGAAGGCATCCGGGCTGGAAACGAGGCCGTGGACGAACACGAGCGGGATTTTTGCCGGATCATAGGGCTGGATGAAATAGATGCCGGTTTCCTGCATGTAGCGTTCCGGCAGGATCACGTTTTGGATCTTGAGATCGTCGAGATCGCACATCTTCCAATAGAAGGCATTGGGCGCGGTCCAATCCGCGGCGAGCGTGTGGGTGGTGGAGCCGATCTTGAAATCCTCGTGCAGCCAGCGTTTGCAGAAGTGCCAGACCGGTGGGCCGGCATCCTGGAAACCGAGCG
This sequence comes from Prosthecobacter debontii, assembly GCA_945869465.1. Classification (GTDB taxonomy): domain Bacteria; phylum Verrucomicrobiota; class Verrucomicrobiia; order Verrucomicrobiales; family Akkermansiaceae; genus Luteolibacter. The sequence goes on from CAMBPB010000095.1 coordinate 5,259, forward strand.
TGGCGGTGACGTTGTAGGGCAGTCCGTTAGGTAGCAGGAAGCGCTCGCGTTTCATGCCCACGGGGGAGGTTTTTTTCCAGCCTACCAAAGGAACTCCGACGCCCTCGGTGGTTTGGCGGGTGCGCACCAGCTTGCCGTTCACCGAGGTGGCGGGAAACAGGGCCTCGAGGTTTTCGAGATTGGTGTCCAAGGGGCCGGGTGTGGCGATGCGGGTTCCGAGTGCCGCCGCACGCGCGTCCCATCCATCCTGCCCGCAGCGGAGTTGGTCGAACAATTTGGCGACGGCCGTGTTGTAACCGGAGCGGGCCGCGGCCCACTCGGCCTTGCGCGAGGGGTTTCCCAGGATTGACCAATTTTGGCGGGCCTGGGCGATCAGCGAGGCGGCGGGAGCCCGCGAGGCTTTAGGAACCTGCCGGCAACGGGGGGGCTGGGGCGCCCCACACTGGCATAGCAGGGCAACGAGAAGGAGCGGGGCAAGGCGGCGTGTAACGGAAGACATGGCAACGGGAGGGCGTCAAGATGGCGTTTGCGGGCCTTCTGCCAAGCCCGGAAAACCAGCGGAGCCAGCCAGGCAGCGAATTCCAAGAGCGGCGGCAGGCTGCCGCAGTCCAGATTCACCACCTCCGTAATCCTGATTGCGGCGCTGTGTTTCCGGCCAACGCCTCCGCTTCTATGCGGGGTTCTAAAGCCAGAAAATCGCCGGTGAATCCAGAGACTAGGGTGCTGGCCCCGGGTGCCAGCATCTGCACGCTTACCCTCAACCTGCCGGATTGGGAGGCCCCCCCCGCAGGGTTTCACCGGATGTTTGCCGCGCTTTTTCATCACACGCCGCCGCCGGCGCTTCTGATCGATGACGTGGCGCTCATCATGGCCACCCAACAGTTTCTAGCAGGCCGCGATCTTCATGTGCCGAAGCGTGTCTCGCTGGTGTGTATCGATCACAACGATTCATTCGACTGGTGTCAGTCGGAAATCGCGCACATGCGCTGGAACAGCCAAGCGCTCGTCCGGCGCGCGGTGTAGTGGGCGAATGGCGTGGGTCGCTGGCGCGCGGATCTGAAACAAACGCTCTTTCCCGCGGATTTCGTGCGGGGCGGTACGATTGGTCCGGAGTCCCGCCCGGGTCAGGATGGTTGAGGTTACGAGTTCGTTTATTTCACCACCTTGGTGCGGAGGAAGCCTTTGTTCGCCATGGCGTTGAAGGCGGAGAAGGTGCGGTATTCCCAATCGGTGGCGGCGAGGCTGGGCAGGCCGCTGCCGGAGGGCGCGGTGTCCGACTTGCCGACGTAGGACACGACGCTGTTCCAAGTGCCGGTGAGGGTGGTGCTGCCTTCGATGGTGTAGGTCACCTCGTCGATAGGGGAGACCGACTCCCGGGCGTTGTTGCCGTTGACGGCGAAGTTGACCGCCGAACGGCGCACCGCACAGGTGAAGGTCAACTCCTTATCGCTATCGACATCGCCGTTGTCCTTGGCTTCGTTGAAAAACAGGCCGCGGTTGGAAGCATCGTTGGGCGCGCCCTTGAAGGCGAACTCGGCGAGGTTGGTGACGCCGTCGTTGTCATAATCGTCCTCGGGATCGCGGTCGCCGACGGGGATGGTGGGGTAGCTGTCGATCCATGTCTGATAGGGAGATCCGGTCGAGGCGGTCCAGTTCAGCACGACGTCGTTTTTCAGGTTGCCATCGGCCACGCGGGTGACGCTGAAGGTTCCCTCCGAGGGGCTGTAACTGCCACCGATGATCGAGCCGAGCGTGAACAGATCGCTTCCGCCATCGCCGGTGAGACCGCTGCCGAGATCGGCAATCGTCCAGGTGTGGGCGGCGTTCCAGAAGCTATCGACAAAGCTCACGGTGCCGCTGAAGCCGAGATTCAGCTTGGCGCCGGAGGTGATGGAGAAGGCACTGCCGGTGACATCGACCGCGTCGAAGTCGGTGCCGCGGCCGCTGTCGGTGTTGGCCATGAGTTCCCACAGCAGGGCGGATGTGGAGGCATAGGCCAGGCCGTTGGTGAAGGTCTGGAGGCCGGCGCTGCTGCCTGGCGAGTGGATGCCTTCGATGGTGGTCGAGCCGCCGATGGTGCCGACGCCGCCGAGGGTCGCGCCTGTGGAAACACTAACCGGACCGCTGCCGGTGCCGCTGCCGGTGGTGTTGTTGACCAGCAGTGTGCCATCGTTCACAGAGGTGCCGCCGGTGTAGGAGTTTGCGGTATTTCCCGCCAATACCAGGGTGCCCGCTCCGGTCTTGGTCAGGGATCCGCTGCCAGTCACGACCTTCGATCCGGTGCTGGAGTTCGTAAAGGTCGTGATGCCGCCGGTCACCTCGAAGGTGCCGCCGGTTTGGTCATGGCCCGCGTTGAGCGTGATGGCCCGTTGTGCCGTGGTGCCAAGTGCGAAGGTCCCGCTGGTTTGCAGGGTGCCGCCGGTGAGGGTGATCGCGCTGGTGGTGCCGCCGAGTTGATTGTCGTTGGAGGCGATCACCGTCGAGTTGTTGACGCGCAGGCCACCGGTGAAAGAGTTAGGTGATGAAACCGTCAGCGCTCCCGGCCCGAACACGCTCATGCCGGCCTGACTGGTGGCGGTGTTCACGTTGCCTGAGATCGAGCCGCCCGCCGTGCCGACATAGACGGTGAATTCGGTCGCAACGCCCGTCGGTGTCGTCAAGATACCTCCATTGATCGACCCGCCATTGAGGATCAGCCCGGCCACGCCGGTGGCGCTGCCGCCCAGGGTGATGGTGTTGCCCGTGTTGGTGAGGGATGTTGCGCCCACCTTCAATGCGTAGGCGAACGTGGTGCCGCCGGTGACGGTGGGGTTTGCGATGCTGATGACGCTGGTGTTGGTTGAACCGGTGAAGTCATCGGTCAGGGTGTAAGTCGCGGGTTTGAATCCGTCCGTGACATCATAGGTCAGAAAATCACCGGCGTTGTTGTTAGCGCGGTCCTGCCCTGCCACGCCGCTGACCAGACCATTGACCATCGCGGGTGCGGTGCCGTTGATGAGGAACCGCTCGCCGTTGTTGGCCGCCGTTTCGCCGAGTTTCGTGCTGTTGCCCGCGCTGAGGATCAGGGTGCCATTGGTGCCGCGGGTGAAGGCCGCGGTGGTCCCGCCGCCGACGGTGTAGGTGAGGCTGTTTTGCGATCCCCTGTCCAGGGACAACACCGCATCGGCGTTGAAAGTGAAGACCGCGCCACTGGTGGCGGCGGAGCCCGTGACGGACACCTCCGCACCGGTGCCGGAAGGGGCTAGGGAAAGAACGGCGGCGCTCACAGTCATGGCGCCGGTGCCGAAGGGCGTGCCGCCGATCTGCGTGCCGGCGAGCGTGCCGCGGCTGACGGAAGTCGTCCCGGCGTAGGTGTTGGCGCCGGAGAGCGTCCAGGTGCCGGTGCCGTTTTTGGTGACTCCGCTGCCGAAGTTGGTGCCGATCACGGCGGCGATTTCACCCGCGCCGGTCGTGGAGCCCTGCAGAGTGAGACTGCGACCGGTATTGCCAGTGATCGAGTTGACGAACTTCAACAAACCGCCGCCCGCTTGGTCCAAGGTCAGGTTGCCGTTTGAGCTTCCGTAATTGATCACGCGGTCGGTGGTCTCGCCGCTGCCGGTATAGATCAGAGCGACGTCCCTCACCTCGGTTTTAAGGTTGATGGTGCCGTTGGCCATGGTGGTCGGCGCGCCCAGGCTGCTGCTGGCGGAGTGGACCGTGCCCAGCGAGGGATTCGTGAACACGCTGTTAAATGAGGAAATGCTCAGGTTGACCGCCATGTATCTGTCGATGGACGTCTGGCCGCTGTAGGTGTTGGCGCCGGAGAGGACCACCGTGTTGGTGGGTGATCCGTCACTTTGGCCGATCGTGAGGTTCACCAGTCCGCCGCCCGGGCCCGTCGAGTCGGTGATGGCCGAGGAAATCTCCACCGGGGTTCCGTTGGCGTAGCGCGGGTCCAGATAGACAATGGACCCGGCTTTCAGCCCGTTGTTATTCACGGCCGTGGTGAGGTTGGTGATCAGTGTGCCGGCCTGGGCGCCGGTGAACTCGCCAGCGCCGCCGATGCTGAGGGCCAAGGTGCAGCCGTTGTTGACGCTGATGTTGGCCGGGGTCCATTTCGAGGTGTCCCCATTGTAAAGCGATGCCGGACTTTTGAACTGGATGCCGCCCGTGCTGATGATGGTGGGGCCGGCATAGTCGTTGGTGCCGCTGAGCAGCATCAACACATTGGGAACATTCGATCCGCCGCCAGCAGCGGTGGTCAAGCCACCCGGGCCGGTGATGTTGCTGCTGATCTGGTTGGCACTTGGGAAGGCATGGTAATCACCAGCGCCGATTTGAGAGTCGGCTGCCAGGGTGATGACCCCGGTGTTCCAACCGTTTCCGGCGAACAGATTCCCTCCGTTCAAGGTCACGTTGTTAGACAGGGCTCCCGTCCCGTTCACCAGCCTGGCGCCGTTGTTGATCGTCACCGCCCCTGTCCCGAGCCCGGAGGTGTTACCCACATACAACCTGCCGGCATTGACCGTGGTGCCGCCGCTGTAGGTGTTGGTGCCGGAGAGGGTCAGCTTGAAATCGTTGTCGTCGGCAAAGCCGTTGTAGGTCACGGCCGCTGCCTCGGGTCCGGTGCCCGGATCGTAGTTGACGATCGGGGCCGAGATGGTGATGGCTTGTTTGCCGCCGCTGATGAGGATCAGGTCCTTGCTTGTGCCGATCATCAATTGGCCGCTGCCGGAAATCGTCACGCCGTCGTTAGAATTTTTCGCCGCAACCAAAAGGCCGTTGAGTGTGATGAGGTTGCCGCCGTTCGCCAAGGTGAGGGCGCCGATACCGTTGCTGTTGGCCGAACCGTCGGAACTGGTGCGGAGCGTGTTGGCGGTGATGGGAGCGGCCAAGGTGACGTTGGTTGCGGCCGTCAGATTGAGCGAATAATTGGTAGTCGGACTGGTCAGGTCGGCGGGCTGCGTCGCGACTGCGGCACCGGTGTAGGAGACGATCTGATTGGCCGGGGCGGCGCCGTTGTTAGTGGCGTAGAATACGGCCGCGCCGGAGTTGCCGCTGCCGGAGCCGACGGTGGCCCATGGTCCCAGAATGTCATTGGTGTTGGCGGTCGTGGTGGTGGCGATGATTCCGTTAGGCCCTGCTCCCGGCACGTTGCTGAAATTCAGCGTGCTGCCGATGGTGCGGGTGATGGCCCCGAGTCCGACGGTCATGCTCGCCGTGCCGGAGCCCGCCACCAAGGTGATTTTCGAGCCGCGATTGGCGCTCAAGGTGGTTGAGGCGAATGTTTGCCAGGATGCGGTGCTGTTCTTGCCTGCCAGGCTAAGGGTGCCGCCGCCGAGCGTAAGCACGTTGGCGCTGTCGATCAAATCCGTCGGCGTGGTTAGGTTCGCAAAGTTTTCCAAGAGCGTGCCGGCGTTGATGGCAAGTCCGCCTTGGAAAGTGTGGACCGCGGATCCGCTGAGTGTCAGGGTGCCGGCAGTGGTTTTAGTCATCGCCGCACCGGTCCCGTCGAGAACCGTGATGCCGCTGATCGTGCCGCTCCGGCCGCTGAAGGAAGTGCCGGTGAGCGTGCCGTTTTGCACCGAGCCGCCGGCGATGGTAACCGCCCCGAAGGCTTTGGTTGCCGCTGCGAAATCCACTGTTACTGCTAGGCCGTTGCCATTGATGACCAGGTCGTTGCCGCTGGTGTAGGCCGCGGGATTGAAGACCAGCGTGCCGCCGCCGCCGCCGAGGCGATAGGTGGTGCCGTTTGGCGTGAGCGTGCCGGTGTAGGTTACGCTGCCCACCGCGCCGAGTGACAACGCGGTGAAGTTGTTGCCAGCGCCGCTGAAATCGAAGTTTTCGTTCGAGTTGGCCGCCAAGGCGAACGCGCCAGTGGAGGTCGAGACGATTCGGCTGAGCAGGTCGGTTTGGATCGTGGCGCCGGGGGTGTAGCCGAGGTTCACCACGGCCGGGGCTTGAACGGTAACATTGCGGCCCGATCCGCCGAGAGCGCCGAGGGCATTGATCTGGAGCAGACCGCCGTCAACGATGGTCCCGCCGCTGTAATCATTGCTGCTACTGCCGAGCGCGACGGTACCGACCTGGCTGCCAGTGTTGATCCAGACAGGTTGCGAGCCGGTGATTTTACCCGTGATATCCAGAATCGCCCCGGCGGTGTTGCTCGCGTTGACACTGAGCGCTTTGTTCAGAGTGACGAGTCCGGCATAGGTTACCTTGTTGGGGATTCCGGTTCCGGTGGCGGTGCTGGCAAGGATCGCCTGGCCGGGGCTGCCGCTCTCAACGGTGATCGGGTTGTTGAGCGTCTTGGCGTTGGAGTTCATCGAGACCGCGGCGTTGAGGCTGCCATGGGTTCCTCCCAGCGACACCACTTTGCTTGTATCGGCAGCACCCGTCCCCAGATTCAGAAACGGGTCGGTCACGCTAACACCCAATGTGCCGTTGGCGACCGTGATGGTTCCGCCCAATCTCGCCGGTTGCAGGAGTCTGATACTCGGGGCGAAAGTCGCGGGGCCCTGGAGTAACAGGTTCCCCGTGATGCGGACGTCCGAACCGGCGAAGATATCGATGCCGCAGGGGGTGGCCGAATTTCCGGCGGTCGGCGCGCTGATCAGGTCTCCTGCGATATTGATCGCACCCTTCAGATTGGTCGTGCCGGCATTGTCGTTGCTTGATCCATTGATCATTTGCAAGTTGCCGCTGATGGTCCAGGCTCCTTGGAAAGAAACGCCGCCATTGAGCCGCGAGTTGATGGAAACGCCACCGGCCACCGAGTTTGCGAGAGTGGTGCTGCCCAAAGTGTAAACCCCGGTTCGCTGGGTGTTTCCAACAATTTGCAGCGCGGTGGCACCGGTATTGGCGATGGCGATCTGACCGTTGATGGTGAAACCACTGCAATCGCCGGTGGATTGATTGATCGTGAGCCCTGCGGATCCTTGGTCTGTCACGTTGGCGGAGATCACCGGGATGGTGCCGTTGGCAAACGTGTTGTTGATCGTATTGAGGCTCAGGGTTCCGTTGGAAATCGTGTATCCAACGGCTTGCAGCGACAACGCGCTGATGGTGCGGGTCAGCCCGCCCAGATCGACGGTGCCAACTCCGGCAGCGCCGAAAATGGCGGTGTCGCTTGTGCCGGGAATGCCGTTGCCCGGGTCGCTGCCGTCCCAGTTGAGTTCATTGGCCCACAGGAAATCGGCGCTCGCGTTGTCCCAAGTCCGGTTGCCGGCGGATACGGAGTGCGCGGCAAGGAGCGATGCGATGGAGCCTGCGAGGATGCGGGCGGCGAGGGTGCCGGCGCGGGCGAGACGGAGTGGGGATGATGGTTTCATGGGGGGATTGATTTTGTGCTAGAATCTGCTTACGCTGGAAGAGTGGTATTACAGTAAGCACGCTTGTGATTATCCGCCTCACAGGCAAGGAAATCCGGCGGGCAAATTCGGAGGTGAATTTCAGGTTATTAGAAGATAAGTTTCTGTTTGATAATCCAGACCATGCACGATCCGGAAGCCGGAAATCATTGAACCAGTGGCGGCGGGCAGGAGGTGGAAGCCTCCTTCTAGGGATCACAGGGGGAGCTGCGAAAAGCACAAAAACGAAAAGAGGATTGCCTTCGAAGAGGGGCGGGATCGCTGGCGACGTAGGTCTCCAGACCCATCCAGATCAGGAAGGCCAGGGTCTTGTCTTCGGCGACGCCTACTCGCCCGGGTAGCGGCCGCCCTGATAGATCTGCACTCCGGCATAGGCGGCGCGGAGATGCTGATGGTTCACGATGCCGGGAAGCAACTCGCAGGCATAGGGGTTTTCCGGTGCGCCGCCCTGCCGCATGTAGTTTCCGCCGGGGGCCATGTGGAACATGTGGTCGATGACGCAGGCGCTAATGAAAAAGTTTCCCGCCGCGTCGCAGTCGCAGCCCCACGGGTTCGAGGTGCCGTCCGCAAACACCTCGAACTCGCCGGTGGACCTCGGCTTGTTGGTTTGCGTCGTTTCCATCGATCCATCTGCGGGGATGCGGGGCACGGCGGATTTTTGCCCAGGGCAACGAACCGCCGGGAGCGCGGGTTTCCAAACCCGCACGCCCATGAGATGTGCAAGCGAAGGCCGCGCATGGCGGCTTCTTTCTCAGATCATGGGCATGCGAGTCACAGACTCGCGGTCCCAGGGCAACGAACCGCCGGGAGCGCGGGTTTCCAAACCCGCCCGCCCATGAGACGTGAAAGCGAAGGCCGCGCATGGCGGCTTCTTTCTCAGATCATGGGCATGCGAGTCACAGACTCGCGGTCCCAGGGCAACGAACCGCCGGGAGCGCGGGTTTCCAAACCCGC
>CAMBPB010000096.1 GCA_945869465.1 Prosthecobacter debontii
TAAAACAACCGGGTTTTTGCCCGTTTTCGAGGAAGAATGGCGGAGCATGTCCATGACGGAATGGTTCACGCCGGTCCCGACGTTGAACGCCTCAAATCCGGGTTTTTGCCACTCGATCGCCAATTCGACCGCTCGGGCGACGTCTGAAAAGTGGGTGAGGTCGCGGCGCTGGCTGCCATCTCCTAGGATGGTGACGGGTTGGTCCCGCTCGATTGCCCGCTGGAAGGATTCGATGGCCAGATCGGCACGTTGGCCGGGGCCCCAGACGGAGAAGAACCGCAGGGCGCGGACATTGAGGCCGTGGAGGCGGGAGTAGAGTCGGCCCCAGTGCTCGCCGTGGAGCTTGGTGAGCGCATCGGGGTTGCACGGGTCGGGCGTGGCGGTTTCCTCGGCCGTCAGCGGCGTTCGTGGGCCATAGACGCTGGATACGAGGCGAACACTAAGCGCGACCTGAGCAGAAATCAATCCGCCCGATTCGGCGAAATCCCGGCAGATTTCCCCCAAGATGGGGATTGAAGGATCCCGGATTTTTAGGTCGTCTTGCAGCTCAAATGACCCATAGTCGCCCGCGACTTGTAATTCGTCCACCCCTAATCCCGTCATCCAACCAACGTTCCACCTGAAATCATGAAACCAAACTTTCTGACTTTAAGAACCCTCACCGGCAGTATTCTGGCCACCGCAGCCATGTTGACCTCCACCATTCCATTGATGGCAGCCAATGATTTCCTGCATTTCCCCGGCAAGGATGGCCCGGGCAAAGGGAAAAAGGTCGTGCTGATCGCCGGGGACGACGAGTATCGCAGCGAGGAAGGCCTGCCGATGCTTGGCAAGATCCTCAGTCAGAGGCAGGGCTTTGACTGCACCGTGCTGTTTCCTGCCGGACCGGATGGAGTGATCAAGCCAAGCGATCACGTCCTGCTTTCCAATCCCGCCGCGCTCGACCAGGCCGATGCGATCGTCATGCTCACGCGTTTTCGCGGATGGAGCCCGGACGACACGAAAAAATTCGAAGCCGCCTACCTGCGCGGCGTCCCGATCATCGCTCTGCGCACTTCGACCCATGCCTTCGACATTCAGGGCGAACATCCGTATAAGAAGTGGAACTGGAACAATCAGGCAGCCGATTGGAAGGGCGGCTTCGGCAAGCAGGTTCTGGGAGAAACCTGGGTCAACCATCACGGCGCGCACAAAGTGGAAGGCTGCCGCGGAGTGATCATGGCAGCGAATAAGGACCACGAAATTCTGAAAGGTGTCGCGGACGTGTTCGCGGACAGCGATGTTTACACCGCCACCGCTCCGGCCGACGCCGCCGTGCTGATGCTCGGCCAGGTCACGGATTCGCTCAAGCCTGATAGCAAACCGGTCGCTGGGAAAAAGAACGATCCCATGCAACCGATCGTCTGGACCCGCGAGCGGAAAAACGAGGCGGGAACCGTGAACCGTATCGTCACCACCACCATGGGCGCGGCGACCGACCTCCAGTCCGAAGACCTGCGGCGCCTTATCGTGAACAGCGTGTTCTGGGGGTTGAAGATCGCCGTGCCGGCCAAGGCTGATGTCAGCTATGTCGATCCCTATTCGCCGAGCATGTATGGGTTTGGCAGCGAGCGGAAGAACTTCAAAGTCAGCGACCTTGAACTCGGCAAGGCATTGCCGCCGCCCGCGAAGTAACCATGGGCGGCCCGATCTCATGAAAAGAGGCCTCGCTCTTTGCCTTCTCGTTCTCCCCGCGCGCTTGCTGGCTGCTGAAGAAGTGGCGGTGACCATCATCTATCGAAACTTCATTCAGGGGGTGAACGCGCGGGCCATCGCGGTTGGCTATCCCGGCGGCGTGAATGCGGCGTTCGATGCCGACTTTTGCAACGTGGGCTTGATCTGGCGCGGCGGCTTCATTGATGCCAAGCGCCACTGGACGGACCGCGGGGGTGGTTTCCAACCGCCACTCGGTTACTTTTCCGTCCACCCGATTCGATCCATCGATCAGCGCCGTGAGGTCCGCGAGGGTCTTCTCCGCGGCTGCGTGGGATTTTTTACCACCGCCGAATTTTTTGTCCGGGAAGCAGCGGGTGAAGGTGGAGCCGGCCCTGCAGATGCAGAGACGCTATCCTTCAAATGCCGAGGTTTCGCAGCGAAAAAGTGTTAGCTTTTTCGATTTCATTGGGTTTGTTGTTTGAGTGCTGCTTGAGGTTCAGTGGCTTGAACCAGGAATTCAGCAATTTTTGCCGGGCCCGTAAAAACACACGGCCCCTCCGGAAAACCGGAGAGGCCGTGGTGAGTCACCGGTGGAATGCGGGGCAAACCATAGGTGGGAGTCTGATGTTAGATCACCATGTCCTTGAGTTTCTTCAAGGGACGCACTTTGACGGCGGTGGAGGCGGGCTTTGCTTTGAACATCACTTCCTCCTTGGTGAAGGGATTGATGCCTTTGCGTGCCTTGACCGCCGGCTTGCGCACCGTGCTGATCTTCAACAAGCCGGGGAGGACGAATTCGCCAACCGAGCGTTTGTTGACGTGCGCTTCAATGACGTCCGTCAGGCTATCCAGGACCGCGGCCACTTGCTTGCGGCTGAGTCCGGTGTTTTCTGCGATATTTTCCAAGATTTGGGTCTTGGAAAACTTGTCTTTAATGGGGTTCAGTTTCTTGGCCACACAGGGGAATTCACGAATCCGGACGAAAATGTCAAGACTGGTGATAGCAAAAAACCCGAAGAATTTTTGTTAATCTGCCGATCGCACTTAAAATGGGCCTTTTGCCGGGCTCCACAGGCACCGGATTCAGAAAAGCTCCTGCTGGAAACCGGTGTCTCAGGGGTTGGTCAGCGGACTCTTTCAAGGGGTCGCGTTCGTCGCGCGATCAAACAAACGAAGATCCCAATCGCATCCCGGATTCGAGCAATACCCGCCACCCGCCGTGCCGCTGTGCCGCTGTGATCTCGTGTATTCGATCACCGATTGGAACCATCCGTGGCGATACATGCGGCTCATGGATCGATGCTGGTAGGATGGAATCAAGCGGCGGCGGTGGTGGTGTTATTTGGACGCAGCCAGCGGACGCAGCCGGATTTCCCTCAGCGCGGCCCGGGTATGAAAGCTGGCGATCCCGCAGGGCTTCGATAGCTCGATCTCGCCCGGGCGCATGCCAATCTTCCTGTCTTTGGTGTCTAACTCCACCATCTGTTCGTCGTCGATCCAGGCCTCGATTTTCTCCTGAGTAACCCGCACCCGGATTTTGTACCATCGCCCGTTCTCAAACACTTTGACCTTTGCCGTTTCGTTTTCCGAAGCGTCGTTTCCATCAACGCTCGAAACTCCCACCACCTCGCCACCCCAGCCGCCCACGACGAAGGTGCCGCATGTCTCGCCATACGGGAATGTAAGGCCGCAGAAAAAATCGCCCCCTTCCAATCGTTGCGCCTCCAGCGCAAGTTCGTAGTCCATCTTCGGCATCGCACCGGTGTAGCCCACACCAGTTAGATTGTCGCCCGCGCCAAGCCGCATCTGCCCGTCCTGCACATGGACCCCTCCGCTGCCACCGAATTCAGTCACTTTCCAGCCCTCCATCGTTTTGCCGTCGAAGATCGGTTTCCACTCCGCTTCCGCCGCCGGGGCCCGCGTGACGGCCAGCCCCGCGAGGTTGGCACCCAGTTGAATAAAGCGGCGGCGGTCGAACATTGGCATGCCGCAAAAGTAATCGTTCTACTCCGAATGTCCCGCCACATTTCTTCCGAATTCCGGACTCCAACAAACGTGCAACCCTGTCATCCCGAATGGTGGTGTTGAATCGCCCTTATGAAAAAGCTCCGGTTCTCCCTGCTTTGGGTGCTGTTCGCAAGTTCGTCGCTCCCGGCCGATCCAACCATCAGCCCCGATATCGAAGGGAAGGCGCGGCAATTGCATCAACGCGAACAACGGGGCGAAAAACTGAGCGCCTCACTCGCGAAATCGTGATTTTCGAAATAACTTCCAAAGCTCGTTTGAAAAACGGTCGTTTCGAATTTTGACTGGCGTCGTCTGAACCGCCTAACGTGCTCTCCCGAGGCATGACATCCATGAGTTGGCGGTCGGTGGCGTTGGAATTCTGGATAAACCGGGAATTTTTCCCTTGCCACATCGAGCTCGGCAATCGCATCGTCCGCCCGCGTCCTCAAGGAGGCAAATCCGGCGTAGCTCAGCGGCAGAGCGGGTGACTGTTAATCACTAGGTCGTAGGTTCGATCCCTACCGCCGGAGCCATTTGGAATCAATCAGTTATGACTTGAAATCAGGGTCAAAATCACCCTGACTGAGCGCTTTTTCAGTCTTTTACGCCTGAAAGTATTTTCAGCCTCGTTCGCACACGATTGAACGCATGATCGCGAGCGGTCTTCTGGAATGAAAAAGTTCTTTTTTGGGAAATTCCTGTAGCGAGGGCAATTCTGCTCGTTCCGGGACATGGTAGCCTGTTGATGATGAAAACCGGCACATCATTGCAGTTTCTCCCCGGTTGTCCCGTTCCCCGCGCCCAGCCGTGCGCGATAGACGGCCAACTGGGCCGCCGCGAATCGCGCCGCCCACCCAGCGACCAAGTCGGAGCGCCGGCAGGCCGCCTGAAACCGGCCATACTCGCCACCTGCGCTCATTCCAGCGAGCGCATTCAAACGGCGGACGCTCGGGGGCTTACATTGCAACTGCCCCACTTGGTTTTCATGCGCTGAACGAAGATTCTGTCCGCTCGGCACTGGCTTGATGACCTCCTCGGCGGAACCGGCCCAACTCGATGCGATCCGTCACAGACCGTGTTGTTTCGACTTTTTGCGCAGGAATTCCACCTCGATGGCCACCGCCCACCGCCTTCCTCCCACCCGGGCAGCCTCACACCAACTCCGGGTCGGTGCCGAGCATGCCGGTCAGGCTTTCCCGATAGAGAGGCGAGTGGACGTGATCGCGGGTGGTCCTAGCTGTGGCGAGGCGCTCCTGGATGCGCAGGCGGCGCAGTTCGCTCTGATAGGTGGGCTTGGCGAGGAAGGCCTCGAGATAGGCGATGTGGCGGTTCCACAGCGACTGATCGACGCGGACTTTGGCATCGAGGCGTGCCTGATACCAATCCGAGGCCAGTAGCGACTCGCGGGTGAAGAGGGCGCGGATGCCTGGGTGATGCAGGTCTTTCCCCTCGTATTCGCCGTAGGCCATGAGGTGGAGCAGGGCTTTGAGCGGCGGGCATGCAGCGTCGATGCCGCCATCCTCGAAATAGAGCAGTGCAACGCGGCGCTGGGTTTCGATGATGTTGTCAAGGCCGTCGATGAAATCATCCATCGACTGCAATTCGGGCCTGAGCATCTCCTCGTTGAAGACAGTGTCTGCGGCGGAGAAGATGCGGCCGAAGAAGGTGGTGACAAAACTTTCCGTGATGCGGTAGCCGAGGCGGCTGGCGGCGATGGTTTTCCCCTGATGTTCGAAGTCATGGATTTTTTCGAGATAGCCGCCCTGGATCAGATAGGCCGGCTCGCGTTCGGCGACGAACATGCGGGACCAGACCTCCGGAACTAACAGACTTACGTCGTGATCGACGCGGTATTTGCGGCCGATGTGGCCGGCGGCGCTGGTGAAGCCGTGATAACAGGTGAGCAGGCTGGAAACGAGCGCGGCGTTGACGTCATGCACGGGCAGCAGGGCGTTGAAGGGGCCCTTGGTGAGCGCGCCCTCGCTGCCGGCACCGGTGGTGGACGGGCTCTTGCCGGTGAGCGAGGCGATGAAGTCCATGAACAACTCCGGCAGTTCCTGATAGTGGATCGGATTGTAAACGGCGAGCGCGCGGATGCCGGCCTTTTCGTCCGGCGGATTGTTGCGGCGTCCGGCGAGCACCGCGTTGACGGGCATCGGCACCGGGGCGTCGAGTGGCAGGCGGCGGAAGAAACGCTTGCCGAGGATGCCGAGGTAGAGGGCGCGCGGGTCTTCGAGGTCGGGGCGGTTCTGCAGGTAGCGCGGGTTTTTTGTCGGTTTACCATCGACGAGGCGCGGCTGGTTAGGGCTGATCACATAGTCCGGTATTCCGGCCTCGGTGAAGGCGGTTAGCATTTTGCGCATTGGAGCGGTGAACTGCTCGAAGCGGATGGCGTCCCTGACCATCGCCAGTCCGCCGCTGCGGGGGATCGGTTCGTAGTTGGAGAAAAACAGGCCGCCATGACTGAAGTCGCTCTCGGTTTTTTTGTCATAGCCGCGGGTGATGGCGTCGTCCGGGCGTTGGAACAATCGGTATTCGCAGTTCTTGATGAACTTGAGCGACGGGTTGGTGACCGCCGGATGCAGGCCTTCGATGCGGTCCCGCGGCACGACCATCGAAGCGCTGATGTCATCCTCTGTCTGGATTTTTTTCGCCGGGGCGAAATCCTTGCGGACGCTGAAGGTGCGCCAGGTGCCATCCTCGGAGAAGCCGACGCGCAGGTATTGGGCGATGAGGCGCTGGCGCCGATAGATCAACTGGCGGCCGGGCTGGCCGTTGATGAGATCGACGCTGAAACGTTCCCGCCAGTGGTCGCCCCAGTCGGGTTTGTAGAAGCGTTTCACGAGATACACCAGATCGCGCACCGGGCTGCTGATCGTGCCGACCCAGGCGTTGTATCCCGCGGTGTAGGTTGGGCTGGGAGAGAGCAGGCGGATGACAGAGCCGAGCGAACGCTGCGGGCTGAGCAGTGGACGGCTGGGTTTGTCGGGGTCAGGCGGGGCGTCGTAGCGGTCCGCGAAATTGCGTTGGATGATTTGCCAGGCGGAGTCCAGATCCTTGGCCAGATTACTGACTAACAGTGATGCGGTGATCATCGCGTCGGATAGGGATTTGGAGATCTCCGACTTGCCACCGCCGGAGACGGTGCAGGGTTTGTGGCAGAAGGTGCCTTCGGCGTTGGTGCCGATCAGCCGCCAGCGCATGCCCTCCGAGGGTTTGACCATCTCGACTTTATAGCCGGAGGGCAACACGTAGGTGATGCCCGGTTGCAGCGGGATGTTCTGTGGTCCCTCGGCATTGGTCCAGGTGACAGACTGGCTGTGCAGATCGATGCGGACGTCTTCCGGCACGTAATAGATATCGCGGAACTGTTTGTCGATGCCATGGCCCTCGGGTTGCAGGTCGAAGAGTTTGCAATAGCGGGAAATCACCCCGGCGAAGCGGTGGTCCACCGGACGCGAGTAATCGCTGAGCGAGAAATCCTCACCGAGGTCGAAGCTCGGGAAGGCGATGGCTCCGCCGGCGTGTTCCTCCTCGGCATTGCCAAACAGATTGGTGGCATAGCTGATCTGGGTTTTCACCTCCTTCTTGCAGTAACCGTAGTAGTTGTCGGCGATGAGGGTGACGATAACGCCGCGTTTGTCCCGGCAGGTGATTTTGAAGGCGCCGCCGTCGTTGTAGAGTTCGTCGTCGCGGGTCCAGCACATGCCGTCGCGCTGTTGGCGCGCGGTGGCATCGGCGATGTGGGGCAGGCCGGTTTCTTTTTTGGTTAGGTAAACCAGGTGGGGAGCGAGGATCACGCAGCCGCTGTGGCCGGACCAGTGGTCGGCATCGAGGCGGGCGTCGTTGTCCGGCAGATAGGGATCGCCGGCATTGCCGAAGATGCTTTCGACAAAATCCAGGTTGCTCACCAGATTGCCGGGCGCGAAGAAGCGGATTTCCATGGATTTCTCCGGAGAAACGCCGGGGACTTCCGGGGCGATCACCGGCCGCAGGAGCAGCGAAACGAAGACCTTGGCCGGGGAAGGGGAGGTGCCGGTGAACGGCAGCGTCATCAGATCCTCCGGCGGGGCGAGCGCATGCTTCAGCAACCTCGCGAAAACGATTTTGGGCACGGCTTTTTTGTCGGCGGGCACCGGCAGTCCGCCCTCAGTGACGTGGAAAACCCCCTCCGTGGTCCGGCGGTCGCTCGCCGGATTGTGGCAAACGCCTTGATGCACGCGGTAGGAGCTCAGGATCGACGACTTGAATTCATCCTGATCCGGCGGCAGCGAGAGCATCCGTGCGATGCCGTGCCGCTCGGTGATCAGTGCACCCACTGGCACCAAGTGCTTTCGCTCGGGAAGCACTTCGCCGACGATTTCCGCGCCGAGGTAGGCGTGGAGGAACGCGTCGATCGATGCGTCCACCGGGCAGAGATAATCGGAAAGCAGCCGGGTTTTCTCCTGAAAACTGGCGATCAGCGAGCGCCCGAGATCGAGAAACGGATAATCCGCCTCATCGCCGACGATCGAGTATCCGCGGGCGGCGAGCTTGAGATTGACGAACTCGCGGAGGCGGTTTTCCTCGGCGGGCGAGGCGATGGCCGGGCCGTTTTTGGTGAATCCGATTTGGTCTTTGAGATTGGGCATGGGTCAAAAATGCGGGTGGGGATGGCGGCGGAAACCTGAGCAGCGATCGCGCCAAGGGCCAGTGGAAATGCATCCGGGGTCAAGCAGTGAGAGAAAACTCCGGCCTCCACGGGATCACACGCGCCGGCTCACCCTCTCAGGAAGGCCGTTGAGCGATCCAACGGCGAAAAACCGCCTTTGATGCCCTCATTCGACGCCCATTGCGGTGACTGGAGGTCAGTGTTTTTGCGGCGGCGGCGAAATGGACGCGCAGCGTCGCGTCAAGAGCGGCGGACTTCGCAGACTGATTGTTTGCGCTTTGGATTGAGTGAGGTTTCGATCCCTCATTGAGCGGGTATGGAAAATCCTCCATTTTTGCCTTGCCAACAAGGTGGCGGTCCCTAGTTTGCCCGTCCCATGCCAAGAGTCTCTGGAAAAGCAAAGACACGGAAAGCCGTTGCCAAGCGTTTCAAAGTCACTGGAACCGGGAAGATCCTACGCCGTAAACAGGGCGCACGCCACTTGCTGCAAGGCAAGAACAGCAAGCGGAAACGCAGGCTGGGCCAAGCCGCCCTGGTTTCCGACGCTGACCTTAGAAACGTCAGGGAGAATCTTCCTTTTTCCCGTTAACTGAAACCGCCGCAACGAAAAATACGCCCCCGTCCGCGAATCGGACGGCCTTTACACAGCCTGATCCCGCGAGGGAGACACGAACAGTCGAGACTGCGGAAGGAAATGAAAATAACGGTCTGTTCAAACTGAAAACAAAACATGCCACGTGCCACCAACTCACCGGCCAGCCGCAAGCGTCGCAAGCGCGTGCTGCTCCGTGCCAAGGGATTCCGCGGTTTCCGCTCGAAACTCTTCCGTTACGCCAAGGACGCTGTCCGCAAGGCGCAGACGTATGAGTATCGGGACCGGAAAAAGCGCAAGAGTCAGTTCCGCCGTCTGTGGACGCAGCGTATCAACGCCGCCGTCCGCGCCGAGGACCTGACCTACTCGCGCTTCATCGAAGGTTTGAAAGCCGCCGGCATCGAAGCCGACCGCAAGATCCTCTCGGATCTCGCGATCACTGATGCCGCCGCGTTTTCCGCCATCGTTGCCCAAGCGAAAAAAGCTCTCGAAGCGAAACGCGCTTCGAAAGTCGCCTGAGCCGTCAATCCTGAATCCTCACCCCGCCGTCCGGTTCGTCCGGGCGGCGGTTTTTGGTGCCCGCAAGGAGCGGCGGACCCCGCTCCGCGGCATGGTCGCTGCATCAAGGAGGGGCGATATCCCCATCGCCCATGTCCATGAGCTGGCAATGAAATGAGCCAATGCGCTTGGCATCGGCTTCCCATGGGCAGGGCGGACACGTTCCGCCGCTCCGTGGAGCGGCAGGCCGGTGGCTTCAAGCGCCCGCGGCGTTTCGCGGATTGAAGTGCGAGACCGCCCGGAGTTTTTCCCACTGCGCGCGCTCCTCGTCATTGAGCTTCGCGGGCAGGTGGACGGTTAGAACCGCGTGGAAATCGCCGCGTTCGCCGCGTTCGCCGGTTTTGCCCTTGGGCAGGCCGCGGTTGCGGACGCGGAGTTGCTGGCCGTTCTCGCTGCCGGCGGGCACGCGGAGTTTGATGGGGCCATCGAGGGTGGGCACGGTGATTTCCGCTCCCAGCACCGCCTCCCACGCGGCGATGTCGAGGTCGTGGTAAACATCCGCGCCTTCGGTGTGGAAATCCGGATGGGCGGCGTGGCGCACCCGCAGATAGAGATCACCCGCTTCGGCACCGCCGGATCCCGCTTCGCCTTGGCCGGGCACCCGGATCCGGCGTCCGTTGGAGACACCGGGTGGGATCCGGACTTGGAACGCATGGGTTTCGGTCCGGCCTGTCTTGGGATTGGCCGATTGCAGGGAAACCGGCCGGACCGAGCCATGCATGGCCTCCTCCAGCGTGACAAGGATATCGCCTTGGATGTCCTCTCCCCGGCGTTTGCGTCCGGCCGCTGCGGACCGCGCACCAGCCGGAGATTCCTCCGGAAACCCGAATCGGCTGCCACCGCTGAAATATTGTTCAAAAAAATCGCTGAAGCCGGTGCCGCCGAAGTTGAATTGGTGAGTCGCGGCACCTCGTCCGCGGCCGCGCCGTCCGGAATGGGGGAATGCCCCCTCGTCCTGCCAGTTCGCGCCCAGTTGGTCGTATTTCCTGCGTTTTTCGGGATCTCCGAGCACTTCGTTGGCCTCGTTGATTTCCTTGAACTTTTCCTCGGCTCCCGTCTTGTCCTTCGCCACATCAGGGTGGTGTTTGCGCGCCATTTTGCGGAACGCTTTCTTGATGTCTTCCGGGTTGGCATCGCGCGCCACGCCGAGGATCGAGTAGTAGTCTTTGAATTCAACGGACATCGGAGGGTGGGGAAAAGCCGCGAAAGGCTGCGGCCATCGGCGGATTCATAGCCGCAAGCGGGGATGATGTCGAGTCTGCATCCGGTGCGGCAGGCGGAGAGAAGAGGTTGGCAGAATCATTGACAGCACAATCACTTTTGAGGAGTGATGGGAAATGGAAACTCCAATCTGAAATGGCTCTTCAGCAAAATCTGTGGATGAATTTTGGTTCGGGTAGATCCCCAAGTGTATGATAGAGAGATATTTGTAGCAGTTCGAAACTGCGGTAACCGTAAGCTTTTCTCATGCACAGATTGATCCGCAGGTTAAGTCCTTCGACGATGCCGCTGGAGTAGAGCTTGTTGGCTGTGAAATAGTTCATCAGCAGGTCCTCGTGGTTGCGCAGTGTGCCGACGAACTTCTTCAAAGGTGCAAGTTTGCTCCGCATGGTGCGAGCACACCATTTTTTGAGGAACCAACCAGCCCAGTGAGGTGGATCCGCAGTTACGGCCGGCCGCAGGGCGAGGAGAACGGACCCGGGCGGAATTTGTGAGAGACTCATGTTGCAAAAACAGTAAGGAAGAACCACTCATGAAATACACGATGAACAACAACAACCTGATCGAAAATCTGAAGCGAGTCGGCATGTCGCGGCGTGGCTTCCTGCAAGGAGTGAGCGGCGCGGGAACCGTCCTCGGCCTGGCGGGCCTGACTGGACATGCGGCTGCCACTGAGGCGCCGAAGGATTCCGCCGGAAACGTCATCCCCGGCTTCGAAAAGAAGCGGGAAGATCCAAATGCGGAGAAAGGCTGGAAGCCGTTTTCCGACCGGAAGGTGCGGGTCGGTATCGCCGGTTTCGGTCTATGCCAGTTCGGAGCGCAGTTCGGTTTCCAGGACCACCCGAATGTCGAGATCGTCGCCGTAACCGATCTGGATCCCGCGCGCTGCGCCGGACTGGCGAAGGCCTGCCGCTGTGAAAAGACGTATCCGTCGTGCGAAGAGATGATCAAGGACGACAAGATCGAGGCGGTATTCATTGCGACCGATGCGCCCAGCCACGCACGGCTCGCCGTGGCGGCGTTGGAGCATGGGAAACACGTCGCCTCCGCCGTGCCTGCCGTCTTTGGTTCGTTGGAGGATGCCGAGCGGTTGTTCGAGGCGGTGAAGAAGAGCGGCCTGAAATACATGATGTTTGAGACGTCCTGTTTTCATGAAGACCTGTATGCGTGGCATCAGAGATACAAGGCGGACGCGTTTGGAAAGATCATCTATTCCGAGGGTGAATACTTTCATTATTTCGGCTCGCCCCTCGGCGGCTACAATCCGAAGACGAGACAGGTGGACACCAACGGATGGCGCAAGGGACTGCCGCCGCAATGGTATCCGACCCACTCGAACGCCTACCACATTGGAATCACCGGCGGGAGTTTCACCGAGGTCTCCTGCATGGGCATGCCCAGCATTGCGCCCCATCTCCAAGCGGCGAATAATGACTACAAGAACCCCTTCGGTTCGGAAATCGCCCTGTTCCGGACCAACGACGGTGGCATGTCGCGCATGGCTGTCTGCTGGGATATTCCAACAAACGAAGGCGAACGCGGCCGAATTTACGGACAGAAGACCGGCAATGTCGCGGTGAATGCCAACAGGCCTCCACTCCCTCCTGGCATAAGCGCTGGCGGACACGGCGGCGCGCACGGTTACCTCACGAGTGAGTTCGTGGACGCTGTCCTGCGGGACCGCAAGCCGTGGGTCGACGTGGCCTTGGCCTTGAACATGACCGTCGCCGGAATCGTTGCCCATCAGTCGGCATTGAAGGACGGAGAATTGCTGAAAATCCCGCAGTATGCGCTGTAGCTAAAACTGCCAAAGCTAAGATGGATTAACAACGAAACAAATGAAACTGGTAGTGAAACGCGTGAATAATTTGTTGGGCGGCAGAAAAGTGGACCCTATGCGTAAGGCGATGGTTTTGATAGCGTCATGTGGCTGGCTTTTTGCGGGCGCAGCTGTCGCGGTTGATGAAGGCGAAAAAGCAAGCTCAACGGCTGGCACTGCGGAAACGCGGGTGTTCAATGTTCTTAAATACGGAGCGGTGGGCGACGACAAGACGGATAACACCGAAGCGTTTTCAGCATGCCTCAAGGCTGTGGTTGCTGCCGGAGGAGGGAAAATGGTTCTGCCGGACGGCGTCTATCGGGGCCGCATCACCATTCCTCCGGTTTCCAGGCCGATCCCGAGTTGGATCACCGTGGAAATCGTGGGCGAAAGCAAACCAACGCCCGTATTTGGGACGGTCGGGTCCTTCCCGCTGCAGCAGAACGGCACCATCGTCAAAAGCCTGGCGACCTCGGGTGCCGCGGTCATCTCGGCCAGTCCATCGACCAAC
Organism: Prosthecobacter debontii; assembly: GCA_945869465.1. Taxonomy (GTDB): domain Bacteria; phylum Verrucomicrobiota; class Verrucomicrobiia; order Verrucomicrobiales; family Akkermansiaceae; genus Luteolibacter. Next base: position 13,055 of record CAMBPB010000096.1, read on the forward strand.
TCTGTCTTTGGTGCATTTTCCGCAGTCTATGTGGTTCTCTGCAACCTGGATATTCGGACCTACGATAACCCGGCCATCGGCGGCATCGACCTGAATCACGCCCTGCAGTGCAAGTTGGAGAATGTCTTCGTCAACACCGGCGTATACAACGTGCAAGCGTCCAAACCAACCCATGACACCAGGGGTCTGATTACTCCGGCGTGCAATAATGCCGCATTAACCATTCTGCGGAACGTGGTCGTGACAGGCTATCACACCGGTATTGTGATCAACGAGCACACCGACGGGGACAACATCGTGGTGGCGTCCAACATCAACGGCTTGGAATTTCTTTTTGCCCATCATGCCTCCCGCTTTGGCCGGGTGGGCACATATCGCAACACCCATCAGATCACCGTCTCGGGCAGGCACGGGTTTTCGATCGAACAGATGAACACGGAACAACCGGGGCCGGGACAAACGGATGACAAGAA
>CAMBPB010000097.1 GCA_945869465.1 Prosthecobacter debontii
TTGAGCCATCGAACGACCGGGGTGTCTTTTTCCTCAGTACCTTCGGCTCTTCCTTTCATCAGAAAACGGCACATCGCTGGAGTCACGGTGAGAGCAACCACCAGCGAGGCGATGATCGAAACTCCAAAGGCGATGCCCAGCGGGCGGAAGAAGCGGCCTTCGATGCCTTCCATGAACATCAGTGGCAGGAACACCAGCACGATGATCACGGTGGCGAAGACCATCGCCGGGCGGATCTCGTTACTGGCATCGAGGATCACGTCCAGACGCGGACGCCGCTCGGAGGGTGGCTTGGTTGAATTTTCGTTGAGCCGTCGGAAAACGTTTTCCACATCAATGATGGCGTCATCCACCAAACTGCCGACGGCGATGGCGAGCCCCCCGAGTGACATGACGTTGATCGATACGTTCAGCCACTCAAGCGCCAGAATGCCGGCAGCCAGGGAAAGCGGGATGGCGGTTAGGGTGATGAGCGTGGTGCGGACGTTGAGCAGGAACAGAATGAGGATGATCGCCACGATGATGGCGGCATCGCGCAAGGCGGTGACGACGTTGTTCACCGAGAGGCCGATGAAATCGGCTTGGCGGAAAATCTGGCGATTGACTTTCAGTCCCTGGGGGAGTGTCGGTTCCAGGGCGTCGAGCATGGTGTCGATTTGACCGGTGATGGCCAGCGTGTTGGTGCCTGGTGCTTTTTGGACGGTCATGACAACCGCCGGGGAGCCACCATCCGCACCGGTGCCGCGCTTCGGAGCAGGCCCCATGCGGACATCCGCCACGTCGCCGATGGTGACGGGAAACTGGTCGTGATACTTGATCACGGTGCCAGTGATGTCTTTCACCGAGCGCACGCGCCCGCTTTGGCGCACGGGCAATTCCAACGAGTCCACATTCGGAAGATAACCCGCGCTCAAGGTGCTGTGGGATGCTCCCGCGGCCTTGGCGACGTCCTCGACGGTTAGATCGTAGAGGCGCAGGTTGTCCTGCCGGACGAGCACTTGGTATTCGGGCAACTCGCCACCGATCACCGAGATCTGGGAGACACCCGGAAGGGCGAGCAGCTTGTTGCGCAAGTCATACTCGGCATAGGCGCGCAGCTCCATATCGCTGCGTTCCCCGCCGGGCGAGGAGACGGCCAGCAGCATGATTTCTCCGGTGATGGAGGTGATTGGCGTCATTTCCGCATGGGCATCTGCTGGCAAGTCCTCCCTAACCGAATCGATTCGTTCGGAAACGAGCTGGCGGGCGGTCATGATGTCCATGCCCCAGTCGAATTCGACGTAGGCGATTGACAAGCCGATCGCGCTGGACGTGCGCACGCGGCGCACACCCGGCATGCCATTGACCGAACTTTCAAGCGGAAAGGTGACGTATTGCTCGACCTCGTCCGCGGCAAGGCCGGGAGCTTCGGTCATGATGACCACGGTGGGCGCGTTGAGTTCGGGGAACACATCGACCGAGGTGCGCGGCAGGCGCATCGCGACGATGGCCAGCAGCAGGCCGGCGGCCAGCAAGACCAACGATGCGTGGTCGAGCGAAAATTTAATGAGACGAGACAACATGGTTGTTAGTGCTTTTCGTGATAGGCACCGTCCGCGTGGAAGTGTCCGCCTTTTTGGCTGGTGCCGCTCTGTGCGGAAGCGAGTTTGAGTTCATAGGCGCCCTGAAGCACCACTTGGTCTTGGGGGCCGAGGTCGCTTTTCACCTCCACCCAGCGACCGTCATCCAGCCCGAGATCGGCTTCGACGCGGATTGCTTTGTTAGGGTTCAGCGGGTCGCGCTTGAAGAAGACATAGGTGATGCCGTCTTTCACGACAGCCGAGCGCGGGATGGCGAGCACCGGGCCACCCGTCGATGCGGTCACCACTTCCAGAAAGGCTGAAACACCGGGCCGCGACCATGGGCGCGGCGCAAGGGGATTGGCATAGAGCGGAATTGTGCGCTGGCCGGGATCGGCATCGAGACCGATGGTTAGATCCGCCGCAACGGAATCATTCAGGTCGCCGCCAGCGGCTTGGTGAGGGACAATGCGTGCGGCGGGTGCCTGCCTAAGTTTTGCAAGGTCACTCTGCAGGCCGAGGGCGCGGAAGCGGACCTGGGTGGGATCGATGGTGGTAATGACCAAAGTGGTTTCATCCACAAAGCTGCCGTCGGTAATCGCGAGCGATTGGACGATGCCCGGTTGGATCGCCTTGGCCTCGATCCAACCGATGCTGCGGTAGCGGGGTATCGAATGGCCGTCGATTTCCACGGTTGCTAACAGGTCTTTGATGCTGAGGACGTTTTCTTGCGGGCCGCCGTGGGCATTGATGATGGTCGTGGCGGTGGTGAGCGCAGAATCGAGTTCCGCCTTCCGACCGGACAACTCGGCATGCAGGATGGTGGCTTCCGTTTCGAGCTCCGCACTTTTGAAGGCGGCCTTGGCAAGGGCTTTGAGCCGTGCATCCAGCGCATCTTGTTTCAATTTGGCCTGCTCGTATCCCGCCACGGCTTGGTCGATGCGCGACTGGAGGTCCAGCCACTTGGGCGACTGGAAGCGGTAGAGCAGCGTGCCCGCTTTCACCTCGTCGAATTGATCAATCTCGAAGCGCACATGCCCGGGCAGCAAGAGCCGGTATTGGTGCTTGGCGAGCGGTTTCAGCTCGAACGACCCCGGGACGCGCAAGGTATCCGCCACCTGCCGCCGCTCGACTTTGGCAAACGTGATGCCGAGATTGCTGCGGACGGTGGCCGGAATATCGATGCGGTTGGTGGCGGCTTCAGCTTCCTCGATGGCTGCGGGTCCGGCGGTTTTTTTTCCGGAGTCGCACGCTGCGGATGCCACAATCAACGCGGCGAGCGGAATCCAGCGGTGGATTGACGATTTCATATCGGTTGGTGAAAATGGTTTGGTTTGTCGGTTAGCGGGTGATGGCTGCCATGCGGTCGGGGCCTAGCAGGTGGCGGATTTCATTTTGGGTGGCGCTTTCATCGAAGCGGGCTTCGATCAGGTCGAGCTTGGCCTGATGGGCGCGGACGAGGCTTTCTAGCAGCACCAGGCTGCCACCCTCGCCGATTTCCAGCAGGTGCCGGGCATCGTCGATCTGGCGGTCAACGAGCGGCACGACGTTCGAATCGATGGATTGGCGGCGCGAGCGGTTGCCCTCGAGACGGGCGCGTGTGGCGGCCAGGCGGCCTTGGGTTCTCTCCAACTCGGTTTCGTAAGCGGCGCGTGCGACCTCGCGTTCGGCACGGGCGGCGGCGATCCCACCTTTATTTGAGTTGAAGATGGGAATGGGAATCGCCCCGATCACGCCGATCTTGGATTGGCCTTGGTCGTCCTCGAAATTGGGGCCGAGTTCGAGATCGGGAAACTGCTTGCGGATTTCGCGCAGCAAGGTCAGCTCGGCCACCTCGTAATTACTCTGCAGGCGGATCAGCGTGGGGTTGGTTTCCGCGAGGTTGCCGCCGCCTTTGCCATCCGCCGCCGAGAGCGTGGGTGTCAGCGAAGCGGGTGCACTTGGCGCGATGCCCATGAGCGAACGGATTTCCTGCTCACCCTCTTTCACCCGTCCGCGCAGCCGGGCAATGTCCGCCTTGCGGCTTTCCTGCTCGATCTTGAAGAGCGCGGATTCGGTGCGTGGCAGCTCGCCAGCCTCGGCCAGCTTGCCGGTGGTCTCGACGACTGAATCCAGCGAGCTGACGATGCGTTCCGTTTGTTCAAGCCGCAACCGATCCGCCGACCATGAAAGCCAAGCCCTGCGCAGATCGCGCAGGGTTTTCCACTCTTCCTCGGCGACGCGGGCGAGTTCGGAATGGTGCTCGGCGTTGGCCTTGGATTTCTCAACCGCAAGACGACCCGAGATCGGAATAGTGAGCGAAAGGGCCGCGCCGACGATCCATGAATTTGGCACGCTCTGGGTGACTTTGAGCACATCAATGCTCAGCTCGGGATCATCCCAGCGTCCCGCGTGTGCGGCCGTGCCCTGTGCGACTCCGGCCCTCAGGCGGGCGACTCGTAGGTCGGGATTGTAAACAAGTGCAACCACCTCGCCCTCGGCCAGCGTGAGTCCGTCTCCCGGGTTGAACGTCACCGACCGGGGCGCGGTCGGTTCGAGGCGGCGGGCGAAGTCGCGGACTTTTTCGTCCGCCGGACCGTGCTTCCGCCAAGTCCCGGCATGGCCGGATGCGTCGAGGGGGGAGGGCTGGTAAAACTGGCAGCCTGTGAGGAAAGCCACTGATACCGTCAGGGTGAGTGACGCGCCCACTCGCAAAACGCGGCGGACGGACATGGCGGGTGAGTTGATGGGAAAAGGATGCATGGATCGTTGCGGGAAAAGAATGGATCGTGATGTGCCGGTGTGGCGTGCAGCACTCGGAATGATGAACCTATGACACTCATCGAAGTACTGAGAGGCCACCTACTCGGTGGGCGCGAAGTCTTCTCGTGATTGGCCACGTAAGGTGCGCGACGGGAAGCCCAAGCTGGGCATCGAGTTTTGATGACAGCTTTGGATTCAAAGCCGCCGATCCGTCAGCACACGGGCCTCAACCCAACTGGGGAGGCTTGTTTAAATCAAAGGAAGGCTCGTCCGGAACGAATTCCGAGATGGCTGCTGGATGGCAACGATCCATGGAGTTGACCATGAAAGCATTGTGCGAAGCAGCAGTGAACAGAATGTCCGCGCCCAAAGTAACGACGTGGGTGTGAGAGTGAGAATCGCTGTCCGGCTCGTCGCTGTCCGGATCAGAGGATGGGACTGGACTGTGGCCGTGAGGGTGGTGGGAATGATCGTGATCGTCTCCCGTGTGCTGGTGGCCGTGGCTCTGGCAAACCCCATGAGAATGCGCCATCTCGACGGTCGCATAGGGGCCAGCCACGTAAACGAACGTAACGGCAATGATCAGCAGACTCTCGAGGATGGCTCGCATTCAATTCTTGGCTAGATTCGGCAAATGTGCTGATGCTCACCCTCCGATCCCCGCGCAAGCTAATCACCACCACCCGAGCGGCAAGGCAAAAAAATTATGATTGCAAGGAAATCCGACAGGACCAGTCCCGACTAACAAGCATTGCGGCGAGACTCAGCAGCTTGGATTTCCACGCAGGGTATGCGTTCACCCTGCGGATCGCACGAGTCACGTGGCCATCGTGTCCCATCCCGAGACGTTACGCCAGCCAGCGGTTTCTCACGCCGGTTGGTTTCCCGATCAGTGCAGCCACCACGGAGGTTTCATTGACCCACTTCCCATTGCCGAACAACTGCGACGCCTCGTCGTGGGTCCTTGCGGCGGCGCCCGCAGCACCCGCCCGGTTTCCAGCCATTTCGGACTTTTGCCTCCGGCGGATACCGCGAAACTGCTCCACTGTCCAGGTGGAAATGCTTGCCCGTCAGCACCCACGCATGCACCCGCCAGCCGAAGCTGACACAGGCCCGACTGACCCTTTCGACTGACCCTTTCGACTTTCGCCAACGGTAAAAACAACTTTTTTCGGCCATAATACACTAACGATCTGTAACTTGCGATGTTGAATCCGAATTTTTACGGAGCGGGGGCGGCTTTATTCTTGCCGCCCCCGTTTTTTTTTTGAGAGCGTCATCAATTCGAATGAAACGTAGGAAAGCAAATCCAGTTGCAGGAAGTTCCGTGACCCTTGCGGAAACCAGCGCCCGGTCGGACGGCCAGCCGTCGTCTGGAATGTTAGGTAATCCATCTCCCCTCAAAGGAAAGCGGATGTTCCTTGGCCTTCGTGGCTGACCCACGAAGACCCAATCCATCCGCATCGAACCCAATAACCAACCGTAACAACATAATAAAATCCATCCAATGAAAACACCTGATACCCACCCAAGACCCGCCCCGGACTCCGGGCGCTTGAAACCCAGATTGTTCGATTCCCTGCGGATTGCCTCCGCCACGGCTCTTGTGGCCATCGCGACGCTGATGCCTGCCAAAGCGGACTACGCATCAACCGTGCTATCGTTCAGTCCACTCGGCTATTGGCGCTTGAACGAAACAGATGCCGCCCCGGTCGAAACTGGAATCGCTACCGCAATCAATAGTGGCAGCGGAGCGGGCATAAATGGGGTGTATACAAACTATGGTAGTCGGGGCGTCGCGGGTGCCTTGGTCGGAAGCGGCGACACGGCCGTATCCTTGAATGGATCCAACCAAAACGTGGCCATTCCCTACAGCGCGGATCTCAATACCCAGGTTTTCACCGCGGAAGCGTGGGTGAAGCCCGGCGTAACCAACCCTAGCGCAAACGCGATTTTTAGTTCCGGGCAACCCGCCGCTGGTGCCAGAAGCGGCTGGGTGCTTTACCAGTTTGGTTCGAGATTCTCCTTCCGGGCATTTACGGGTGTCGGAGGCACTACCACGAATAACGACTCAAACGGACTGGTCGCTGGTCCCGATGTTGTCGCTGGAACTTGGTATCATGTAGCCATTCAAGTGGATGCGGGTGGTGTTTCCAGACTTTATGTCAACGGCACGGAAGTTGGCACTACTTCCGCCAAAGCCTACGTGGCCTCCACCCCTGCCCAAGTTGCCGGTTCAGGACAGAGTGCCGGAACCACCATCGGTGCCCGCTATACCAATGGGGGGGGGGCCGCCAACCCGTTCAATGGCGTGTTAGACGAAGCCGCCTTCTACACGACCGCGTTGAGCGCTGCCGAGATTCTGGCCCATTACCAGAATGGTGTGAATTCCCCGGCACGTGCCCAAGACTACCAAGCTCTTGTGGCAGCCAGCAGTCCCGTGGCTTACTATCGGCTGAACGAACCCGTATTTGTCAGCACTGCGACAGCAATGAACAGCGGGAGCTTGTCAACCGCCGCGGATGGCAACTATGCAGCGGGGACGACTCCCGGTCAGCCAGGGCCCGACCCTTCGTCGTCACCTCCGTTGACGGGTCTCAACCCCAATGTCGCGTGCGCTTTCAACGGCTCAGGGAGCATTACTTGTGGCAACGACGCCGGTCTGAACCTCAATCAAATCAGTGTCGCGGCATGGATCAAGGTGGGCACGCTGGTGGCGAATATGGATGTCGTGGCCAAGGGCAACTCGTTGTGGCGCTTGCAGATCGACGGCAGCACCAGGCATTTGAAATGGGTCTGCCCCGGTGGCAACATCACTGGCATCAAGTTTTTGAATGACGGCCTGTGGCACCATGTTGTGGCCGTGTCCGGCAGCAACGGATCGGCACTCTATGTGGATGGTGTGCTGGATGGTTCGAATGCAACTGCAGTCAACAGCATCCCTGTCACCACCGATGCGGTAACCATCGGGAGCGGTGCGGGTGCCCGCTGGAATGGCAGCATTGATGAAGTCGCGATCTTCGGCACCGCGTTGACCGGAGCAAATGCGCAAGCTCTCTATGCGGGCTCAGAACCGCCAATTCTGGATATGGCGGCAGTCCAAGCCACCTCAACGGTTGAGGCCAGCCATCTCCAACGTTGGTCGGATGGGACTGATTATTCCACCATTACCGTGACCTGCAAGAACGCAGCCGGCGGAACGGTCACTGGCAAGAATGTAACGCTGACATCCAGCCGTGGCGCGCCGGACACCATCACTTCATCCTCGGGGAATTCCGATTCGAACGGCCAGGTGATCTTCACTTTAACCTCCGAGACACCGGGTGCTGCGGTTTTAACCGCCACGGATACCGACGATAACTTTGTGTTCACGCAGACTCCAACGGTGACTTTTGTGACCAAGCCTGCGGACCTCAGCGATTATCTGCCCAACGCAACCGTGGTCGGGACATGGGATGCCGCGCATGGAAACTGGGGCGACTGGACCCCCGAGCGGACCACCAGCTTCGATTCCCAAGGGAATTACGTTCTGGGCAAAGCCGCCGACCCTTCTTCCCAAGAAGGTTGGATCTACCTTCCTTCGAGCAAAATTCCAGCGGGCGTGAGTTATGCCAACTCCGGCTTGGAGGTGACTTGGAATCTCGCTCCCAAGGGAATTGCCGGCCAGAGCGAAAACAACCACATCATGATGTTCACCTGGGATAATGATGTTCCCGGTTTCACTCGTCAGGGCTTCTTTACCGAAACAGAAGGCAGTGGCACAGCGGGAAAAACCGCTCAAATGTTTGCTGATGGCAACTGGACCAAGCACAACTGGTCAACACCACCGACGATGCCGATGACGGGCAACCACACGATGGCGATGGTGCGCTATGCCAACGGAACCCTGGATACTTATGTGGATGGCATCAAGGTGGGCAGCGCGGCCACCACGGATCCAGCCACCCCGCTGCTCAAGCGCCTAGGCATTGGCTATCAGATGACAGGCAACTGGTACCTCACACGGGGCACCGTCGTCTATCAGGCCCGTGCGTTCACCGTGACGGATCCAGTGGGTCCAGTGGATGTGGGCACATCAACCGTAGTGGCCACTCATGGATCGACCTGGGCGGACGGTTCCTCGACTGATACGATCACTGTCACGTTGAAAGATGCCGGCGGCAATCCCAACCCTGACAAGAGCGTAAGCTTGGCGCACACCTCGGGGCTTGGATCTCCGGCCATCAACACGATGACTGGTACAACCGGTCCGGACGGCAAAGCGGTCTTTACTGTCTCTTCCAGCACGCTTGGCACCGATGTCTTTACGGCCACCGACGACACGGATTCCTTGCAGATCACTCAGACGGCCTCCGTGAACTTCTTGGATCCCGCTACCCCCAGAGCGGTTTATGTGAACATGGATAACAGCCTTCGTGGCGGGCTCGTTGGCCCCGCCGGTGGCAGCGGCCAATCATGGAATCAAAGACTGGCTGGCGTGGCTACCTTCGGGACCAACCTGCTGGATGCCAGCGGCCCTGTTTCGACCGTGGGCTACACCACCAGTGGAACTAGCTGGGGCGGCCCGGATCCTTGGGGTAACCCAGCATTGGATCTGATCAAGGCCGGTTTGCGTAACTTTGATACGAGTCCGACCAATTCGCAGCAACTGGTGATCACCAACGTGCCCGCCGGCAAATACGATCTCTACATTGCCTCCGCGCTTTGTGATTCAAATCAAAAGAGCAAAGGCGAGTGGTCGACGACCAACGTGACGTCCACTGTGGGCAACCAGTCTTGTGATAACACCGCCAATGTCAACGGGACCACGTGGGTGCGTGGAAACAACTATGTGCTCTTTAAAGATGTGGCGCCGAGTTCGTCGGGCAGCATCACTGTCAACGGAAAAAGTCTCGATGGATATCGGTTGCCTCTCAACGGCTTCCAATTGGTGCAGACAGATTACGTGACCTGGGTTTCCGGCTACCTTCCCGATGATATCTCGGACCCAACCGCCGATTTCGACGGCGACGGTCTGACCAACCACAAGGAATACGCCTTTGGACTCGATCCTACGTCTGCTTCATCAGTGAATCCGATCACCGACATCAGCCTCTTGTCCGGCGGCCAATTCAGCTACACCCGGCGTAAAAGTTCCGGTCTGAACTACACGGTGGTTTACAGCGTAAACCTGATCGATTGGACGCCAGATGCTGCTGCGGGCCAGTCCCCAGGCGCGGCAGTGGACGGCGTCGAGACGGTGGTGGTGACGCTCTCAGGTGCGGTCGCTCCGTTCGAAGGGAAACTGTTCGTGCGGGTGCTTGCGACAGAGTGATTCCGATTCTCAGACCTGAGAAATAACCAACCCAAAACATCCCGGGGTCGCCGATCGCAAGGTCGGCGGCCCCGCTTTGTTTCAAATCGCCGCCCGCGCCCGCACCGTGTCTATCACCCACGGCCGGGCTGATGAAGTCACCTTACCGGCGCTCCGTTCGGAGAGTTCCGCTAAGGGTGGCCGGCCGCGGGCGTGGATGCCATTTTTTCCTGCCAGAACCCAATGGTCTCCGGTTGCCGCGGACGCGTCCGGGAGATCGATGAGGCCGACGATGCCGGGAGGAAACGTATTCTGGCCGGGAGCAAGCGCATGGGGGGCGAATTCGGGCGCTATCCGGACATAGCGATTTTTTTGACCGTTAGAATTGTCTGCTAGGCCATTGCGTTTCGCCCTACTTCCACCCCCCCCCCATTTCCCCGCCCTCCAGTCTTGGCCGCCTAATTCGCTGAAGCGACGAAGGCCAAGAAGGCTACGACGGGCAGGCCGGTCCGATCCAATGGCTCTTTCAGGGGCCTCCCGCAGCAAGCAAATTCCTTGCAGTCTCTGCAAGAATATATCGAAATTGTCACTCAGTTTGAGTGGCTGATCTCGCTAATTTACTTCACGCACTGCTTCCATGAGCAGGAACTTCAGCTTGAGAATTCTAGCAGTCGCCGTGGTTGGCAGCGGTCTCGTTGCGACGCTGGTTTCTACCGATGGAATCGCTGAGGAGGCGAAATCCAGGCTTTCACCCGTGGTCCATGCGGACGCTCCGCCGGAACTGGCCTTACTGATGGGAGATTTACAACGGCTCACTCATAAGATGGCGCTCTCGGCGAACGAGGGAAACGCCGAGCTCGCAGCATTTTACATGCACGAATCGCTTGAGCAGTTGAAGACAATTCAAGAGGACTCGCCCGAGTATGAAGGCCAGCCGATAGCGGTTTTGATCGACCGCCTTGCGCGGCCTGCCTACGAGCCATTTAAGCAATCCGTGACGGCGAAACCCGCTGACAAGGAACGAATGCTCACTGCGCTGGACGGCGTGATCCAGAGTTGCAACCAATGCCATGTCGCGACGCAGCATCCGCTCATTAAGATCACTCGCGGCACCGAGGTGAATCCATTCAACCAATCCTTCAAACCATGAAATCTTTACTGCACCCATCGTTCCTCCTCATCATGATTTTGCAGTGCACGAGCGCGGCAGAGTTTCCCGGACTGGTTCGCATCGAGTCATACGAAAAAGTGCATATGGCAGGGAAGGACTCCGCCCAACCAGTGAATCGCAGCCTCGGATTCATCGTGGAAAAAGACGGCTTCCTTCTCACCAACTACAAAAATCTCACCAACCCCGGCAACGGCAGCTTGCTCGAAGATTTCCATGTCACACTCACCGATGGCACTCACCGAACCTTCACCGCCACCGTCATCGGCATGGAGCCGACGATCAATCTCGGGATCCTGAAAATTGGGGCGAAGGAAAATTTTGAGGTCGCAAAAATTGGTCGAGCGAAGGAAGTGGCTACGGGCAACCGCCTAGCCGCAGTGGGTGGCTTTGAAAGCGGGAAACCCCAAGCGACGCTCGGCGAGGTGGCTGGACTCAACACCCGCGAGTGCTATCAGGAAAGCCTTACCTCGACGATGTTCAGAGCGAAAATCGAGATCCCAGAAGAATCCATCGGCAGTCCTGTTGTTCTATCAGATGCCAGCGAGGTGGTAGCGATCTACACTGGCTTCAAGCCCACGGCGGAGAAGGAACATCAAGAGGTCAGCAGTGAAACTCATCTCCTGCCGATCAATCTCTGCTTCAACATTTACGACAGTATCAAACAAAAGGGCAGCCTCAAGTCGCCATGGACTGGCTTCTCGGTGCGTGCGCTGAATGAATCTGAACTGAAATTTTTCCCCACGGCGAAGAAGCATCACGGCGGCATCGCCATTGAACACATCTGGCCAGACAGCCCCGCCGCGAAACTGGGCCTACGAGTGAATGACATCCTTGTGCAGTTTTCCTACAACCGCATCCTCACCGTCGCTGATTTCCAAAAGTGGCTCTACATGCACGGCGTCGGCCATCCGGTGAAGCTGATGATCTTGCGCGATGGCAGCGAGTACCTCGTGGCGGACTATGTGATCGAAGAACGCCCGGAGTCAGCGAGGCCGAAGTAGGTCATTTCTGGTCATCCTCCTCCGTTTTCTAGCCCCGATAGTCAAAGCAACAAACAAGCCCGCCGTCCGTTGAGGACGGCGGGCTCGGGGATTTACTGAAAACCGCTTCAGTGGAAGAACAAGCGCCAGAAGCGGCGGGGATCGGTGCTCGGCGTGATGGTGGTGGTATATTCGATCCGCTCATAGTCGCCGACGGTCGTGATGACGGACGCGGCTTCCCAGTTAGGAACGGTGGTCCAAGGGCCGACGAGATCATCGTCGAACTGAAGGGCCGCCTGCTCCGGCACCAGTCCGCCTTGCGGGCGGTAGAACACGAGCGTGAGTTGGTTGCCGTTGAGGGTGAGCGTCAGCGGCGAGTCGGCCCCGGAAAGCGGGTTGGTATTGGACAGGAACTCAGCGTAGGTGTTGCGTCCGTCACCATCGAAGTCCGCCGTCGCGCCAGAGGTGGTCGCGCTGAGGAGTTGGGCGAAGTTGAACTTACCATACTGCCACTTCCCGAAGGAGGTCGTGCCCGCGTTGACGAACATCGCGTCAGCGAATTGCGGGAAGTCGATGAATGGGTTGCGGTTGCCTTGGGCGTAGGTGACCGCGCCGACTTGGACGCCGCTGTAGATGGCGTTGTTACGGTTTCTTTCGTAATCGGTCGGCGGGAACATGCGATTCCACTCTAGCAAAGTAGTGAGAACACCTTGGGTGCCGGCAGGGTTGGGGTTGTCGGCTAGCAGGAGGTCGGTCGTGAGTGCGTCGGAGCCGTCGTAGCGCGTCATCATGTAGAGCTGGGCGCGGGCGACGATACCCTTGTCGCGGTCGAGCGGTTCCCATGAATTTTCATCGCGAGTGGACTCGGGAGCAAACGGATCGGATGAGCCTGCGTTACTGCCATTGTCGAAGGGGAAATTTGACCGCAGTGAGTTCACATTTGCCTGACAAGGGAAGAGATGGTGGATGTCCGAGTAGTCAGGGCCGTCTTGGTCAACACCGTCACTGCGCGGCCAGACGTGTTCGCGGTTCCAAGCCACAGCGGCTGGCACGCTGCCTGTGAAGGAGGTCTTCGGCAGGTTGGCGTTCGAGTAGATCAGGCGCACGTCGGTGGCGTTGGCGGCGTCAATGACTTGCATGACTTCATCGACGTTGTTGTAATCCACGATGGTGTGGTCATCGATGATGATATGGAGGCTGTTACGTAGCGTCGTGGAGTATTGTCCGGCGGCGGGTGCGTAGTAAGTTGCCAGGTCGACGTTCGGAGGGAGGCTCACGCCCGACAGCGAGAGATTCAGATAAACCATGTGGTGGTCGGTCTGGGATGTCGCGTCGCTGATGGTGCCTGCAACCGTGGCGGGCCAGAAAACAGCAGCGCTGTTCACCGTCAGACCGAAGGCGGAAGGAAGGGCGTAATCGACGCGCACGCCACTGCTGAAGGCTGCGGTATCATCCGGCTGTGGACCGGCACCGCCAGCAGGAAGGAAGGAGCTGTTGACGAATGGATTGGGCGGGATGG
>CAMBPB010000098.1 GCA_945869465.1 Prosthecobacter debontii
TAGGACGAGGTGGTCGACAACGAGGGCGGATTTGGTCATCAGTGTTTCCATGGCAGGCTGAAACTGCCAAAACGGAGGCCAATGTCTAGTATTTTCTTAAATCGCCAATGAACATCGACCATGGCTGATTTCCGGGCAACCGCCCTGGACCAGCGCCGACAGACCCCAGATTAGACTTGCAACGGGCAATACGCCGCTCTAAATAGCTGCTCGCACGGCTTCTGACGAAAGAAAGGAGTGGGTCTCGCACCCACTCTTTTGCGTCTCCGGATGCCAGCAGCGTTGATTGCAGACACCGCACGCCATGACCAACGACATCGTCGCCCTCATCGAGTATTACGAAAAGGAAAAAGGAATCGACCGCGAGAAGGTCGTTGCCGCGCTGGAATTCGCCTTTATTTCCGCCTACCGCAAGATGGTTCCCGGTGCCGACGCCATCGACACGCTGCGCGCCGACGTGAACATCCGCAAAGGCGAGACCCGCATTTTCGCGGGTCTCACGGTGATGGCCGATGAAGACTACAAGGACAAGTTCAACCAAGTCCCGCTCACCACGGCCGTCAAGAAAAACGCCGAAGCCAAACCCGGTGACATCCAAGAGTTCAACGTCACCCCCAAGGATTTCGGCCGCATTGCCGTGCAGACTGCCAAGCAGACGATGATGCAACGGCTCCGCCAGGCCGAAAAAGAGATGATCTATGAGGAATTCAAGGATCGCGCCGGCGACATCGTTTCCGGCACCGTCCGCCGCTTCGAGCGCAATGATGTGATGATCGATCTCGGGAAATTCGAGGGCATCATGCCCAACCGCGAACGCGTGCAAGGCGAGGATTACAACATTGGCGACCGCATCCGCGCCTATGTGCTGGCCGTTGAAAATGAAGGCCGCGGCCCGGAAATCATCCTTTCCCGCAGCCACCCGAATTTCGTCCGCCGGTTGTTCGAAGCCGAAGTCAACGAAATCTCCGACCACACGGTGGAAATCCGCGGCATCGCCCGCGAAGCCGGTTTTCGCACCAAAGTCGCCGTCTGGAGCACCGACGCGAAGGTCGATCCGGTCGGCGCCTGCGTCGGCATGCGCGGCGCGCGCGTCAAAAACATCGTGCGCGAACTCAACAATGAGAAGGTGGATATCATCCGTTGGAGCGACGATCCCAAGGAATTCGTGCGCGAGGCGCTCAAGCCCGCCGAATTGCGCTCAATCACGGTGGACGAAGAGAACCACGTCGTGTATGTCACCGTCGATGAGGCGGATCTGAGCAAGGCGATCGGCCGCAAGGGCCAGAACGCCCGGCTTTCCTCCCGCCTGATGGGCTGGGACGTCCAAGTCCGCCGCGACGAATCGAAAGAAGAGCAGTTCAAGGAGAAAATCGGCGGTGCCGCCCACACGCTTGGCGAACAACTTGGCATCACCGACGAACTGGCCGAAAAGATCATCCTCGCCGGCGGTATCGCACCGGAATACATCGTCGGCATGTCCGCCGAGGACATTGCCGAGATCGGCGGCATTTCCATCGAGGAAGCTGAACCGATTCTTCTCCGCGCCCAAAGAATCGTCAACGGTCCCGAAGCGGTGGTTGCCAGCGAATAGTCCCCAATTTTTCTCCCCCTCTCCTCGAACTCTGCAGATACGCCGAATGCCTCAAAACAGCGACAGCTCGCCCAACAAAGACAAGGTTCTCGATTTACTCGATACAACCCAGAAACCCTCGCGCCGCGAACGCCAGCGCAAGGAGGTCGATGTCGCTCCTCCCGCCGCAGCGGCACCCAGCAAACTCGACAAGGCCAAGAGCGAGGCCCTCGATCTTTTCTCCGAGGAGAAAAAACCCAAAGTCCGGAAACCCGCCGCCACCGGCAAGAATGTTCTTGGGTCGATCTCGAAGATCCTCGACCGTGAGAATCCGGCCATGGTCAAGGAACCGGCAACACCCCCACCGTCCGCGGCACCAACCGCCCCCGCCGCCGAGACTGCGGAAATCACCTCGGAAGAATCTCCCGACGATCCCAAACTGATCGTCATCAAGCCGCCGATCCTGATTCCTGAACTTGCCGCGCGCCTTGGACTCAAGCCGTTCAAAATCACCGCGGACCTGATCAAAATCGGGGTCTTTCCTGGCCCCAACCAACCGCTCGAACCGGAAATCGCCGCCAAAATCTGCGAAATGCACGGCTTCACCTTTGAACGCGAAAAACGCGACAAGGATAAGGGCGTGCACAAAGTTGTCGAAGTCATCAAGGAACCCGAAGTCCCCGTCGAGGAACCCGAAGATCTCTTGAAAGACCGCCCGCCGATCGTCACGATCATGGGCCACGTGGATCACGGCAAAACCTCGATCCTCGATTTCTTCCGCAAAACCAAGATCACCGCCGGCGAAGCGGGTGGCATCACCCAGCACATCGGCGCCTATCAGGTCATCCACGATGACCAGGAAATCACCTTCCTCGACACCCCGGGCCACGCGATTTTCTCCGACATGCGGGCCCGCGGTGCGGACATCACCGACATCATCGTGCTGGTTGTCGCCGCCAATGACGGTATCATGCCGCAAACGGTCGAGGCGATCAAACACGCCAAAAAATCGAGGAAAACCACCATCATCGCGATCAACAAGTGCGACCTGCCGTCCGCCAACGTGGATCGTGTGAAATCGCAACTCGCCGAGCACGGCCTTCAAACCACCGACTTCGGTGGCGACACGGAGTTCGCGGAAGTTTCCGCCGTCACCGGCAAGGGCATGGAAACCCTGCTGGAACTCATTGCCCTCCAAGCCGAGGTTCTCGAACTCAAGGCCAACCCGAAAGCCACCACCCGCGCCGCCGTCATCGAAGCCCGCGTGGTGCCCGGTCGCGGCACGACCGCCACGGTGATCGTCGAATCCGGCACGCTGAAAGTCGGCACGCCCTTCATTTGTGGTCCGTTTGCGGGCAAGGTCCGCTCCCTCATCAACGACCGTGGCGTTGCCGTCAAATCCGCCCATCCCGGGATGCCGGTCGAGGTCGTCGGCTTTGAGGAACTTCCCAACGTCGGCGATCACCTCACCGAGATGAAGTCCGAGCGCGAAGCCAAGTCTCTCGCCGAAGAACGTCAGGAACACCAACGGCTCGTGCGCCTCAAACCCCAGCACCGCAACCGCATGGAGGACCTCTATTCGATGGTTCGCGACGGCGGTGGCAAGGCCCAGCTCAAGCTGATCCTGAAATGCGACGTGCAGGGCTCGGTCGAAGCGATCCGGAAGGCGGTGCTCGCCATCGAATCGGCAAAAGTCGAGAGCTCGTTCATCACCGCCGCAGCCGGTCCAATCACCGAATCGGACATCGCCTACGCCGCTTCCACCGACGCCATCATCATGGGCTTCAACGTCAAGGTCGAAGCCAAGGCCGTGAAATCGGCCAAAGCCGCCGAGGTCGAAATCAAGCTTTACTCAGTGGTCTATGAACTGATCGATCAAGTCCGCGAGGCAATGCTCGGTCTGCTCGAACCCCTCACCCGCGAAACCGTCATCGGTCATGCCGAGGTCCGCCAGATCTTCAAGCTCAACCGTGGCCGAGTCGCCGGCTCGTTCGTCACCGACGGCCGCGTGCACCGCAAGGCCCATGCCCGCGTCATCCGCGGCGGCATTCCCGTGTTCGACGGCCGCATGTCCACGCTCCGGCGCTTCAAGGATGAAGTCGATGAAGTCCGCACCAACTTCGAATGCGGCATCCGCCTCGGCGAGTTCAACGAATACCAGGAAGGCGACATCATCGAGTGTTACAAACTCGATAAAGTCCCGCAGACCCTCTAAGAAAAGTTTGTTAGTTATCAATATTCAGTTTTCAAGTTAAGAATCCGAATCCTGATTCCCCTCTTCCCTGAAAACTACACACTAGCAACTCAACGCAATGTCCCGCCGCCTTGATCGAGTCAACGAACTGCTCCGCCGTGAAATCGGCAATGTCATACAGAAGGACTATGAGTGGCATGGCAAGCTTGTGACTGTTAGCGATGTGGAGATCACCCAGGACCTCAAGGAAGGCAAGGTGTGGACCAGCGTGCTGGGCGGCGATGCCGGACCGGTGATCGACAAGCTCAACCGCGATCACGGTTCCATCCAAAGCAAAATCATGAAACGCGTGGTGCTCAAGTCCACGCCCGTGCTGCGCTTTTGTTGCGACCGCTCGGCGGCCCGCGGAGTGGGACTGGTCAACTTGCTGGAAGAGGTGGACAAACTTCCGAAGGCACCCGAGGCGGAACCGGAGTAAACCTTTGATTGGGCCGCTGGCCCGTCAGAAACCAGTCTTAGAGCATCGAAAATGTGTCAAACCCTTTTCCGCCCGGATCCGGGCGTCTGAAATTTCACCGAAGGCTGCGGACATCCTGCCCGCAGCCTTCCGATCACTCCGCCGCGTGAACGAGCAGCACGATCTCGCCCTTCGGCGGGTGGGCTTTGAAATGCCCGAGCACCTCGGCGGCGGCACCGCGGTGATAGGTTTCGAATTTTTTCGTCAACTCGCGCGCGACGCAGACGCGCGCCGCGGGATCGACTTCCGTTAGAATCTCCAGGGTCGAGACAATCCGGTGGGGCGACTCGAAGAAGATGCCGGTTTCGCCGGACTCCAGGGCGGATGTTAGGGCGGCGCGGCGTTTGCCGGATTTCACCGAGAGAAAGCCGCCGAAACGGAAGGCATGGCAGGGAAATCCGGAACCAATCAAAGCGGTGGTCACCGCGGAGGGACCGGGCAGCACTTCGAACGGGATAGAGTTTTCGATGCAGGCCTGGGCCAGCCGGTAACCGGGGTCCGAGATGCCTGGCATGCCGGCGTCGCTAATGACGGCGATGGTTTCGCCGCTGCGGGCCGCGGCGACCAATTCGGGGGCGCGGCGGGCTTCGTTGTGCTCGTGCAGCGAGACGAGGGTTTTGCCGGTGATGCCGTGATGGGCGAGCAGCGGCGCGGAGTGACGGGTGTCCTCGCAGGCGATGCGGTCGGCCGATTTGAGAATCTCGATGGCCCGCAGCGTGATGTCTCCGAGGTTTCCGATCGGAGTGGGAACGATCACGATGCGGCCGGAGATTTCGGATGGGGAATCCATGGATGGGAACGCGGAATTCGCTCCGCGGGTTGGAGGTTTCACATGATTCGGGTGCACGGACGTCCGCCCGCCAACCCTCACTCGAACTTGCTCACAAGGACCGACGCGTTGTGACCGCCAAAGCCGAAACTGTTGCTAACCGCCGTCTTGACCGCCACCTTGCGCGCGACGTTTGGCACGCAGTCCAGATCGCACTCGGGGTCCTGGTTATCGACGTTGATGGTGGGAGGAACGATGCCGTCCTTGATGGCCATAACGCTGGCGATCAATTCCACACCGCCGGCGGCGCCGAGCATGTGGCCGGTCATCGACTTGGTGGAACTCACCATCAGGCCGTTTTTCACATGATCGCCGAACGCGAGTTTGATGGCCTTGGTTTCGGCGATGTCGCCGAGGCCGGTGGAGGTGGCGTGGGCGTTGAGATAATCGACATCCTCCGGGTTTTTCCTGCCGTGGCGGAGCGCCATTTGGATCGCATAGGCCGGACCGCTGCCGTCCGGAGACGGCGCGCTGAGGTGATAGGCATCGGCGCTGACGCCGTAGCCGATGAGTTCGGCATAAATCCTGGCACCGCGCTTTTTTGCGTGTTCGAGTTCCTCAAGAACCACCACGCCGGCTCCTTCGCCCATGACGAAGCCGTCGCGGTTTTTATCGAAGGGGCGGGAGGCGCGTTCGGGCTCGTCGTTGCGGGTGCTGAGCGCCTTCATGTTGGAGAATCCGCAGAGCCCCATCGGCAGGACGGCCGCCTCGGCACCGCCGCAGATGAAGCCGTCGGCATCGCCGAATTTGATGATGCGCCAGGCTTCGCCGATGTTGTGATTGGAGGTGGCGCAGGCGGTGACGATCACCATGTTGGGCCCCCTCAGGCCGAACTCCATCGAGATGATGCCGCTGGCGATGTTGGAAATCATCATCGGTATGGTGAACGGCGAAACCCGCTTGGGTCCCCGGGTCATGTAGGTGCTGTGTTCGCGCTCCAAGGTGGCCAACCCGCCGATGCCGCTGCCGACCATCACGCCGAAGCGGCGGGGATCGATCTTCGAAACATCAATCCCGGAGTCGCCCATGGCCATTTTCGAGGCGGCGACGGCGAACTGCACGTAGCGGTCCGAACGCCGCGCATCCTTGGGAACTCCGAAATAGCCATCGGCCTCAAAATTTTTCACCTCCCCGGCGATTTTGCAATCGAAGGGCTCAGGATCGAGCTGGGTGATTCGTGCGATGCCGCTGCGGCCTTCTTTCAGACCCTCCCATGTGCTGGTCAGATCGTTGCCAAGCGGAGTGATACAGCCCATGCCGGTGATGACGACGCGTCGTTCATTCATAGTTTCGGGGGCCAGTCTGCCGGTGCATGTTCCCCCGCGCAAGCTTCATCGCGGCTGTTTCTGCGGGCGGGATTTCACTAGCCGAGGCGACGGCCGCGGCCTTTTTCGTTGGCGGCCCCGCAATGCGGACAATTCACGGTTTTCACTTGCTTGTGATCCTCGAACGCGTGGAGGCACAGCCTGCAAATCACGCGGTGGGCGAGCGCGCGGCTTTCCGAGCGGGCATGCAACGCCCGTGAAACCACCGCGAAAAAACCCGCCATGGCGCAGGATCCGAACAACACGAACAACACGAAATCAGCGAGCGTCAGTTCCATCGGCGGGCTGATTGGTGAATCCGACGCCCACCGCGATCCAGCGCGAGGGCTTTGCAGGCTCAGGCTGGAAGGAAACCCGGCGCAGCCAAGTTTCCAATGGGGGCGGTCCGGCCTCATTGCCACCGGCGAGGGAAACGCAGTCCTGCACATGTCCTGCGGAATCCAGGCGCACCAGGAACCGCCACGGCTCGGCGCTCGTCGCGGCATCCAGCGCGCCCTCAAAGGGTGGCAGCTCGTGCGGCATGGCTGCGGGTGGAATTCCGGAGAGCGGTAAAAGCACAGGGGATAGCTTGAGTTTCACAGGAGCCGGACCGGGAGCCACTGTTGCGGAACGCCTGGGCAACACCGCCTCCCCTTTGGCTGCCAGTTCGACGGGTGGTATCCCCTTTTCCTCCGGCAAACTCCGCAACACCGGGACATAGGGAGGACGCGTCCCGCGCACGGCATCCAACGCCGTTTGTTCCAAGGCGGCAAGCCCCTCCCATCCAGACGGCTCAAACCGCGAGGGAAACGGTCCTCCCTCCTGCGCTCGCAGCGTGAGAGCCTGCCCTTCGACATCGTCGGTCACTTGGATCACCGATGCCTTGCGTGCGGCCCAGGTGGAGGGTGGTGCCACCCGAATGCGCACGGAGGTCAGGAAAAATGCAAAAAAACCGCCGACCGACAGGATCGCAAACACTTTGGGAAACGATGCCTGCCCCAGCGGACGCCACGGGAAGATCCATTCCGGCACTTGCTTCCGCTTGTGATTGATGGAGACTTTTTTTGCCATCACTTTTGGAGCGGTTGCTGATTGAAAACCCGTGGCCCCGGACCATTGGCTCCGACCATCGCAAGCCGGAATCCCTTGCCCAGCACCATTTCAGCGACCTGTCGCTCGACGCCGACCGGGGTTCCAACATCCGTTTGAAGCAGCACCATGGCTTTTGCCGGAGCACCTTCGGCACGCAGTTTTTCGAGACGGGTTGCGAGTTCGGGAAAACTCACCGCGTCACGGCCCAGGTGGATCCGGGGTTCGGTTTCACCGGGCCCCAAAGTGACCACCAGCGTGTCCTGAAAACGCTCGAGTTGGAAACGAGAAGGGGGCAGATCGACCGCCACACCGGATTGCTGCAGCAACATCGGCCCCAACAGCACCATCAGCCACAACAGCGCGAACAGATCGAGAATTGGCACCGCGTGCAGCAATCCGGGGCGCTCCGGCAGGGTCAGTTCGAGTTTCACGTGGCGGGATCCGGTTTGGCATTTGCGGGCTTTCGGCCTGCCATGACCTCACCCCGGAAGGGAGCGAACTGCTCCTCCTCCCGCGCATCGGCAATCAGATGGACCATCTCGATGCCCGCCCGCTCGATGCGGTGAACCAGGCGTTTCGCGCGACCGAGAAAATACAGATAGAACAAATACATCGGCACCGCCACTGTGAGTCCGAGCACCGAGGTGATCAGCGCGGTGAAAACGCCCGCGGAAAGCTCCGCGGGCCCGCTGAATCCGCCCTGTTCGCTCACTTTCTGGAACGTTTCCAGCATCCCCACCAAGGTTCCCAACATCCCCACCAGAGGAGTCAGCAAGGCCACCCCGAGGATCACCCGGATGTTTTTCTCAATGCGCGGAACTTCCAGTTGACCCGCCTCCTGCACCACGTCCCGCAAATCCGCGCGGCCCAGGTAATACCGCAGCAGGGCCGCATGGGCGACGCGGGCCACCGGACCCGGCGCGCGGGCCGCCTCATGCAGGGCCTCCGCAAACGAGCGCCGCCGGACGTGAGGCGCCAGACCTACCAGCAAATCCCCCACATTGATCCGCGCCCGGTGGAAAAAAAACAACCGCTCCACCACGCAAACCGAGCCTACAAAGGCCAATCCGAGCAATACCCATACCAGCGGGCCACCCCGCTCGATCAAGCCAGAAGGTTCCATCAATGCCAAAATCATCTGCCCGGAAACTATGCCTCCCCCGAGCGGCTGACCAGCAACAAAAGCGCTTGGCATGATTGAGCGTTGAGAGTCGAAAATGACCACCCCAAGCCGTCTTCGCTTGGCGCCTTCACACCGGCCAAAACACCAGAATCAGCGGCACGCCGACGAGCCCCACGATGGGAACCCTGGCCGCCCCGAGAATCCCGAACACAAGCACAAATCAACCGTGCTAAAATCAAGGAAGGGCGCTGCATGACTCTTCATGGGCATGGGCGGACACGTTCCGCCCCTCCTTCTGCGTGCCCACGCGCCTTGATTTGGAGTGCGGCGGCGAGGGCCACGGCGGCTGCGGGCGGGTGGACCGCGGATAGGCTGATCCGCAGTCTGGCGGTGCCGCGGGGCACGGTGGGGAAGCGGATGGCGGGAACGAGAAATCCGGCGTCTGCCAGATCCGCCGCCGCCGCCAGCGCGGCTTCATTCGAACCCAGAACGATGGGAATGACCGGTGTGGCGGACGCGGAAATCCGGGAGATGTTTTCCTGAAGGCGGCGGCGGAGTGTGAGGCCTTCCGCCGAGCGGATCAGATGGATCGCAGCGCGGGCCGCGTGGCACAATGCCGGCGGCGGGGCGGTGGAATAGACGAACGAGCGCGCCCGGTTGGTGAGCAGGTCAATCCACTCGCGCGAGGCGGCGACGTAACCGCCTGATAGGCCGGCCGCCTTGCTCAGCGTGCCCATTTGGAACGTGACGCGATGTTGCAGTTGCTCCTGTTCCGCCAGGCCCATGCCGGATTCCCCCAGAACTCCGAAACCATGGGCCTCATCCAGCAATAACAGGGCGTTGTAGGCCTCGACGAGTTCGACGATGCCGCGCAACGGGCAGAGATCGCCATCCATGCTGAAGACGGATTCGGTGGCGACGAGGATGCGCGCGGCCGGTGCCTTGGCGCGGATGGCAGCGAGCAATCGCCGCAGTTTGTGGAGGTCGTTATGGGGGAAGACGCGCAAGGTGGCTCCGGAAAGCCGGGCACCATCGACCAAGCAGGCGTGGGAGAGTTTATCCAGAATGACAAAATCCGATTTCCCGAGGATGGCGGGAATCACCCCGAGAGGGGTGGCAAAACCCGAGGAAAAAACGAGTGCGGCGTCGGTTTGTTTGGCCTCGGCGAGGGATTTCTCCAGCAAGGTGTGCGGCGGCAGGCTTCCGCAGACCAACCGCGAGGCCGCCGAACCGGCCCCGAATTTCCTAACGCCTTCGATGAGGGCGGCCTCGATTTCCGGATGCCGTGCGAGGCCCAGATAATCGTTAGATGCGAAGTTCCAGAGTTTTTTTCCCGCCCGCGTCACCCGCGGCCCGGCCGGCGAATCGAGCGGCTGCAGTGCGCGCAACAATCCCCCGGCCTGGAGATTCCGCAGTTCTTCGGCGGGGCTGGCCATGGCGCTCACGGATCAAGCGCCGGTGGCCGGACGTTCGAGCGCCCAGCGCAGCAGCTTGGTCGAGTCCGACCAGATGTTAGGCGTGTTGGATTTCAGGACCACCACGATCACGGAGCGGCCGTTGAGCGAGCCGCTGGAAACCAGGCAACGGCCGGAGGCATTGGTGGTGCCGGTTTTCAATCCGTCGCAATAAGGCAGCGTCTTGAGCACCTTGTTGGTGTTTTCGAGCTGCCGGGTGTGTCCGTCGTTGAAACGGAAGGTGAAGGATTTGGTGGCGGAGTATGAGCGGAGCAGCGGGCTGCGGTATGCGGCGCGGGCGGCGATTGCCATGTCACGGGCGGTCGAGTATTGCCCGGGCTCGGTCAGGCCGTGAGGATTTCTGAAGCTGGAGTTCCGCATGCCCAGCGAGGAACACTTGCGATTCATGAGTGCGGCGAAGGATTCCTGATTGCCGCCCACGTCGCGGGCCAGGGCGCGGGCCACGTCGTTGGCGCTTTTCACCATCAGCACCTTGAGCAACTCGCGGCGGGCATATCTTTCGCCGGCTTTGAGATCGAGCTTGGTGGGTTCGCAGGCACCGTCGCTGGCTTCGATGGTGACGGCTTTGTCGATGTTGCCCGCATCCAGCACACAGAGCGCGGTGATGATTTTCTGAGTGCTCGCCACCGCCCGCGGGATGTCGGCGTTCTTCGCGTAGAGAACCCGGCCGCTGACGACATCGACAACGATGGCACTCTCGCCGGCGATTTTCGGCGGCGGCGTTGGCGGTATCGCCGCCACTCGGGCGGGTGTCTGAGTGGCGCCGCCGGATGGGCGGTAGGGTTCCGCCCGCGGGGTCGGCCTGGGCGGCGGATTTCCACCGCAGGAAGTCACCAAGGCCGCGGTGAAGGCGATTGCGGCGAGGCTTACACAGAACAGTCTGGACATAGGGCGAAGGATTCCCCTTGAAAGCCGGTGGATCAAGCCGGGAATGATTCTGTTAGACAGCCTGCGGCTCACGGGATTCTGGGCGGAAGCACGCTGCCGTCCATTTCCGAACCCGGATCCGGCAGAGTGGGTTCCTTAAAATCCACGGGTCCGTTGAAGAACCAGAATCCGCCCTTGCGGTTGTTCTCGAAGGCCAGCGCGCGCTCATGGCCGGTGGCCAGTTTCTTCAAATCCTTTTCGCGAACCTCCACCACTTTGACCCGCGGGCCAGGCAGCAGGCCAGCGAGCGACGGGAGTTTCGGGAACTTGGGCATCTTGGAAAGCAGCGGGGTTTTCGCTGCGACGGGCGGTTTGGACTTCCCGGCTACGGCAGGCTTGCTGGTGTCCTGATCCCGCAGACCGGCACAGGAGGCCAGTGCGAAACTTGCAGCAAGAAAGAAAGCGGACGGTGCCCGAGGCATGAAGGTGTTAGAGTAGAGACTGGGTCAAGATTAGCATGGATTGCCTGCCTGTCCACAACTCGTTTCCTGCCCAATCGTCTGCATTTTTTCCGCTGGCGTGGGGTTCATCGCGGCATGAGGACCAGGAAGTTGCGGACCGGCCGGTTCCATGGGGGCCGTCTGGAAACCGGGCCTCCGGCGAGCGCCCCGGAAATCCAAAGTTCGGAGGAACGTCCGCCATCCAGATTGAGCGCGAATCGGATCGGCCAGCCCGCGGGTTGGCTTCGGACAAGGGAGGCGCTCAGGTCGGTAAGTGTGCAGGCGGATGTCCGGCCGAGCCACCAGCGGCTGCCACCATCCCAGAGGATGAGCGATCGGACACTGGATTTCCCCGCGTCGAGGCCGGAAATCGAGCGGCGATTTTCGAGCAGCATCGGACCGGCCTGGAGCAATTCACGCATGGCGGGAGTGGCACCACCACCGAGGGCTTCGCGCCGGCTGATGGCGGACTGCCCGGCCGCATCCTCGTGCCACATGCCGCTGCCGAGGGACGATGCGGTGTTCCATGCGCCTGCGGATTTTCCCGATGAAATCACCAGTCCGAGGGGCTCTCCGGCGGGCGTGAAAAACCCGCCGTTGAGGGCGGCAAGTCCGCCGCGAGAGCGAGCGGCCGCAGCCGCATCCGGGAAGCGGGAACCCGGACTGCCGTCCTGATCCGCGATGACCAGGCGGTGACTGCGGGAATCAAAGGCCACACCCTCGAAACCCATGCCGGAATACTCCCCGCTGGTGGCTCTTGGCGCATCCGGCGGACGAGATGGGAGCTCCGCCTTTGCCGCAACCGGGACCGGCTGTGCAACTCCCGTCAGTGGCGGAACGCCGCGTTCGCTAACAGGAACGCAGCTCGTAACCACCAGCAGCGGGACGATGACGGCCGGAAATCTCATGCGCCGGTTTCTCATCTGCCGGCTGGCTTGGCAAAGAGGAATTTTCACCGCCAAGACGCCAGGTTCGCCAACGAAAGTTCCAATAGGTGATTCCTTGCAGATCACCTCCGCCACAGCCAGCGCATCGTATCGGGAAAGATGCTGCCGCCGTGTTTGCCAGAGTGTCCGCCATCGCCGAACACGAAGCGGTAATCCCAGCCGGCAAACTTGAGTGCGCCCGCCATGTCCTGGTTGGCGAGCGGCCAGTTGCCATGCACGTTGTCCAGATCGCTGCTGCCGTCCTGAAGGAACACGCGCAGCTTGCGGCGGTTGGCGAGCAGCGCGGCGTCGGCCGGGGTTCCGCCGTCTTTCGCGGACTCGGGCTTGCGGATGAGCGAGGGATACAGATAGCCGCCCCGGATGTTCGTGAAACTGCCGATGTGGCTGACAACCTTGCTGAAACGCTCCGGCCGCATCCACGCCGCGGTGAACGCACAGATGCCACCCGAACTGTTTCCACACAATGCCCAGCCCGCCGGATCTTCGGTGAGTTTATAACTCCTGGCCACGATCGGCACGATTTCCTCTATCAGGAAGCGCGCGTAGAGATCGCTGATCGAATCGTATTCGAAGCTGCGGTTGCTGCGTTGCTTTTTCTCCGCTCCCGATGCGGGAAAAACCCCTGGGTTGATGAACACGCCGATGGTGACCGGTATCTCCCCGGCAGCTATCAGATTG
>CAMBPB010000099.1 GCA_945869465.1 Prosthecobacter debontii
CCGGCGGATGCGTAATATTTTTTTCCGCATCCGCCGGTTCATTGGTTACGTGATCACGGCATGGATTGTGGCCGAAATTGGGATATGACTTGGATGTCGCCGCAAGCACAGCCCCCCATGTGCCGCGGACACCGACACCCTCCCCCCAACAAACGGTCGGCGGATGGAGGAGGCTCCCCCCTTCTGCATCCGCCGATTCGCCTTTCAGAGGCCGGATCCGCCGCTGGCACTCCGCGCTTGCTGGCACTCCGCCGCTGGCTGGCACTCCGCCGCTGGCTGGCACTCCGCCGCTGGCACTCCGCGCTTGCTGGCGGCGAGCCTGCGGTTTACCCCGTGCGGGCCGTTTCATGTCGAATTCCTCCTACTCCGTTCCTTCACCCGCGCTGCAGCGTGAGGTGGCGCGCCGCCGCTCGTTCGCGATCATCTCCCATCCGGATGCCGGGAAGACCACCCTCACGGAAAAATTCCTGCTCTACGGCGGCGCCCTCAACCTGGCTGGCAGCGTGACCGCGCGCAAAAACCAACGGGCCACCACCTCGGACTGGATGGAGCTGGAAAAACAACGCGGCATCTCAGTGAGCTCCACCGTGCTGCAGTTCGAATACAAGGATTGCGTGGTGAACATCCTCGACACTCCGGGCCACAAGGATTTCTCGGAAGACACCTATCGCGTTCTAACCGCCGTGGATGCCGCCATCATGGTGGTGGACGCCGGCAAGGGCATCGAATCCCAGACGCGCAAGCTGTTCGAAGTCTGCCGCCGCCGCGGCGTGCCGATTTTCACCTTCATGAACAAGATGGACCGCCCGGCCAGGCCGTCGCTCGATCTGGTGGACGAACTGGAAAACGTGCTCGGCATCCATGCCTACCCGCTCAATTGGCCGCTTGGCGACGGCCCGCGTTTCAAGGGCGTCTATGACCGCGAGAACAAACAGGTGCATTTGTTCCAGCGCACCGTTCACGGGGCCTTCCGCGCGCCGGTGGCGGTGACCGGCATCGGGGACGAGAGCGTCAAGGAGGCGGTGGAGGAAGGCACTTACCGGCAGGTCTGCGACGAACTGGAACTGTTGGAAGGCGCGGGCGCGGACTTCGATGTGGCGAAGGTGCTGGCCGGCGAGCTCACGCCGGTGTTCTTCGGCAGCGCGGCGAACAACTTCGGCGTGCAACTTCTGCTAGACAGGTTTCTCGAACTCTCGCCGCCCCCGACGCCGCGCGCGAGCGGGGATTTCACCCTCGAGCCGGCGTCCGCGGAGTTTTCCGCCTTCGTCTTCAAGATCCAGGCGAACATGAACCCGAAACACCGCGACCGGGTGGCCTTCGTGCGCATCGTCTCCGGAAAATTCGAGCGCGATATGAACGTGCTCAACACCCGCAGCGGCGAGCGCATGCGCCTCGGCAATTCGCAGCGCCTGTTCGCCCGCGAGCGGGAAACCGTGGATGCCGCCTATGCCGGCGATGTCGTGGGACTCGTCGGAAACTATGATCTTCTGATAGGCGACACGCTCGCTTCGAAACCCGGCGTGACGTTTCACGAGATCCCGCGTTTCGCGCCGGAGTGTTTTTCCTATCTGCACAACAAGAGCACCGCGAAATACAAGCGCTTCCGCGACGGTCTCGCGCAGTTGCTCAAGGAAGGCGTGGCCAGCGAGTTCCAATTGCTCGACTCCGGCGCGTCGCAGGTTCCCTTGTTAGGTGCGGTCGGCCCGCTGCAGTTCGAGGTGCTGCAATACCGGCTCGAAGGCGAGTACGCCGCGGAAACCCGCATCGAGCCCGCGAGTTGGTCGATCGCTCGCTGGCTCAAGCCCAGGGAGGGCGATCCGCTCGCACCCCTAGCGCGGCCGGCGCTTTCGTTAGGAGCCTCGCTGGCCCGCGATTCGAGCGGCTGGCTAGTGGTGCTGCTGCCCAGTGAGTGGGCGCTCAAAACCTTCGCCGACAAGAACGGGGACTGGATCGTCTCCGACCAGCCGTTCCCGCCACCGGCGGTGGTGAGGTGAAGAGGTGGCGTGAAAGACGTGGTCCCAACGCTTGATTCGGCCACTGCGGCGGCGCGTTCTCTGCGATGACGCACCTTCGGCGCTCGAAATTTTCCAAGTGGTGCGAATTGGCGATGTGTGATTCCCTGTGGCGGCAGGTAGTTCGTTGCCAATCACCACAAAATTCCCCACCGACCATGGAATCACCCGAAGATTTCACAACGATCGAGTCCATCTTCGTCCGCCACCGGAACGCGCTGGTCCTGCGCGGGCGGTTCACGCCGATTTACACTGACTACTACCTGCATCTCATGCAGCACGGCATCCGTCACTCGCTGGAACTCGACCAGATGCTGAAGGATTCCATGGCGATGTTAGTCCTGCATCTCGTCGCACGACCGTGGTCGGAATCCATCGCCTGGACCGTGAATTTGCGCGCACCGCGCGTCAACTTGTTCGTCACCGGCGACTCGAAGGGCGAATCCGTCACCGGCCGGCTGTTCACCGAAGACGTGCGCGAGCCGGCGCGGAATTTTTTCTACTCCCAAACCACATCGCCGAACCTGCCCGAACCGCGCACGTCCACGTTGGAAGTGGAAGGCAAGGATCCGGTCGTTTGGATATCGCAATTCTACGATCAGTCCGAACAACGCCCGGCCCGCGCCTTCCGCCTGGAGGACGAAAATTTTGTGCTCGTTTCCGCCCAACCGGACTGCGATCTGAGTTGGTTCGAGGGGCTGAATGAAGAAGCGGTCGGAAAAATCGACCTAACAGAGGAAATCAAACTGCTCGAAACCCGGCGGTTTCGCTTTCATTGCGGCTGCACTCTGGAAAAGATCCTCCCCATTCTCGGCGGCTGGAAAGACCGATTGGAGGTGCTCTTCGAAGACGCGGATTCCATCAAAATCCAGTGCCCGCGCTGCGCCGCGAAATTCCGCGTCACCCGGGACATGATTCACTGAGCGGTCCCACACATCACCCACACATCCACGCTTCCGGCTTCTTGCTTGTCATCCGCATGGCAGCCAAGTAGCTTCCCGCCCTTGCCGATTCTCAACCTGGATTTGGGCCGCCTAAGCGGTATCGGCAAAGGAACTCGTCCCCTACTATTTGACACCATCTCTGATTATTAAAGATTCGGGCCTGTAGCTCAGCGGTTAGAGCAGGGGACTCATAATCCCTTGGTCCAGGGTTCAAATCCCTGCGGGCCCACCTTTAATTTCCCCAGAAACCGCTGCTAATTAGCAGATTATGGGAAAATTCTGGGGCAATTTGGGGCAATTTGGGGTGATTTGGGGTGATTTCGGGTGTTATTGGTCGCCAAAAGTTGCAACCCAGTCACAACGAGAAAAACCACCGTTGTGGCTCCATCGTGCGATTACTGAGTGGTTTGCTTTTCCACTCGATCCGCATCAACGACCAATGGCGGATCGTTTTCGCTTGGACCGAACACGGCCCGACCGAGGTGACCATTCGTGATTACCATTGACGCACCCCTGTAACGCGATACGTGATACCTATGAATCCACCCATCACACCCGGCGAGATCCTGTTGGAGGAATACTTGAATCCCATGGGCATTTCCCAAAACGCGATGGCACGCGCCATCGGCGTCGCGCCCCGCGCCATCAACGAGATCATCCACGCCCGCCGTTCCATCACGCCCGCCATGTCCATCCGCTTTGGGGCCTTCTTCGGCCAATCCGCCGAATTCTGGCACGGCATCCAAGTCGAGTGCGAATTCCGCGCCCTAGCCAAGGATCAGCAGAAACTCACCGCCCATATCCAACCCGCCATGACCATCGCCCGCGCATCCTAAAGTGGCGGTGGCGTCCCGCCGCAGTCCGTGCGGGAGACGTCTCGCCTCCCGGCTTCCGACCCCAAGTTGATAGAATTCCAACTTGGCAGCACAGCTTTTCAAAGACCCCTACCTCTTCTACCACCTCAAGCTCCGCCGCTATGTTGTCATCGAACTGAAAGCCCGCGCCTTCACTCCAGGCGATGTGGGTCAGCTCAATCTCTACCTCTCCGCCGTGCGGCGATCTCCTGCGCCATCCCGATGACCAGCCCACCATCGGCCTGCTACTCTGTCGGAAAAAGAACCGGCTCGTCGCCGAGTATGCCCTGCGCGGCTTGGACTAATCCATCGTCGTCGCGGCGGTGAGGCGCTTGGGGAAATCCAAGTGCACGCGGAGCCTGCGCTGCCCGCGGTAGTCCGCAATCCGGATTCCCGGCGCGAAAACCGGCGGAGAAACCGCCATTTCAGGGAACTTTGACTTGCTCACATCTTCGGCTTCATCGAGGTCGTTGAGTGCGGTCTGGGCCACCTGCGAAATGGCTCCGACAAATCCTGTTGTCAGGGGGTTTTACGAGTGCTAGCCTCCCTCAAATCCTGTGCAGTATCAATCTCGTGCCACCCTGTTATATTCCATCGCCTGCCGAGCGGTTGCGATGGTGTCGTGTGGCTCCGCGATGATTCCGCTCCTGTCCGCCGCCACGGTTTCCGGCTGGGAGTTGGCGAAAATTGAGGGTCGCGATTATGTCTCGGTCGAGAGCATGAAGCGGTTTTATAA
This sequence comes from Prosthecobacter debontii, assembly GCA_945869465.1. GTDB lineage: Bacteria > Verrucomicrobiota > Verrucomicrobiia > Verrucomicrobiales > Akkermansiaceae > Luteolibacter. Next base: position 4,547 of record CAMBPB010000099.1, read on the forward strand.
TTTCACGAAATTGACCCGCTCCGGGAGTTCCGTGGTGCTCGAAAACGCCAAGGTGGAGATGAAGCTCAAGGTGGGCGGCAACGAATGCCTGATGAACGGCGTGAAATTCGTGTTCAGCAACTCGGTCGCGACCATCGGGGACAAGCCCTACGTTTCGCGCATGGATCTTGCGAAACTGATCGATCCGGTGTTGCGGCCCAATTTCATCAAAAACGCGGGGGATTTCCGCACGGTGATCCTCGATCCGGGCCACGGCGGCAAGGATTCCGGTGCCACCAACTCGATTGGCAACGAGGCCACCTACAATCTCAAAGTGGCCGGCAAAACCAAATCGCTGCTGGAAGCGCAGGGCTTCAAGGTCGTGATGACCCGCGACACCAACGTCTATCTTTCCCTGCAGGAGCGCGTCAATCTGGCAAACGCCATCAATGAGAGTGCCGTTTACGTGAGCATTCATTTCAACTCCGGCGGGCGCGCGGCGCGAGGCATCGAAACCTTCACCCTCTCACCTCCCGGGGTTTCGCACTATGGTCGTGGCATCATCGAGGCGGACAACCGGGCGCGTGTCGGCAACGAACACGATTCCGCGAACATTGCGCTCGCGACCTCCGTTCACGGCTCGCTTCTGCGCCGGCTTCAAAAACACACCTTTGACCGCGGGATCAAACGCGCGCGTTTCAGCGTGCTCTCGGGGGTCAAGCACCCGGCCATTCTGCTGGAGGGCGGATTCATGACCCATCCCTACGAGGCTCGCTTGATTGAAAACGAGACATACCAACTTGCCATTGCCAATGGCATCGTCGATGCGATCGCCAAATACCGCTTCGGCGTGGGTGCCAAACCGTCCGTCAAACCGCCGAATTGACGGGACCGTGAAAACTCAGTCCCGCGCCGCGAAGTGATCCCATCCGCCGCCGAGCGCTTCGCCGATACCCAGCTCGGCCAAGTGACCGATCACCGTGAGCCGGAGTTCCGCAAACACGCCGGCCCACGCCGCCAACAAGGCGTCCACTTGTTCGGGCGGCATGGCCATCAATAGTTCGAAATCCTCGCCGTCGCCCAAGGCGTCCTCCACGCTGCTGCCCGGACTCAAGGGCAGCGCCGTGCGTTCGAGCACATAGCCGCAGCCGGACGCCCCCGCCAAGCGCGGCAAATCCTTGGCCAAACCATCAGACACATCCATCATCGCGGATGGCTTGAAATTTGATACCAACCAATTGGTTTCATTGATGCGCGGGGTGAACTGCAGGTGTTTGCCATGGCGGGAACCGCCGAGGGTGCCGGTCACCAGCAAGGTGTGTCCGGGTTGGGCGGTGGAGCGGAGCACGAGCTGTCCGCGCCGGACGCTGCCGATGGCGGCGATGGAAATGACGGGTGCGGATTTCAGGGGCACGCTTGACGTTTCGCCCCCGGCAAGGACGGCACCATAGGTTTTCAGGCAATCGCCGATGCCGCGATACAAGTCCTCGACCCATGTCACATCTGTGTCCGGCGGCAGGGCGATGGTCACCAAAAAGCGTTCCGGCCGCCCACCCATGGCGGCGAAATCCGAAACCACGCGGGCCGCAGCCTTCCAACCCACGGCCCGGGCGGGAGTGTCGGGCAGAAAATGAATGCCGCCGACTAAGGCGTCGGTTTTCAGCAAGTGAAGCGTGTCGTGGATTGGGCCGGGATCGATCACGGCGCAATCGTCACCCGGACCGGCGGCAGGTTCCGGGTCACGCGGGACCAAGGCCACGAGCCGGGCGATCAACGCGTCTTCGCCGATATCGCGGAGGGTAGTCACGGCGAGGTTTCCAGGAGGTGGGGAAACTGGCGGACAACCATCTGGATGACGACCGTGGCGCTGTTGAAGCAGAAATGCACGGCGATGGGAGCCCACAGCGAACCGGTTTTCTCGTAGATAAACACCAACACCCCGCCGAAGATGAACAGCGGCAGCAGGACAGCCAAATTGCCATGCGCGCAGGCAAACAGCAATGCCGAGCAAATCGCGGCCGGCCATGCTCCGCCGAATTTTTTCAGAACCGGATAAAAATACCCCCGGAAAACCACTTCCTCGCAGAGCGGGGCGGCAATCATCGCGGCAAAGCCCATCAAGCCCAAAATCACAGGGTCCTCCGCCTTTTGCAACAACTGCACGGTATCCTGCACGGTTTCCACGCCAAAAGACTCCATCCATTTCACGTAGCCGGAAATCTGGAGCCCGCCGACAACCGCCCACATGAACAGCACCGCACAGGGTGCGATCGCAAAGACCCATTGCCAGGACGGCCATTTCAGCCCGAGCCAAGAATTCCAACCCACCCGCATGACCACCAGCATTGCGACCACCCCTCCCATCACAAACTGAAAGCCAATGCTAACCAAGAGCCCGGCAGAATCCACCTCGCCACGAGCGTCGTCGGTGATTCGAAACGAGGCGAGCACCAGCCCGCAAAATACCAAAAACACGAAACCAGCCCCGACCAAATCGTAGGGGCGGTAAAACCAGACCGGCACCCTGCCCACTGGCAATCCGGGCGGCGCTGCCGTCCGATCCAATTCACCGCCTGATGCATGGAATAGCGACCGATCCTGCGATGCGTGATCGTGAGCAATCCAATCGGCAGGCAAGTCCACGCTTCGCCGTGCCAGCGCCAATCGGATTACCGCAGCAATTACGAAAATGCCAAGCGCTGCGGCAAATCCGCACGTGATAACCATTTCGGTGGGGTCGGGCATCAGGGTCATCGTTCGGGGGAAACCTGCGCCGACTTGCACCGACCCGCCAATGGAAAAATTCACTGGGAAAATTCCCCCGCCTCGTCCGGCAAATTAGTTTGCCACTCAGGAATTTCAAGCGATGCTTGCAAAATTGGAAAGAACAAGGAACCTCTTCTCCTTATTCAAAAAGTCCGGTCATCTAGGGTTCCTCCCCGGAATCCGTATCGAGCGATTCTGCGGCGGGACTTTCCCGAACCGTTCATCGCGTTGCTGGCGTTTATGCTGGGGATCTGGCTGTGGGATCGTTACTTCGGCGAAGCCGACGGCTATGCCCCGGGAACCGAGGAAATGGCGCTGGTGAAAATCGATCGGGATCTCCGTTTGTCCGATGCCATGGCCGAAGACCGCCAGTGGCTGCAATGGCTCGCCGGAGTAGACGACCCCGCCCCCGCACGGCGCAACGCACTGGAGGTTTTCAAAAAACTGGCGAATGAAAAGGCGATCAGCCTCCAAGGCTTGGAGGCATTTGCAATCGTCAAGGCCGAGCATCACGGCATACCCGTTGGCGACATGCTCGCTGAGTTTGTGCAGGGCCAAATCGCTGCGGATTTTACCGAAACTTCCGGTCAACTCGCCAATCATCAAGGCACCTGGTGGCACACGAAGTGGGTCGACGCGATGGAGAAAAACCTGCGCCCGGCGTGCCAGTGGAGGCAGTCGTTTGAACAGGATTCCCGCCAGCTCCGAATCCGCGCGATCATGGCTCGATCCGCCGTGTGGCTCATCGGTCTCGCCGGACTGTTTTGCATCCCGGGCACGCTGGTGACGCTCAAACGCGGATTTCACGCCAAACCCCACGGCTACGGCGGGGCGTGGTCGCTGCCGCTCGGGCTGGTGGTGTTTTTCGTCGCCACTTTGGCATGGATCGGATTCACGACGACCTTGGAACTGGGAATCGAAAGTCTGCCCAACCTGCATCCCGCACTCGGGATCTTCCTCGATTCCGCCGCCCGCCTGCTGCCGTCCCTGATCGCGCTCGGCCTGTTGTTTCGACGGCCTTCCCATGCGATCGGAGGGCTCGGTCTCAACCGGGCGATCACTCCTACCGCAATTCTAGGGCTGTTTTCGTTGTTGATGATCGCCGACCAGGGGCTGCGAAGTTCCATCGGCAGTCAAAGTGGCGCCGATCCCGGCGGTGGCCTTAACGCGGGAGAAGCCGGACTCTGGGGGCTGGCATTCGCGCTGATTTCCGCCTGCTTGCTGGCCCCGCTTGCCGAGGAACTGCTTTACCGCGGCGTGTTATTTCGCTCGTTCTGGAACCGGTTCGGGGTGATCCCCGCCATGGTGCTTTCGTCCGTGATCTTCGCCGTGCTGCACTTCTATGACGGCTGCGGCCTGGCGATGGTCGGCACGTTCGGCTTGTCCTGCGCACTGCTCTATGCCGCAACCGGTTCACTGGGCTCCGCCATCGCGCTTCACATGCTTTACAACTCAGCCATTAAAATCCCGGAGTGGCTGATTTATCACGCAGCCCTCGGCTAAACCCACGCGCTGCATCACAACCTCAAAAAAAACTGCAAAATCCGCCACAACTCCTAACTTGGCATGCACCATTTTTCCATCGATTCTCCATTGCAACGCAACCATATCGACCCTGACAGGGTTTGAAACCACGAGGTATTATGTGCCCATCACCATTCCACTCCCCGACCCTGGAGACGATGAATCGTCTTCTGCCAGCCTTTGAGTTCAAGATGGTGATCGCCGCCAATGACTTCGGGGCGGTGTATCTGGCGAATCAGCGGTCTCTGGAACGCGATGTGGCAATCAAAATCCTCGCGCCCCAGGTGAGCGAGGAAGCGGAATTCCGCCACTCGTTTGAGACCACCGCGCGGACCATGGCAAAGCTGAATCACCCGAATCTCATCGGGGTCTATGATTCGGGCTGCGTCGAAGGGATGCTCTATTTCGTGATGGAATTCGTCCCGGGCAAATCGCTTGACCGTTCGTCGCGCGGCCAATGTGTCGAATTGGAACAAGCGCTGCGGCTGGTGGAGGGAATCTGTGCCGGCCTGGCCCACGCCCACGACCACGGCGTCGTCCACGGCAATCTCAATCCCACGAATATCCTGCTGAACCAAAAGACCGCACCCAAAATCGGCAATTTTGGCCTCTCCCACGCAGGCAAGGCGGCCGATCCAGGCAGCAGCTCGTTCTCCGCCCCGGAAGTCATCACCCACCAGACTGGAGCCACCCGAAGTTCGGACATCTACTCGGTGGGGGCCATCCTGTATGAACTCATCACCGGGCAACCCCATAGTGCGACAGCCCTGCCTCCCTCAAGCCTCTCAAAATGCGGGCCAGCACTCGACGCCATTTGGCTGCACGCCACCCACCCGATTCCCTCCCAGCGCTTCCCCGACTTGCGGTCCTTGTCCAAGGAACTCCCCGCATTGCTAAAAACACCGCGGACTCCGATCAAAGCCGTCATTCCCGCCTCGCAGAAACTGGCGGTCGGGGTGCCCGCCCCGACACCTCCGGGCACCGCGCTTCTGCCAGTGAAACACCAGGTCGGCTTCAATTGGACGCTGGTCCGAAACCTGTTCATCATCGCCGGTCTTCTGCTCGCGATTTGGGTGGCAAATGAATATCTTGAAACCAAAGGCACCCGGAATACCAAGGAAAATCAAGAGGCTCTCGCTAAAAATGCCGCACAGGAAAAGGCCAATGCCGAAGCCCGCCAACGCGCAAGGCAGAACGAGAACCGTCCCGCCCAACCCGATTTGACCATCCCCTCCAGGCCCACGCTGCCGGATTCGAATTTGGAAAATCCCTCCGAGTCGCTCGCCCGCCTGCGTAAAAAACTGGCCTCCGGTGACCGCAGCGAAATGCCAAAAGGCAGCTCCCACATCGGGGATAACGACTATTTTCTGGTCACCGAGCCGCTGACGTGGCCTGAGGCCGCTTGGTTCGCGGAACAACACGGCGGCCACCTCGCCGTCCCGAACCTCACCGCCGACCTCACTTGGTTGGTGCGCAATGTGTCCTCCGATCAAGGCATCTGGATCGGTGCGGCCCGCAGCGACCGCCAGAGTTGGACTCTCGCCGATGGCTTGAGCTGGCTGCCAAAAACCGAGCCGGGCGGAACCGGACCCTTTTTGGCGGCTGACAAACGCGGGTTCCTACGCACCGCGGGGACCAAAGAGCGCCTGCCATTCGTCATCCAATGGCACCGCGACGGCACGAATCCGGGAACGCTCGAAGCCAATCTCGCCTCAACCCGGAAGTCTCTGAATTCCCCCAAACCGGTGTTTCCCCCCGGCACCCGGGTTTTCGAAAATCGCTATTATCTGTTCGTAACCCGTCCGGTTTCGTGGCGGGAAGCCGTGGCCTTGGCGGAGAAATCCGGCGGTCACCTTGTCGTCGCCTCGGAAGTCGGCGAAGCCACCGCGCTCGCGGAAATGACCAAGGATCTCGTCGCCCCCAAGGGCATCTGGCTGGGAGGATTCCGCAAGGGCGATCAGTGGGTTTGGATCACCGGTGAACCATGGAAAACCCCAAAATGGACGACCGACGCCGCCACCGATCTTGCCACTTCCGCCCTGATCGCCCGGCCCGGCAAAGGATGGGACGCCCTCAGTCTTTCCGCCACCCCGAGCGGTTTCATCATCGAGTGGAGCAGCGACCGCAAATCACAACCCGCGACGCCCCCCGGCGGCACGAGCCCGGCCGGTGACCCGTCCGCCCTCGCCGCCCGGGCGAAAGAACTGCTCATCGCCGCCGAACGCAAACGCTCCGAACAACTCGCCGCCAATGCCCGCAGCTTCTCTTGGGGTCTCGACGTCTGGCTGCGCGGCCTTCCCAAATCCGGTCAAGCCAAGTGGAACGACCACCTCAACCGCCTCAAGAGTTCCGCCACCCAAAGCCGCATACCAACTGCAATCCCGCGATCCAGCGACATTGAACTGTCGCCCCAAATGCTTGAAATCGCCCAAGCATGCTCCCGCAAACAAGATCAGATTGATGCGGAGTTCCTCAGCGAGGCAGAAAAAATCCGCAGTGCCTTCGTTTTGAAACTTCGCGAATCCGTGACCCAAGCCGAAAAATCCGGCCAACTCCCCCTCGCCCGATCGCTCGGTGACACCCTCGCCGAAGCCACCCATCTGGACCCTTGGGTTCGCGCGTTGGGGATCGAACCCAAGCCGGCCAACCCGTCACCCGTTGTAAAAGTCAAGGAACGGGAGTCATTCCGCGACCAAGACAACGATCCAAAACCAAAAAAGGCCGCCGTCCCTAGCGACCCGCTGATCGAATAGGATCCCGGTTTGCGGTGAGTTCCGTCCCACCTCCCTATCCCTCCGGGCGGATGCCTCGCAACTCATTGTTTGATAGAATCTTCCGCTCAGAAACGCATCATTGGTCTTGAAATCCAAGGTTGCTCAATCTTATCCTCCCCTTGGTTGAACCCCGATGGAAGACCGGTTTTTTCATGAGCGATTCTCACCCACCTGCCGCCTTCCTGGCCCCGGAACCCGCCGATCTCGCACCGCTGTTCCCGGGTTATGAAATCGAATCCCTCATCGCCACGGGCGGAATGGGAGCGGTTTACTGTGCCGTCCAAAAGTCCCTCGACCGGACCGTCGCCATCAAGATCCTGCCGCAGGAATTCAGCAACGACGTGGCGTTCTGCGCCGGTTTCGAAGCGGAAGCCAAGGCCATGGCCCGCCTCAATCACCCCAATCTGATTGGGGTTTACGACTTCGGCAATGTCCATGGAATGCTCTACATCATCATGGAGTATGTCCCGGGCAAATCGCTGTTTCACTCGGCACATGGCATCGCGATCGATCCCGGTGAGGTCATTCACCTGATCACCGGCATCTGCCATGGCCTCGCCCACGCGCATGAAAACGGCATCCTCCACCGCGACATCAAGCCGTCGAATATCCTGCTCGACCTGAATGCCCAGCCGAAAATCGGCGATTTCGGCCTTGCACGGCCCATCGAAACCAAGATTCAGGAAGGTGACGAAATTTTCGGCACGCCCCACTACACCGCACCGGAGGTGGTCAACTCACCTCATTCTGTGAACTATCGTGCGGATATTTTCTCCGTTGGCGTGATCCTCCATGAACTGCTCACCGGCCTGCTGCCTGCCCAAGACCGTCGTCCAGCCTCAGCCATCGCCCATTGCGATCGCCGCTTTGACGCCATCATCCGCCGCGCGACAAATCCTCTGCCGGAACTGCGATACGCCAGCGCTGCGGAGGTCGCCAATGACCTCCACACCATCGCGAACTCAGCCGGACCCCGGATCCTGCGCTCGGCGGCCCCGGCGATCTCGCCACGGCCGATCCCACCGCGAATGGGGATGGTCGCCACTAGGCCTCCGACGGAATCGTCCGGCATCCCGGGAATCGTCATCGGGGTCCTCGTGGTCATCGTGGCGGCTGTCACGTTGATTTATTTTTCCAGCCGATCCAACCACCGAAACGTCGCCCCTCCCAATCCCCCTGCCGCAATCTCGAAAACTCCGGGGGAAACGACCCTCACCCCGGTGATCCATCCGACTCCCGAGCCCGAACCGGAGCCGACTCCGCCGCCGGAACCTGAGCCCAAGCCGATTCCTCCGCCGATTCCTCCACCCAGGCCCATCCCCATCCCCA
>CAMBPB010000100.1 GCA_945869465.1 Prosthecobacter debontii
ATCATGGGCATGCGAGTCACAGACTCGCGGTCCCAGGGCAACGAACCGCCGGGAGCGCGGGTTTCCAAACCCGCATGCCCATGAGATGTGCAAGCCAAGGCCGCGCATGGCGGATTCTTTCTCAGATCAGGGTCAGGCGAGTCACAGACTCGCGGTCCCGGTGCAATGAACCGCTCTGCCCCGGGCAAAAATCCGCCGTGGGATGCGAGGCGGGACCCCGTGTTTTTGCTGGTAAGGTGGGATTTGAAATGGTTTTAGGAGCGCGCGGGCGATCTGTTCGCGACGATGAACGATCCCCACGCGGGCCACAGCGGCCATCACCCGAAGTTGTTGGCGACCACGTTTGCAGCGCTTGGCGTTGTATTTGGCGATCTCGGAACCAGTCCGCTGTATGCGTTTCGCGAGTGTTTTTCCGGAGCGCACGGGAGCCTGATCGAAAACACCCGCAATCTCACCGGGGCGGCATCATTGATCGTGTGGTCGCTGTTGATTGTGGTTTCGATGAACTACCTGTTCGTTATTCTGCGCCTGGATAATCGCGGGGAGGGCGGCATTCTGGCGCTTTCCGCGTTGATCCGGGGAGCGGTGAAACGCCTCGGCGGCAAGGACCCGCGAAAAATCCTGTTGTTTGGTCTGGCGGGTTCGTCATTGATTTATGCGGACGGCATGCTGACGCCGGCGATTTCCGTGCTCAGCGCCGTGGAAGGCTTGTCCGTCAGCGCTCCGGTGCTGGCTCATTGGGCGGTGCCGATCGCGGTGATCATTCTGGCCGGGCTTTTCACCATCCAGCAATTCGGCACGGGAAAAGTGGGCAGGCTTTTCGGACCGGTGATCTTCATCTGGTTTGTGACGATCGGGGTTCTGGGAGCGGTGGCCGTGTGCGCCCATCCGCAGATCTTGTTGTCATTGAGTCCGTGGGAGGGGGTGTCGTTTCTTGTGCGGGAGTGGCGGCATGCGCTGCCCTTGTTGGCAGCCGTGTTCCTGGCCTTGACCGGTTGCGAGGCCTTGTATGCGGACCTCGGGCACTTCGGCGCGCGGCCGATCCGCCTGGCATGGTTCTCGGTGGTGTTGCCGGCGCTGGTGCTGAACTATCTCGGCCAGGCGGCGCTGCTCACCGCCGATCCCACGGCGATCCGCAGTCCGTTTTTCCTGCTGGCTCCCGAGGTGTTGCGTTTTCCGCTCACCCTGTTGGCCACGGCGGCGGCGATCATTGCCAGCCAGGCGCTAATTTCGGGAGCGTTTTCGTTGACCACCCAGGCAATTCAGCTCGGGTGTCTGCCGCGGGTTCGCGTCTGTTATACTTCCGAGCATTCGGTCGGGCAGGTGTATGTCCCGGCGGTGAACCGGTTGTTGGCGGTGGCCAGCATCCTACTGGTGATCACCTTCGGGACCTCAGCGGCGTTGGCGGGGGCGTATGGCATTTCCATCTCGCTCACGATGGCGATCACGTCGATTTTGTTTTTCTCCGCAGCCCGTGTTTCGTGGGGTTGGTCGCTGCCGAAAGCGGGTCTCGTCACCGCGATGTTTCTCGCCATCGACGGGGCGTTTCTCTCCGCCAACTCGCTCAAGATATTCCATGGCGGGTGGTTTCCGCTGGTGATCGCGGGTGGGGTCATGGCCTTGATGCTGATTTGGATCTGGGGCCGCGAGCGGCTGTATGTCCGCATTTCGCGCGAGGCGCTGCCAACCGAAGTGCTGCTGAAGGATCTCCGCAAAGGCAGCATTCACCGGGTTTCCGGCACCGCGGTGTACATGAGTGGCAAGGGCCGGCATGTGCCCACCGCCTTGCTTCACAATCTGAAGCACAACCAAGTGCTCCACGAGCGCGTCATCCTGCTGCATGTGATGACTCTCGACCAACCGCGCGCCGGATGCGGTGAAATGCTCGAGCACGAGGAACTCGGCGAAGGCTTGCACCGTGTCACCCTCAAGTTCGGATTTGCGGAAACGCCCGATGTCCCGAGCGTGCTGAAAACCCGGTTGCCGGAAGCCGTGCGCTTCCAACCGGGCAAGGCGACTTATTTCCTCGGCCGGGAAACTTATGGAGTCGGGAAAAACGCCACCTTTGTCGATCGGATCCGCTTGTCGCTGTTTGCGATCATGGCCCGCAACGCATCGTCGGCCACCGCTTACTTTCAGCTTCCACCAGGACGCGTCGTCGAGTTGGGCGCGCATGTCACCTTGTAACTTCCGCATGGTCCGGGTGGCGTCATTTTGAGATTGCGGGACCCTGCCTGATTGATACGCCGTGGCCATCGATATTCCTCTTTCTATCACGGGTCTGGGTGCTTTGTCCGCTCTCGGCAATCATGTGGCCTCGCATCATCAGGCGGTGTTGGCAGGGCGGATACCGTTTCAGCGGCTCGGGAAATTGCTTGGTGCTGATAGTCCGCACGCCATGCGGCCCGGCGCCTGGATTGAAAACCGCGCCGCGCTCACCCATCGGCAATGGAGTCCCGCGACGATGGCCGCCCTGCACGTGGCCCGCGAGGCGGTCGCCGATGCCGGGTGGACGGCGGACGAGCTTCGCGATGCCGCGCTGGTGCTCGGCACCAGCCGTGGCAATGCCGCCGGTTGGCTTGGCCCCTGGCCCGGGCGGCGGCCCTTCCGTCTGATGGCGGCGAGCAATACCATTCACAGTGAGGCGGCCTCGGCCATCAGCATCGAATTTCAAATCACCGGCCCCAACCATGTGTTGGCGAGCGGCTGTGCCGCCGGCCTCGATGCCATCGGCATCGCGATGATGCTGGTGCGCTGCGGCATTGCGCCGCGGGCGCTGGTGGTGGCGGTGGATCTTCCCTTGGTGCCCTTGTTGTTGGATAACTATGCCGCGTCGGGGATCCTTGCCCCTGATCTGGAAGCCGATCCCTATCGACCGGGAACCGCGGGTTTCATCCCGGCGGAAGGAGCCGCGGCGATGGCGATCGAAGCGCATTCCGGAAACCATCCCCGCCTGATCCATTACGGCTGCAACTCGGATGCCTGCGATCCAGTGGGCATTCCCAAAGACGGCGGGCGCACGCCGACCTTGTTCAAACAGGCGGCGGATCTTTTGCTCCAACCGGTGGCGGTGTGTCCGCATGCCACCGGCACCGCGGTGCAGGCCCAGGCCGATCCCGCCTTGTTGGCGCGAGCCTTTCCGGACCACCGGCCTTCGCTGCATCTTCTCAAGCCCTTCACCGGACATACGATCGGTGCCAGCGGGCTGCTGGAAAGCGTGATTCTCGCGCGATTCCTGAGAGACGGCCTGCTGCCTCCCAACCTGCCTTCACTGCACGCGCCTCCCGGTTTTGTGTTGCCTGATCAATCCCTTGCCGCCGCCGGTCCGGTGGCCAAGCTGTCCCATGGCATGGGCGGCCACAATGCCCTCCTCGTTCTATCACCTCCATGAATTCCCCACGCCATCTCGTCGTTTCCATTGATGATCAGAAACTGAGAGTTTACCAAACAGATCAGTGCCTCCGGGAATTCGCCGTTTCCACTGCCGCCAAAGGCATGGGATTTCAAAGAGACAGTTACCGCACGCCCGTCGGCAGGTTCCGTGTGTGTGAAAAAATCGGCGGAGGGCAGGCAGGCGGGACCATCTTCAAGTGCCGGGTTCCAGCGGGCGGTTGGCATCCTGGCGAAGCGGCGGAAGAGGACCTGGTGCTTACCCGGATTCTGCGTCTGGAAGGATTGGCTGCCGAAAATGCAAACACCTTGGAGCGCTGCATCTACATTCACGGCACGAACCGCGAGGACCAGATCGGCGAGCCGGCAAGTCATGGCTGCATCCGCCTCCGCAACTCCGACATAATCGAATTGTTCGACATGGTCGCCGAAGGAGCTCGCGTGGAAATCCTCCCCGCCACCAAGCGCCGCGGCAAGTTGCTGTTCATCGATTGTGATTCCACCTTGTCCGCGATCGAAGGCATTGATGAACTCGGACGGGCTAGGGGAGGGCAGGTGTTCGCTCAGGTCGCGGCGCTGACCGACGCCGCAATGAACGGCGAGGTGCCGATCGCGGAAGTGTTTGCCCGCAGAATGGAAATGATCCGCCCGGACCGCGCCTTGTGCGATGAGGTGGCTCAACGCTATGTCGATGCGATCGTGCCGGGAGTGGGCGAATTCATCGGCGAGGCCCGACAAAATGGCTGGCTGCCGGTCGTTCTATCAGGCGGGTTCGTACCCTTGATCATGCCCTTGGCGCGCGTGCTTGGCATAGATCACGTGGAGGCGATTCCCTTGTTTTTCCATGAGGATGGCACATACGCGGGGTATGGCTCCGACTATCCAACCACCCGAAACCTCGGCAAGAACGAGGTGATTCGCGAATGGGTCCGGGCGCTTCTGCCGGAGCGTGTGGTGATGATCGGTGACGGCGTTTCCGATCTTGAGACCAAGCCTGATGTGGATGTGTTTGTCGGCTTCGGTGGAGTCGTGGCCAGGCCGCTGGTGAAGCATGGATGCGATTTTTGGATCACCGATCTGATTGATAGATCATCGTTGTGGGATGTCATGTCGGGGAAGGTCGGAGGATCTCCTGTCACATAGATCAATGGTGCTTGTCCGGACATCAAAGTTTATGAAAAATTAGACTTGCGGAGTTGATGCATAGTCGCAAATGTGACCCCGTCATGAGCACAAAGAACAAGAAATCATCCGCCACCGGCGTCCGTTATACTGACGCGCAGAAAAAGGAAGTCGTGGACTTCGTCAGCCAATATAACTCCAAGAACGGCCGTGGAGGTCAGAGCTCCGCTTCAAGCAAGTTCAAGGTCACTCCTCTCACCATCTCCGCCTGGATCAAAGCCTCAGGAGCTCCCGCTCCCGCCAAGAAGGGTGCCAACGCCGCTCCCGTGAAGGCCGCCAAGGCACCGAAGGCACCGAAGGCACCGAAGGCACCGAAGGCACCGAAGGCACCGAAGGCACCGAAGGCACCGAAGGCACCGAAGGCCGCCAAGGCACCGAAGGCACCGAAGGCCGCCAAGTCAGCGAAAGCCGGCAAGGGTGTCAGAGGCGTGCGCTACACTCCGGAAGAGAAGAAGGTGGTCGTGGACTTCGTGTCCGACTTTAATGCAACCAACGGCCGCGGCGGCCAAAGCCAAGCGGTTGAAAAGTTCAAACTGTCAGCCATCACCGTCGCTTCATGGCTCAAGGCTGCGGGCGTGAAGACTGGCAAAGGTGCCACCAAGACCAAGCCTGCGGTAAAGGCCGCCAACGCCGTCAAGTCGGTCAAAGCCGCTCCAGCCGGTCTTGCCGCCAAGGTCGCCGCACTCGTTGATCTCAACGATCAGGTGAGCAAGGCCGAAGCCGAACTCGAAAAGCTCTACTCCAAGCACGACGCCATCATGGCTTCGCTCAAAGGCGCGATCTAATCGAAAAGCAAGCAACCTCATTCCAAGCCGCTCCCGCGTGGGGGCGGCTTTTTTGTGCCCTACCAGACGATGCCGGTGGTCATTTCCATCCAGATCATGGATTCGCCCTCGAACACGAAGCGTCCGAGAAACGGGCTCTCATTCAACAGCAGCGGCAGCCAGTGTTGATCGTCCTCCCACATCCGGTGGTAGGGAATGGCATCAAGCGCGGTCCATACCGGGACGGCCTCATCCGTCTCGGTGGGAACGCCTGTATAGTCGTCGGAACGATAGACATGGCAGAAAATGTCCGGACTGTCGGACATGGCGAACCACAACTCGCCGAGTTTGCGGGGAGTGGAGGGAGTGATGAGGAGTTCTTCCTGGGTTTCCCGGATCACGGATTGGAGTGGAGTCTCGCCGGGATCGAGCTTGCCGCCCGGGCCGTTGATTTTCCCGGCCCCAAGCCCGCGCTTCTTTTCTATCAGAAGAATGCGCTCTCCCTTCACGATGAACATGAGTGTTGCATGGATCACTCCCTGCCATTGGGTCCAATCGATCGGTGAAGCCGCCATCAAGGGAATTTGAGATTTGAGGTTCACTCGGCGTAGGCTTCCACGCTGTCGCAGGTGCAGACGAGGTTGCGGTCGCCGTGCACGTTGTCGATGCGGCCGACGGATGGCCAGAACTTGTGCTGGCGCAAATAAGTCAATGGGAACGCGGCTTGCTCACGGGTATAAGCGTGCGGCCATTCGTTGGCGCAGATCGTCTCGGCGGTGTGTGGGGCGTTCTTGAGCGGGTTGTCGCTCGCATCCAGTGCGCCGGAAACGACCGCGCTGATTTCACCGTGAATGGAAATCAGCGCATCGCAGAAGCGGTCGAGCTCGGCTTTGGCTTCGGATTCGGTGGGCTCGATCATCAGCGTCCCGCCGACGGGCCAGCTCATCGTCGGGGCGTGGAAACCATAGTCCATCAGTCGTTTCGCGACATCCTCCACGGTGATGCCGCTTTGCTCGGAAAGCGGGCGGACATCGATGATGCATTCATGGGCGACGAGTCCCGCGTTGCCGGTGTAGAGGATCGGATAGAAAGGCGACAGGCGTGTGGCGATATAATTGGCATTGAGGATGGCGACCTCGGTGGCCTCCTTGAGTCCTTCGCCGCCCATCATCGCGATATACATCCACGAGATCGTATTGATGGATGCGCTGCCCCAGGGAGCTGAGCAAACGGCGCCTTCCTGGGATTCCAGTTCGCGGTGCCCCGGCAGAAACGGGACGAGTTGTTTGGCCACGCCGATGGGTCCCACACCCGGACCGCCGCCGCCGTGCGGAATGCAGAAGGTTTTGTGGAGATTGAGGTGGCAGACATCGGCACCGATCAGGCCCGGACTGGTGAGGCCGACCTGGGCGTTCATGTTCGCGCCGTCCATGTAAACCTGGCCGCCGGCATCGTGGATGACGGCGCAGATGTCGCGGATAGTGCCCTCGAAAACCCCGTGGGTGGAGGGATAAGTGACCATCAACGCGGCCAGATTGGCGCGGTGTTCTGCGGCACGCGCGGCGAGGTCTTCCACGTCGATGTTGCCTGAGACATCGCATTTCACACCGATGACTTTCATGCCTGCCATCACCGCGGAGGCCGGGTTGGTGCCGTGGGCGGAAACCGGAATCAGACAGATATGGCGGTGGCCGTCACCGCGGGAAAAGTGATAGCGGCGGATGGCAAGCAGGCCGGCATACTCGCCTTGGGAGCCGGCATTCGGTTGCAGCGAGACGGCGGCGAAGCCGGTGACTTCCGCCAGCCAATCTTCCAGCAATCCGAGCATTTCGCGATACCCCTGGCTTTGATCGGCGGGAACGAAGGGATGCAGCGCTGAAACTTCCGGCCAACTCAACGGCATCATCTCGGAGGTGGCGTTGAGTTTCATGGTGCAGGAACCCAGCGCGATCATCGATTCGTTGAGCGCAAGATCCTTCGACTCCAGGCGTTTGAGATAACGCAGCATCCCGGTTTCCGAATGATAGGAATTAAAGACCCGTTGATTCAGGAAACCGGTGTCACGCAACAGGTGGGCGGGCCATCCAGTGTGGAAGTCATCTCCTCCAAGCGTGGCGTCAAATGCCTGGCAGATCGCGGCGAGGTCCGCAGTAACGGACGTTTCATCCACGGAGATCCCAAGGTGGTCGGCATCGATCCATCGCAGGTTGATGCCAGCATCGGCCGCTGCCTGGAGGATGGCCCGCGCTTGACCCGGAACCTTGGCCACGAGGGTGTCGAAGAACGCTCCCTCTTCAAGCAGGATGCCGGCTTTCTCCAACGAACCCGCGAGCCGGGCGGTCTTGGAGAACACCTCGCGGGCGATGTGTTTGAGTCCTTCCGGTCCATGATAGACGGCATACATCGAGGCCATCACGGCGAGCAGCACCTGCGCGGTGCAAATGTTGGAAGTCGCCTTGTCGCGGCGGATGTGTTGTTCGCGGGTTTGCAGGGAGAGGCGGTAGCCGGGCTTGCCCCGCGAGTCGATCGAGACACCGACCAAGCGGCCGGGCATCTTGCGTTTCAAGGCATCGGTGCATGCCATGAACGCGGCATGCGGACCGCCGAAACCCATCGGCACGCCGAAACGCTGCGAGGAGCCGATGCAAATATCCGCGCCAAACCCGCCGGGGGCTTTCAAAACCGTTAGGGCCAGAATGTCCGCTGCGACGATGGTTACCGCGCCGGCTGCCTTGGCGCGGGCAAAAAATTCGGTGAAGTCATCGATGCGTCCGCGGGTGTCGGGATATTGCACCAGCACGGCGAACATGCTGCCGTCGGTGGGAATGGCATAGTCCTGCCAGTCGCCGATGATCACTTCAATGCCCAGCGGTTCCGCACGGGTGATGACGACATCGAGGGTTTGCGGATGCACGCGTTCGGAAACGAAAATGGCTTTGCCCTGCGGCTTGCCGGCAAGCGCGAGACTCATGGCCTCGGCCGCGGCGGTGCCTTCGTCGAGCAGCGAGGCATTGGCGACGTCCAGACCGGTGAGGTCGGTGATCATTGTCTGGAAGTTGAGCAGCGCTTCGAGGCGGCCCTGCGCGATCTCCGCCTGATAGGGCGTGTAGGCGGTGTACCAGCCGGGGTTTTCAAGAATGTTGCGTTGGATCACACCCGGCGTGTGGGTGCCGTGATAACCTTGGCCGATGAATGGCTTGAGCAGGCGGTTTTTCCCGACGATCGATTTGAGGGCGGCGAGGGCTCCGTGTTCGGAGCGGGCGTCTGGCAGATCCAGAGGCGCCTCCATGCGGATACCGCCTGGCACGGCGGCATCGACGAGCGCCTCCAGCGTGGCATAGCCGGTTGCGAGAAGCATGGAGTCGCGCTCGGAACCAACGGGACCAAGATGGCGGCTGCGGAAGTCGAGGCGTGCGGACATGGGGAGCGAAGGGATGATTGGGCGGAAGGAAAAACGGAGTGCCCCTCCATAGTGGAAAATGTCCCCGGCGCAACCCCCGCCCGCCGGAATTTGGAAAAACTCCGCGCCACTCGAGAAAAGTCAGCCTGGCTTGGCAGGCGCTAGTTTCGCCGCGTCCTTGCTGGCTTTGCGCTGCAGCCTGAGGCGGGATTTCTCAATCGCGGCCCACAAATGCGGGGCGAATTTCGCCGTGAACCCATGCTCGTCCAGCCAGGCGGAAAGCGTGGCGAGGTCGTTTTCATCTCCTAACACCTCGGCCAGCTTGTCGTGCATGGGATTGCGATGGATCACGCCATCGGGCAGGAACCCGATCGCGCCGAGCCAGGCTTTGAGTGCCTTGCGGGCCTCATGGAAATCCTTTGCGACGCGGTGATCGAGCTTGCCGCAGCGCTTGGCCGTCCGCCGCGCGATTTTTTCCAGGCCCTCGGCGATTCGCCCCACGAGATTTTCCGCAGGTAGCGCATGCAGTTCCATGAGCGCCGCATCGACGCGCTCCATGCACCATGCCATCGTTTCGGGCGGCGGGCGGCGGGCCGCCGAGTGGGTGAGCTGTTCGAGCAGTCCGGCGACGGCTGCGGCAAGCGGCGGATCGTCGTTCCACGCGAGTTTGTTCCAAGTGCTGAAGCGCGATACGGCGTCCCGCGGACTCGCTAGCAGGCGGCCGATGGCCTGGATTTCACAGGCCGCCGAATTTTCCAAACGGAACAACGAAAACCCGCCGCGCAGCGATTTCCCAAGTTTGCGGATGGCATGGACCTCCTCGGCGACCCTGCCCTTGGAGTCCATCAGCCCGTTGAGCAATAGTTTCATCGTCTCGCAGCCGCTTGCCAGACGCTCGCGGGCGAGCCGCGCGTCGGACTCGTTGGGAAAATTCATGGGCCATAAATATCACAGATCAAGCGTCTTGTCAGCGCCGAAGGTGTGATGAATACTCGGCACGTAACTTTTGTTGATTTGAGCCATGAAAACGCTGATTCGCGATGCCCGTGTTGTGTCCCCGGATGTGGAAATCGAGGGCGCCTCGTTGTTTTTGGAAAATGATCGCATCGCCGCCGTGTTCGGGGCGGGCAAGACCCTGCCGGACGCCGATCAGGTGATCGATGCTGGCGGCCGGACGGTCATGCCCGGCTTTTTCGACATCCACTGCCATGGCGCGGATCGCAACGACGTGTGTGACAATTCTCTCGAAGCCATCCGTCACATCGCGAAACGCAAGCTCCAGGAAGGCGTCACCACCTGGCTGCCCACCACGCTCACCCAGCCGCAGGACAAGCTGGAGGAAATCGCCGCAAAATGCGCCCAATACATGGCCAACCCGGAGTTCTGTCGCGCGCCCGGCCTGCACATCGAAGGTCCGTTCATCAACAAGAAGAATGCCGGCGCCCAGAATCCGGAATTCGTCCGTCCGCCGGATTTCAATGAACTCAAACGCCTCCACGACATCGCCCCGGCGCTGATTGTTTCCATCGCCCCGGACATCGAGGGCGCGCTGGATGTCATCAGCAAGGCGGCCGCAATCGGCATCACCAGCTCCGCCGCCCACACCTCGTCCACCGCCGCGCGCATCTTCGAAGCCAAGGCGGCCGGGCTCAAACACCTCACCCATTTCTGCAATGCCATGACTCCCGTCCACCACCGGGAAATCGGCGTGGTGGGTGCCGGCCTGCTGGATGACTTTCTCAAACTCGAACTCATCTGCGACACCATCCATCTTTGCCCGGACATGTTGCAACTCATCTTCAAGCTCGTACCCATCGAGCGCCTGATGATGATCACCGATTCCATGGCCGCATCATGGATCGGCCAGGGCGAAGTGAAACTCGGCGGGCTCGATGTGCTGGTCAAAGACGGCAAGGCGGTCCTCAAGGATGGCGGCGCGCTGGCAGGATCCGCTCTGCTCTACAACGAAGGTGTGAGAAACATCGTGGAAATCACCGGTCTGCCGCTCCATCAGATCGTCAAGGCCACCTCATGGAATCAGGCCCGATCGTTAGACATCGAGGGCTTCGGCAAACTCGAACCCGGCTACTTCGCCGACATCGTGATCCTCAACCCGGACTTCTCCGTCTGGAAAACCCTCGTCGGCGGCGAGGTTCGGTGGTAGGTTTGTTGGCAGAAGTGGAGCGCTTCAAACATGATTTCAATTCACAGTCATCCCACAGGATGGTATAGTTGAAGGTTGAAAAGCGGGCTGGTGTTGAGTTGAAATCCCTGCCACCCGGTAGGGTGTATGAACAAAACGATACTTACACGGCCTTGCTGGTGTATGTGCTACTGCGGTTCATGGCGCACCTTTCGGCATGGGGGCATAGCTTCACGCGGCTGTTTGCTATCACGCTGCTGCTAGAAATTTGCTTTTTTCTGGAGGCCCCTGAAAGAGCCATTGGGTTGGACCGGAGGGCGGGGAAAAGGGAGGGGGGCTGTCATTCACGACCGAAGGAATGGGCCACAGACCATTTTCCGAACACTAACTCGACCACGCTAAATGGTGAAAGCTTGTGCTGGCTTTTCAGTATCTCCGAGGGGGCAACTGCGCGGCACTCGGTCGGAGTGAGATCCTCGTGAGTGTCGTTTCCCTTGTCCGCATCTTTGGACTGGTAATAGTTGAAGTAATTCGAGTGATCCGCATCTATCAAATACTTGGTCAGCCCGATCTTTTCCTGGTCTTTCCATGGCAAATGGTCAATCGAAAGATCAACGAGAAAAGGCGTTTCGGAATAATTCCATAGCAGAACCGTTATTTCATCACCGGCTTTATTTGAGGTCGCCATGGCATGGGTCGGGTGGCCGGGCAGCTTCGGTCCGACAACCATTGTCTTAAGCCGATTGTCGCCAAGTCTGTGCACCATATCAAAGACATTGTAGGCCGCCTTCTTGTGGTAATCGACCGTGAGCAGCCCGAGGTCGCCATTCATCAGGCGCTTCGGCCGATAGCCTTCGAGCGGCGCGAAGTAGAAAATCTTGGTGATTTCCGGGTGTTCGAACGCATTGAAGATGCGTGCGGCCAGGCCGGGTGCGGTGCGGTTTGTATCCGAATCAGCTCCGGCGCCGGCGTTCATCACGTAGGAAGTGTTCCATTCATCAATGAAGATCTCCGGCGTCTGAAGGCCGCGTGATTGGAAGAGCACCACTGCCTTGTCGCTCTCCCATTCCAGGTCATACGGCGGCTTTTCATCCCGCGTGCAGCCGCCATACCAGTGGTAGGACATGAAATCGAAAGGCGTCTTTGGATTGGCTTTCACATAGTCAAGTAGTGGCACGATTTGCGATGTGCCCGAAAGGAAGTTGGCATCGGCTGCACCGCCAATCCTGGCCGTCGGATCCGCTTTTCTCACCGCATCCGCCGAGGCCAGGTAAAGTTCCAGATATTGCTTCTGCGTGCCGGCGTAAAAATATTTGGCATCGGGCTCGTTCCAAACCTCCCAGTAGAGGCCCGTCTGGCCATGCTGGGCGTAGTGCGCGACCATTTGACCGACGATTTCCTTCCAATCGCCAAGATTGGTCGGATGGGAGGCGTCGTCCTTGCCCGGCTCGATGAGAATATCCGGGCAGTACGAGAGGCACATCAACGGCTTCATCCCAGCTTCAAAAATTTTCAGAATCACGCGATCAAGGCGGGAGAAGTCGCAGGCGATTCTTCCTTCCTTGTCGCGTGATACCACTTTGTAAAACTTATCGCTGAACAGATGGTCGAGACGAATCATCTGAAACCCAATTTGTTTGAGTTTTGGCAGCGCCTTGGGAAACCAATTCAAATCGGCCATTGCTTCGTAACCGCCTTGCGAACCATTAAGCACGCGCCCTTTGTCGAGCGGTCCGGTGACCGAGTCGCAGTCCACGGAAACCGTCATGGGCACCTCGGTGGCCGGGTTGGACTCGCCCGATTTCTCATTCTCACCGGCCTGAGAATGAATCGATGAAAAAAACGCAAGATAGACAATAGC
>CAMBPB010000101.1 GCA_945869465.1 Prosthecobacter debontii
CTTCTTCTACACCATGTATTACTACGCCCAGGGCATGTACCAGCGCGGCGGCAAATGCGCCGAACAATCCAAACGCGTCATCCCCGAAGTCCTGCTCCCCAAGCAACAACCCGACGGCTCCTACCTCGGCGAGGACGAAGGCGGCGGCACGGTCTACACCGCCAGCCTTTCCATGCTCGCCCTCGCCGTGAAAAACCACTTCCTCCCCATCTATCAGCGCTAGCCGCCGCCCCGCACCGGCCGCAACGCCGGCGCGTCACGCCCAGCCGGTGGAACAACTGAATGATCAATCGCGGGGAAATGGCTCATAGACATTTTACAAAACCATGGTCCCGATCATCTAACATGACCGGGAACACCTATGAAGCACATCGTCATTCTTTGCGGGCTCTTGGTGCTCAACTGCGGTTGGTCTTTTTCCGCTGAGGCGAAACGCCCGAATCTCCTGTTCATTCTCGTGGATGACCAGTCGCCATTCGATTTGAAGGTGTATGATTCCAACTCGATACTGGAGACGCCGCACATCGACCGACTCGCCCGCGAGGGCATGGTCTTCGACGGTGCCTATCACATGGGGTCCTTCAGCGGCGCGGTCTGCGCGCCGTCGCGACACATGATCATGTGCGGGCGCGGCCTGTGGCACCTGCCCATCGCTCCTCAGGCGATGCAAAAAGGGCTTTGCCCGCCAAACCTCGAACAGCAGACCCTGCCTGCCGTTTTCAATCGCGCCGGTTACGCCACCATGCGCACGTGCAAAGAAGGCAACAGCTACGACGCCGCTAACAAGCTCTTCACCGTCCGCCACGACGCCACCAAGCGCGGTGGCACGGCCGAATCCGGCAGCGCGTGGCATGGCGACCGCGTGATGGATTACCTCGGGATGCGCGAGACGGCGAAGGACACCAAGCCTTTCCTCATCTACTACGGCTTCTCACATCCGCACGACGTGCGCGACGGCACGCCGGAGCTGCTAGTGAAATACGGCGCGGTCAATCACACCGACAGGAATACACCTCCTCCCGCGAATCCGAAGCAGCCGAAACTGCCGCCCAACTACCTTCCGGCACATCCCTTCAATCACGGTCACCCCGGCCTGCGCGACGAAGTGGCCGTCAGCGGCGTGTGGGAGCGGCGCGACGAGCGCACCATCCGCAACGAGCTGGGCCGCGAGTTCGCATGCGGCGGGAACATCGACATCCAGATCGGCCGCGTGCTCGCAAAACTCGAAGCGATGGGTGAGCTGGAAAATACTTATGTCATTTACACCGCCGACCATGGCATGGCGATCGGCCGCCACGGCTTGCAGGGGAAACAGAACCTCTATCAGCACACCTGGCGCGTGCCATTCATCGTCAGGGGACCCGGCATCAAGCCCGGCAGCCGCGTGGAGGGAAATATCTATCTGCTCGACGTGCTCGCCACGCTCTGCGACCTCGCCAACATCCCGGCACCGGACACAAACGAAGGCACCAGCTTCAAGCCCGTGCTCAGCGGAGAAAAGCAAAACATCCGGGACACGCTTTATGGTGTCTATAACGGTGGCACCAAACCCGGAATGCGGGCGGTGAAACACGGCGATTGGAAGCTCGTCAAATACGACGTGATGAATGGCGGTGTCCGCGAGACCCAGCTCTTCAACCTCAAGGACAACCCGGCTGAATTTCTCACCGAGCACCACGGCCCGGAAGTCGTCGCACTCACCGGCGCGAAGCCCGCGGCGCACCAGGTCAACCTCGCCGCCGATCCCAAACATGCGGCGAAGCTCGCCGAGATGGAGGCCATGCTGCTGGCCGAGATGCGCCGTCTCGACGATCCCTGGCGCTTGTGGAACCAGCCCGCCGAAGGTCTTGCGCCGCCGGGCGGCAAGGGCAAAGCCAGGAAAATTCCAGCGGGTCCATGAAACCCGTCCGGATTCCCATCACTCTCTCCGCAATGAAAAGCGCCTTCGCGCATCCCATGGTCACCTCCCCTTGAGGTTCGGCAACGGGTTGGTTGCATAGCTGGCGGCTTGCCTGAGTTGGTCCTTGGGCCATCTTGGGAGTGCCAGGCTTTCAGCCGCCAACTCTCGGCCTTCCTCTCTTCAAGTCCTTCTTGCAATTCCGGGCTCAGGTGCGAGTTTTTCGCCCATGAGCCAAATCTCCAGAATCCTCACCTCCATCGCCACCGGTATTTTCGCCTCCAACGCGGTCGCCGGACCGCTGGCCGAGGGTGCCGCACTGCCCTCTATCTCCCAAAAAAACCAAGAAAATCAATCCATCAAACTCGCCGAAGCGGGCGCGACAGGATATCTTCTGGTGTATTTCTATCCGAAATCGGACACGCCGGGCTGCACCAAACAGGCGTGCAGTCTTCGTGACTCGTATGCTGCCTTGACGGAAAAAGGCGTCAAAATCCTCGGCGTCAGCACGGATTCGGTGAAGGCGCAGAAGGCCTTCAAGGACAAATACAAGCTGCCGTTCGATTTGTTAGCCGACGAGGACGGCGCGGTGGTCACCGCCTTCGGCGTGCCCAAAACCCTTGGCTTTGCCAAGCGGCAGGCGTTTCTTTTCAAGGATGGCAAACTGGTGTGGCGGGACCTTTCTGCAGCGACCGAACAACAGGCGGCGGACGTGCTCAAGGTGGTTAGCGCCAAAGCCTGATCCGCGGTCACGGAACGGTTCAGACAGCAAGGCCGGCGAAGGTGCCGCAGAAACTCTCTTGGTTGGATTCGAGTTCGGTTTCCAGTTGGTCGCCCTGCCCGTGACTCACGATGAACTCGTGATGCCGCACCAACTCCATGCGCCCGTCGTGATGCTCGATGATGGCGGTTAGACTTTCGACCCAGTCTCCGGAATTGAGGTAGTGGATGCCGCCCACCTGCTTGTCCTCCGGCGTGTGGATGTGGCCGCAGATGATGCCGTCGCACTGGCGGTGCCGGGCGAGTTCCTGCAGTAACTCCTCGTAGCGGTCCACGAAGCAGACTGCTGACTTGACCTTCGCCTTGACCCGTTTGCTGAGCGAGAAATACTCCTTGCCGCGCCATGCCCGCCAGAGGTTGTAAATGCGGTTCACCGACAGAAGGAAGTCGTAGCCCACGGCTCCCAGCGACGCGAGCCACTTGTGATGGGTGGAGATGCTGTCGAAACCATCGCCGTGAACCACCAGGTAGCGTTTTCCGTGGGGAGCCACGTGGATGTATTCCTTCGCGAAGCTGATCCGGCCAAAGGTCAGCGGCAGAAAGCGCTCGAGAATCTCATCATGGTTGCCGCGCAGATAGACTACTTCGGTATCGTCATGCTCGGTCATTTTCAGCACCTTGCGGATCACGCGGCTATGGCTCGAATTCCATTTTCCGCCGCGTTTCAGCGCCCAGCCATCGACGATGTCGCCGTTGAGAACGAGCTTGCCGCAGCGAAGGTGCTTGAGGAATTCGACGACCTCGTCGGCCTTGCTGTCGGGAGTGCCGAGATGAATGTCTGAAAGAAAAACGGTCCGGCAGGAGAGCTTCGGGCGTTTGCCTTTTTTGGCATCTCCGTCCGGAAGGGGGACGCCGGCAATGGCGGCAATCTGGCTTTCGATTTCGGCGATCTCCTGGTCCAAAATTGATTCGGGGTTTCTGCGTGCGGCACGGTGCATGGCGCGCTCTGGTCGCAGCGGGCGGATCGCCAGGGGTCGCTTGGTTTCCGAAACAACGCCGTCGGGGGCAATATCGATTTCCATGATTGTGTGGAAGACTACAACCGCTTCCGATTACATCTACCCACCGCGTTAGGCAGGTGGCATGCTTGTTTCTGTGGCGATTCCGTCACATTTGGCCGCTCATCCCTCGGCGGCGGCGCTGGCTTTCCGGAGATATTCGCAGATCACGGAAATTCGTTCGCCCACCGATTCCATCTCTAGCAATCGCTGGCGAAGGTCCGGTTCGTGGATGAACTGCTGGCACACGATGTCGGTCATCAGCGCTGGATCCTCAGCCCGGTCCAACAACGCGAAGACGCCGGACTGCACCTCCTCCGGGAGAGGCCGGATGGCGTCCTCCACCGCGCCACGCAGTGTTTTCATGGCCCCAGCGGATTGGTTCTCCGGCGCGAAAAACGAGACGACCGGTTCGATGCTGGCATAAGGATAATCGCGGTCATCAAACCACTCGGTGAAACGCACCCGCATCACTCCGTGCAGCAGCAACTGGGAAGTGCCATCCTCCTGTTCGCGGGAGGCGCGCACCAATCCGATGGTTCCGACCGCGGCCGTGCATCGGGCCGGCGGCCCTTCATCTTCGATGAGGCGCGCCACGGCGAAAAAACAATCTCCTTCAAGCGCGTCCCCCAGCATTTTCCGATACCTCGGCTCGAAGATGAACAAAGGCAGTCCGCCGTGCGGAAACAACGTGCAATCAGGCAGCAGCATGACGCCGCAGCGTTCGGGAAGATGAATGGTGGGCATCCTGCACAGAGCCATACACATCCCGCCCGGTGTGGCAAGCCGGATCACGGCCCCGCTCGGGCGCACGGAGTTTTTCACGATGATTGCCCGGGGATGGGAGCTGTTTCAGAAGTCTCGCTCCGGGAAAACAAGAACTTGACGCAGTGGCAAGTTTCTGGTTCGTCGGTGGTGGCAATCCCTCCGGCCATGCTCCCCCCAGCAATGCTCCCCCCAGCAATGATATCCGCGCACGTTCTGTGCCTTGCGCTCGGTTTGCAGTTGATGCAATCCGCAGGTGCCGTCGATGGCACATGGACCAATGTGGGCGGCGGAAGTTGGTCGGCCACTGGGAATTGGGATGACAATTTGATCGCAACGGGAATCCAGGCGGGCGCCGGATTCAACTCGGTGGATCTAACGACAAGCGTGACGGTTACTCTCGATGGAGTCCGGACCGTTGGAAATCTGGTGTTTGCCGATTCCAATCCGAGCCACGATTGGTTTCTGAGGCGCGGCACCGGCGGAGTAATCACTCTCGGCGTCGCGTCCGGAATGCCGGCCATATCGGTGGAAAACCAGTCCGCCACTCTCAGCGTGGAGCTGGCGGGGAACAAGGGGTTTTCCAAGTGCGGGCCGGGAACACTTATTCTAACAGGCGTCAACACCTACAGCGGACCCACCCTCGTGGCGTGTGGGACCCTGCGCCTCGGAGCGCCGCCGGCTTTTCCACCCGGTCTCAAGATCATGCCATTGGGAGACTCGATCACGATGGGTCACACGGAGGTTACCGCGGGCTATCGGGAGCCGCTTTACAACATGCTGGGTCCGCTCGCGGCCAATGTCCAATTCATCGGCACTTCAAGTGTGCATCCGGGCACGTTGCCCTCCGGGCCCATCGATCAAAGGCGTCATGAAGGCCATTCGTCATACACCATCCAGAATGTGAACAACAATCTCGATGGCTACGACGATAGCACTTATATCACGTATGGAGGCGTCGAACGCAACCCTAACGGAGGTTTCTGGTTTACCGGCGGAAACGGCACCGGACGCGGGCCCATGGTTCCGGACATCATCACCATGATGCTCGGCACCAACGACCTCGGCAATCAGATCGGAGTGGAATTCCGCTTGTACTTTTTGATTTCAAAAATCACCACGCAGCGGCCTAACGCCAAGTTGTTCGTGGCGAAGATCACGCCGATTCCAAGCCATCCCGCGGTGGATTCCTACAACGAGGTTGTGAGTCAGGTGGTTGCAGGGTTCCAAGCGGCGGGGAAAAACGTTTATCTGGTGGACCTGAACACCCACTTCCCGGCCAACGGACTCGCCTCCGACGGGGTTCATCCGAGCGCGGCCGGCTTTCAATGGTTGGCGATGCAATGGCATGAGGCCATCATTGGCGCCTATTCGCCGCCTGGCGGGCAAACCGGCGGCATTCCCGCCGCCTCGGCGGTTTCCGTGGTGCCAGGCGCCACGCTCGAGCTCAACGGCACCCGGGCCTCGATGGCAAGTTTGTCCGCATTCGGCAATGTCGATCTTGGCGGTGGCGGAGAGCTCACCGCGGCGACGATCCATCTCAATCCGGGTGCCCTGCTGAAGGGTTCCGGCACCCTTCATGGAAATGTGATTCACAACGGCGGCGGCATCGGCCTGGCTGGCGAGTCCCTGATCTTCGATGGCCAGGTGACCAACAACGGCACCATCGATTCGAACGAGGGCGCCGCGCTTCACTTCGGCGGGGACTTCGTCAACAACGGAACCTTCGCGACAGGGTCCGGCCAGACCGCGACATTTTCCGGGAACTTCATCAACAACGGGGTGTTGCGCGTGACGGACGGCGCGTCGCTCCAGGCGGGCGGCACTTTCATTAACAACGGGACGCTGGACATCATCTCGGGAGCGCAGGACCTTGCGGTGAATTTCGTGAACAACGGCTTGGTGGTGGATGCCACCGTGGTGAGGACGCACTCGGTTTCGACCAGTGGCAATACCATCACGGTGACGATCCAATCCCACACTGGCCATCTCTATCAACTGCAACATTCCCAAACCCTCGAAGCCGGATCATGGGTCGATGCTGGCGCTCCGCAAGCGGGGGCTACTGGCACGTTGTTGCCGTTCACGGCGATTCGAACCTCCAGCCGGGGTTTCTATCGAATCAGGGTATCGCCCTGAGTCCCCCTTGGCGCGCCAGTTTGGATGGTGGAGGGAAAGTATCGGATTTCGCCGGTTTTAAAGGCTGGCGCGGCACCGGATGTGGGGCGATGGTTGCCGGCGTTGGCCGTGTCCGATCTCTTCTCCACTCCTGCGGCCTTGTCGCACAAACCGAGTCTTGCCGAACCGCTGGCGGCGCGGATGAGACCCCGTACGCTGGCCGAGGTGGCGGGCCAGCAACACATCCTGGCACCGGGCAAGCTCCTGCGGCGCGCCATCGAGTCGGACCGATTCACGTCGTTGATTTTTTATGGCCCGCCGGGGACTGGGAAAACCACTCTCGCCAGCGTGATCGCCCGCACCACCGGATCGCGCTTTGAATCGATCAATGGCGTGGAATCAAACGTTGCCGAGATCCGGGCGAAGATCGATCAAGCGCGGACGTGGCGGGATTTGCGCGGAGAAACCACGATCCTTTTCATCGATGAAATCCACCGTTTCAACAAGGCGCAGCAGGATGTGCTGCTGCCGCACATCGAACGCGGAATCGTGAGATTCATCGGCGCGACCACGCACAATCCGTATTTCCATGTGAACTCGCCGCTGGTCTCGCGGTCGCAGATTTTCCAGTTGGAACCGGTGCCCGTGGAGGATGTGATCGGAGTGCTTGAACGGGCGCTTGCCGACGAAGAGTCCGGCCTGGGCGGGATGAAAATCGAGGTGGAACCCGAGGCACTGCGCCATTTGGCGGAGAAATCCGACGGCGACGTGCGCAAGGCCCTCACCGCTCTGGAACTCGCCGCATTGACGACTCCCCCGGGGGAGGACGGCGCGGTGCGACTGACGCTCGGGATCGCCGAGGAATCGATCCAACGCAAGGCGGTGGTGTATGATGCCGATGGCGACGCGCATTACGACACGATTTCGGCGTTCATCAAATCCATCCGCGGATCGGATCCCGACGCGGCCCTCTATTGGCTGGCAAAAATGCTGCATGCCGGTGAGGACCCGCGCTTCATTTCGCGCCGGTTGGTCATTGCGGCCTCCGAAGACATTGGTCTTGCGGATTCCGGCGCGTTGCGGATCGCACTGGATGCGCATCATGCGCTGGAATTTGTCGGCATGCCGGAAGGCCGGATTCCACTGGCCCACGCCACCGTTTATCTGGCCACCGCGCCCAAATCCAACAGCGCCTACGCCGCGCTCGGCAGCGCGATGGCGGATGTGGAAAACGGCCGGACGCTGGCTGTTCCGCCCCACTTGCGGACGGCCACCCGCAAGAAACTCGCCGCGGCCTCGGGCGCATCCGAGGAATCGATGCGTTATCTCTATGCGCACGATTTTGAGGGGGCCTACGTGCCGCAGGCTTATCTGCCCGAGGGGCGGATTTACTATCGCCCGGGTGATCAGGGCCTCGAAAAACGAATCAAGGAGCGGTTGGATTTCTGGCGGAGTCAAGCGGCGACGTAATGCGCCCCGCGGTTCCGAGCATCGAAAAAAGGCGCGAATTTCCCGAAACCTTTCGGCCAAATTGGGGCTTTTCATCCAAGCTCGGGGACAATTTTTCCCAAAAGTTGAAAATTTCGAATAATTTTCGCTGGCGCCTCTCTGAGTTTCGGGCTAGGTGCCCACTGTCGAATCCAACGCAAACCAACGCAAACCAACCACATCACCATGAAACTACTCCTCAGCGCACTCTGCGCCTCGTTTATGATCGTTCCGCTCTCGTTCGCCAAAGAATGCGAAAAGGGCAAATGCGATAAGGAAAAGAAACAAGAAACCGTCCTCGCCGATGCCGGCAAGTGCAAGAAGAAGTGCGACAAGGAAGAAGAAAAGGCCGAAGGCACCCTCGCCGAAGCCGGTAAGTGCAAGAAGAAGTGTGACAAGGAAGAAGAAAAAGCCGAAGGCACTCTCGCTCATTGCGGCAAGTGCAAGAAGGGCCACGAGAAGAAGAAGGAAGAAGAAGAGAAAAAAGAAGGCACTCTTGCCTGATTTTCCTAACCCCTCTGAAAAATCATTTCATCAAAGCCACCGGATCGTTTCCGGTGGTTTTTTTGTGTCCGGGCGGCGGAGCTTTGAGGATGACCGAGGTTGACCGACAGCGATCCGTTTTCAAAGGTGGCCTGCGATGATTGATGTGGTTTGCGGAGTGATTGAGGATTCGGGCGGGCGTTTTCTTGCCTGCCTGCGGCCTGAGGGGAAACACCTGGGCGGCTTGTGGGAGTTTCCCGGCGGCAAGGTGGATCCTGGGGAGTCATCGGAATTTGCGCTGGCCCGCGAATTGAGGGAGGAGCTCGATATTGAGGTGATGGTGGGGGCAGCGCTGGATCCGGTGCTCTGGTGTTATGACCGGACGCACATCCGGTTGCTGCCATTTCGGTGCTCGATCACCGCCGGCCACCCGCGGGCATTGGAGCACGAGCGGCTGCACTGGTGTGCCCCGGAGGATTTCGACGCGCTGGCCTGGGCGGACGCCGACTTGCCGATTCTCGAGCAGATCCGCCACGGGATCTCCACCGGGCGGAAAACCACAAATTGACTTTGGGTCTGCGATTCGTAGGTTTCCAGGACTGCCGGAAGTCTTATGAAACACCTCATCGCATTCGTTGGTCTCCTCGCCGCATCCTTGCTGCCGCCACTTCCTGCCGCGGAATCCGCGGTGCCTGACAGCGCAACCCTCAAGAAGGCCGCGCTTGAGATCGACCAGCAGGTTGCCGCGTTTTATCGCAATCGAAAGCTATCAGTGCCCCAGGTCACGGCTGACGCGACGTTCCTGCGGCGGGCGTTCCTGGTTTCCATTGGCCGCATTCCCACTGCGGAGGAAGCTCTAGCGTTTCTGGAAATCAGCGACCCCGCGAAGCGCGAAAACCTCGTCAACTATCTGCTGAAATCCCCCGGATTTTCGAGCCACCTGTCAAACTGGGCTTTCGACCTGCTGCGCGTCACGGATGACAGCGTCGGTTCCTCGGCGACCAATGAACCCTATCGTCACTGGGTCCGCACGGCGGTTGCCGGAAACATGCCGTGGGATGTTTTCACCCAACGGCTGATCGCGTCTTCAGGCGATGGCTGGGACCCGGAGACCGCCGCCGTCGGCTATTACACGCGGGACCGCGGCATGCCGCTCGACAATCTATCCAATACGATGCGGGTGTTTCTCGGAACCCGCATGGAGTGCGCCCAGTGCCACGACGATCCTTTCGGGACCACCGAGCGGCATGACTTTTTCGAACTCGCCGCCTTTACCCACGGCCAGGAACCGGTCCGCCGGGAACTGATGCAGCCGCTGTGGAGCGAACTATCAGACGAAAAGCGCGGCAACCGCAACAGTGAGGAATACCGGATCGCACGGATTCTCTGGGATCGCATCTATGGCATGTCGTTGGGTGGCGGAGGCTCGGGGCGGATCGGCCTGCCCTCGGACTATCAGTATCGCGATGGCAAACCGGGCGATGTCGTGGCCGGCCGCACCCCGTTCGGCAAGACCGTCCGCATGTCGGAAAAACGCGACGAGAACGATGGCCGCGAGCAGCTCGCCAAGTGGATACTCACCCGCACGGAGGGTCAGTTCCCGGCCGTGATTGCCAATCGAATGTGGAAGCGCGTGATGGGCAAGGGGCTCTACGAACCCGTCGATGAATACCTGCCCGCCGACAAGACCCCGCACCCGGTGCTGGCCGGATTGTTGACCCGATTGATGGTCGATCTGAAATACGATCTCCGCGCCTTCCAGCACGTTCTGTTACTCACCCGCACGTTCCAGTTCGCCACCAATCCCAATCCCTCGACGGTCGAAGGCGGCGATGATTTTCACGGTCGGAAAATCGAGCGGCTCTCGACCGAGCAAATCTGGGACTCGCTCATCAGCTTGGCTGCCGGCGATCCCGATAAAAAACCGCTGCGTCCGCTTGATGACCGGATCTATCTGGAAGGTCGCCCGGTTTTGGTTGGAAAAAAAACCATGCCGGAGCTTTCCAAGGAAGTGCTGGCCCTGAAGTCCGAGCCGCAGGTGCGCGAATATTTCACCAAGCTCGTCAGTGACATCCGCAGCGGAAGTCAGACCTCCGGCAATGGCGAAATGATGATGAAGGGGGGAGCTCGTTCCTATGGCGCCGGCGCCATGGCGAGGGCGTCGGAACTTCCATCGCCGGCGCCACGCGACCACTTCCTCTATCTCTTCGGCGCATCCGACCGGCAGGTGGTCGATGCCTCCAGCCGCGACCCCAATGTCGGGCAGGTGCTCTCGTTGATGAACGGCTTCGTGCAGAGCCAACTCGTCAACCGGCCGGATGCCCACCTCTACAAGTGTCTCGAAGGCGCGGGAACCCCTCAGGAAAAGGTCCGCCGCCTGTATGTTTCCATCCTGACCCGCCCGCCCACCGATGAGGAAATGACGTGGATGCTCGATGAGCTCAAGACCCGCGGCGACGCCGGTTGCCGCAACATCGTTTCCTCGCTCGTGATGTCCTCCGAATTCCTTTTCCTCCAGTAACCTCATGTCCTCAGACCCCTTGCTTCAGGCCGATGAATTGACCCGCCGGCATTTCATGTCGAATGCCGCGCGCGCGCTTCTCGGCGTCCACCTGTGGCCCATGCTCGGCTCTTCCGTTGCGGGGGCGGCCCCCGCCGCGAGTGTGAAGGGCAAGGCGAAACACGTGATCTATCTGTTCATGAACGGCGGCATGAGCCACATCGACACCTTCGATCCGAAACCGAAGAAGAAGGACGTGATGGGCAAGACCGAAGCCATCGCCACCAAGGCGGATGGCGTGATGCTCGGCCACTATCTGAAAAAGACCGCGGAAGTGATGGACAAGGTATGCGTCATCAACTCGATGAACTCCACCCAAGGCGCCCACGAGCAGGGCTCCTATATCATGCACACCAGCTACGGCCTGCGCGGCACGATCAAACATCCATCGCTCGGATCCTGGGTGCTGCGGCTGGGCGGGCGCATCCACCCGGAACTGCCGGGTTTTGTCGGCATCGACAGCGCGCCTGATCTAACGGGAGGCGGCTTTTTCGGCGCCAAATACGCCGCCGCGCCGATCGGCAGCCCAGAGGAAGGCCTCAAGGATTCCAAGCGGGTGGAGCCGGTGTCGGCCGAGGACTTCGACCGGCGTCTCTCGCTGGCCGACAAACTCAACCGCCAGTTTCACGACCGATATCCCAATGCCGACGTCAAGGCCTACGAGGAGCTCTATCGGGAAGCCGTCGCCCTGATGAATTCGAAGGATCTTAAAGCGTTCGATCTGCGGCAGGAATCGGCGGCTACCCGCACGCTTTACGGAACCGGCCGTTTCGCCCAGGGCTGCATGCTGGCGCGCCGGCTGGTGGAGCACGGCGTCCGCTTCGTCGAGGTCCAACTCGGCGGGTGGGACACCCATTACGACAATTTCACCGGCGTCGAGGGCCGCTGTTTCGAATTCGATCAGGCGTATGCCGCGTTGCTAACTGACCTCGAAAAATGCGGCAAGCTCAATGACACTCTGGTGGTGGTGGCCACCGAGTTCGGCCGGACGCCGGAGATCAAGGCCGAACACAAAGGCGGCCGTGATCACCATCCCTCGGCGTTTTCCTGCGTGCTCGCCGGGGGCGGCGTCAAGGGCGGCATGAAACACGGACTCACCGATGGCAGCGGCGCGAAGGTGAAGGACGGTTTGGTCAGCGTCCAGGATTTCAATGCCACCATCGCCTATGCGCTCGGACTGCCGCACGACAAGGTGATCATGTCGCCGAGCCGCCGGCCGTTCACGATCTCCGACAAGGGGAACCCCTTGACCTCGCTGTTCGGGTGACGGAGTTTCAAAGTTGCGGGAATCACAAAATGTGCTTTCGCTCAGTCGAGTCGCTCCGCTCGATTTCTATCCGCCGGATCATTTGTCATGGCAGAGAATCGAAGTAACCACATAGGCAGCGCGGTTGGAACAAACAAAAAGGCCGGGAATCGCCTCCCGGCCTTCAGTTTCGATCCATTCGTGGTTCGGCTTATTACGGTGCGACTGCCTCGTCCGCTTGCACGCGCACAAACAGCGCGCCATTGACCGCGGTTGCCAGAGCTGCCGCACTGAGCGTGACGGGCACGGTTTGCAC
>CAMBPB010000102.1 GCA_945869465.1 Prosthecobacter debontii
ACGGATTCATCACCGACTACATGGCCGAGGCGTTCCATCACCTCTTCAAGCACCGCAATTATTTCTCCGCCGTCAAGAAGCGCGCCCGCCTGGGTCCCGGCTTCCAAGGCCGCGACGAAGCCGCTGTTTACAAGACCGTCGCCGGCTTCATCAAACTGCTGCACCCCGATGGCGAGTGCAGCGACGACGAGTTCGAACACTACCTGACCTATGCCATCGAAGGCCGGCGTCGGGTGAAGGAGCAGCTCAACAAGCGCAAGGCCGACGACGAGTTTGCTGAAATTCATCTATCCTACATCAATACCCGCGGCGAAACCGTGGAGGTTCACTGCCCGGAGAGCATTGGAATCGATGCGACCCTCAACCCTCGGAGGCATCAGCCCACGCTGGAGGTTTCACCGGTCCCCGCAGTTGCCTCCCCCCCAGCGAATACAGCCCCCGCTGTCGCTGCAATCGCCGCGCAACCCATGGTTCAAGCGACGGTGGATTCCACGGCGGATTCCGTCCCAGTGGCAGCAGCCCCGGCAGCCCTCCCGGTGAGTCTCAAGGACAAGCAGTTCACCATCCGCTATGGCGACACAGGTTACTCCTACCGCTCGATCTTCGGCGACTACCTGGCGGGGGCCAAGAAACTGGTGGTCGAGGATCCCCATATCCGCCGTGACAACCAGATCCGCAACCTGCTTCAACTTTGTGAACTCGCCGTCGAAGCCGGCACCATCAAGGAGATCAGTCTCGCCACCACCGCCGAGAACCCCGCCCAGCAGGCGGAAGCGGAACAAAAGCTCGAAGAAATCAAAGACACCCTCGCCGACTGCGACGTGGTCTTCACCTACCGCTTCGATGAAAAAATCCAACACCGCGAAATCCGCACCGACACCGGCTGGCACATCCAGATCGACCGCGGCCTCGAAATCTACCAAGGTCCCATCAACCTCCTCAGAATCGGAGCCTCCAACTACGACCTGCGGTCGTGCATGGAGACGAAGGTGAATATTTTCAGGGAGAAATAGCGCACAATAAAATGACATCCGAAGACACTGCCGTCCCACAGATCGGGCGCGGCTCGCCCTGAGCCTTGAGTTTACAAGGCCTTAAGGTCGTTTCGGGGAAATGGCGATTGCGACTTTTTTGCCACGCACACTGGCCTTGATCGCAAACCTCCGAAGTCTTGACCGGTCCGGCATCGCTCCAGGTGTGGGGACAAAGCTGGCGGAGATTTTTAGGCTGGGGTGAATCTACCCCCGCTCGAATTCACAAGACTCAATTGTCCGAATCTTGGTAGATCTGTTTGCTCAGAGGTTAGCAAATGACGCAAATAGCTGTAACGGTCTGTAACGCTTTTTCGCCTCATTTCGGGACATTTTGGCGCATTTTGGCGCATTTAGAGGCAGTTCGATTTCTCCATTTCGCTAGGCTTTTGAGCTTGCAACCCTTTTAGAATCAGGGCAATACAAGAAGTGGTCCCGAGTGGAATCGAACCACTACCTACGGCTTCGGAGGCCATCGTCCTATCCATTGGACCACGGGACCAGTCGCCTTTCGCGGCGCGAGCAAGCCCTACCCGGCCCGTTCCGACTTGGCAAGGACAAGGATTGCGAATTTTGCTTCGACACCCGCCCCTCCGCAAGCGATACCCGCCACCTTTCCACATGAAGACCACCACCACCCTCGCCACCTGCCGCACGCCCGACGGTGCGCTGATGGTGCTCCAGGAACACGACGGCCATCATTTCCTGAAAATCGGCGGGGTGCAGTTGATGAGCACCACCGCCTCCGCCTCGGAACAAACCCTGGCGGAACTCGCCTGCGCCGCCCTGCCCCCGAAACCCCGCGTCCTCATTGGCGGACTAGGCTTCGGCTTCACACTCCGGCGCGTGCTGGATCTCTGCCCGCCCGATGCCCGCGTGGATGTGGCGGAACTCCTGCAGGAGGTGATCGATTGGAATCGCAAGTTTCTAACATCAGTCAACGGCGGGCTCGTCGATGATCCGCGGGTGACCATCCACACCCGCGATGTCGCGGAGTTGATCGAGCGCTGCGGCAGCGACCGCTACCACGCGATCCTGCTCGATGTGGACAACAGCCCCGATCCGTTGGTGCAGAAAGGAAACGCCCGGCTCTACAACCGCAGCGGCCTTGAGCGGACCAAAGCCGCCTTGCAGCCCGCCGGCCGGGTGGTGTTCTGGTCCGCCAACCGCGATGCGGAATTCGAAAAATCACTGCACCGGGTGTTCAGGAATGTGGAAAGCATCGGCGCGAAGGCCTATCCGAAAGCGAAACGTTTCACCCACACCCTGTTCGTCGCCGACCGGGACTGACCGCCGCCGCAGCAGATTTGCAAAACCCACTCATGATATCCCTTGATCCCACCAAGCTCGCCGACCGCTCGTCCGCTGACGAAATCCTGAGCGCCTTTCTCGACTATCTGATCGAATCCGACGTCGAGCCCTACGAACACCAGGAGCAGGCGATTCTCGAGCTGTTTTCCGGCAACAACGTCATCCTCAACACGCCGACCGGTTCAGGGAAATCATTGGTCGCGCTGGCCTTGCATTTCAAGGCGATCTGCCAGAACCGGCGCTCCTATTACACCGTCCCGATCAAGGCGCTGGCCAACGAGAAGTTCCTCTCGTTGTGCCATGTCTTCGGGCCGGAAAACGTCGGCATGATCACCGGCGATGCCACGGTGAATCCAGGCGCGCCGGTCATTTGCTGCACGGCGGAAATCCTCGCCAACCTCGCGCTGCGCGAAGGCGCGCGCGCCCGCGTGGACGATGTGATCATGGACGAGTTCCACTATTACTCGGACGCCTCGCGCGGCTTCGCCTGGCAAGTGCCGCTGCTCACCTTGCCGCAAGCGCGCTTCCTGCTAATGTCCGCCACACTGGGAGAAACGGCGTTTTTTGAGGAAACTCTCACTGCTCTAACCGGCACTCCGACGGTGTTGGTGAGATCCGAGCAGCGCCCCGTGCCGCTGGAGTTCGACTACAGCGAAAAGCCGCTGGAGGAACAGGTGGCGGAACTCGTCGGCGCGGGCAAGGCGCCGATCTATCTGGTCCACTTCACCCAGCTCGCCTGCGCCAACACCGCGCAAAACCTGCTGAGCTCGAACTTCTGCTCCAAGGAGGAAAAACAAATCATCGCCGAAGTCCTGCACGACGCCAATTTCCGCAGCCCTTATGGCAAGGAAATCTCGAAGCTGCTGCGCCATGGCATCGGCATCCACCACGCGGGCCTGCTGCCGAAATACCGCGTGCTCGTCGAGAAACTCACCCAGCGCGGATTGCTCAAAGTCATCTGCGGCACCGACACCCTGGGCGTCGGCGTGAACGTGCCGATCCGCACCGTGCTGTTCACCCAGCTTTTCAAATACGACGGAAGTAGTACCAAGACACTCGCGGCGCGCGATTTCAAACAGATCGCCGGTCGCGCCGGCCGACGCGGCTTCGACACCAGCGGCACGGTCATGGCCCAGGCCCCCGAACACGTCATTGAAAACCTCCGGCTGGAGAAAAAGGCCGAAAAATCCGGCAAGAAGAGTTTCGTCAAACGCAAGCCGCCGGATAAGGGCTTCGTCAATTGGGACGAAAAGAGCTTCCGCCGCCTAATCGACGCACCGCCGGAAAAACTCGTTTCGAGTTTCCAAATCCAGCATTCGATGCTGCTCAACGTGCTTGGCCGCGAGCATGAGGACGGCTGCGCCGCGCTGCGCAAGCTGATCAACGAATGCCACGAAACCCCGGCCAAAAAGAAAGCCCTCAGACGCCGCGCCTTCCAGCTCTTCCGCGGCCTCGTCGAAGGCGACATCCTCCGCATCATCCCGCCCGCTGAACACCGCGGACCGGCCAAAGTCGCCCTCAACATCGCCCTGGAGGACGACTTCTCGATGAACCAGGCACTCGGTCTCTATCTGCTGGATACGATCCCGCAGCTCGACCGCGACTCGCCGGAATACGCGCTCAACGTGCTGTCGCTGATCGAATCGATCCTGGAAAACCCGGAGGTCATCCTCCGCAGGCAGGTGGATCTGCTAAAAGGCGAACTCATCGGACAGTTGAAGAGCGAGGGCGTCGAATACGACGAGCGCATGGCCCGCCTGGAGGATGTCGAATGGCCGAAACCGGGCAAGGATTTTATCTACGACACCTATAACTCGTTCGTCGCCAGGCGCCCGTGGATGAAAGACACCAACGTGCGCCCGAAGTCGATCGCCCGCGAAATGTTCGAGCACTGGCAGTCGTTTGAGGATTATGTGAAGACCTATGGCCTGGAACGCAGCGAAGCCGTCCTGCTCCGCCATCTATCGGAAGTTTACAAGGTGCTTTCGCAGACCGTCCAGCCCGCCGCGAAGACGGAGGAACTCGCCGAGGCCGAGGCCTATCTGGAGGACATCCTGCGCAATATCGATTCCAGCCTGCTCGACGAGTGGGAGAAACTCCGCAATCCGGAGTATGTGCCGGAAGCCGGGAAACCGACCGCCAGGCACCATCCCGTCGCCTTCACCCGCAACCGACCGGACTTCACCCGCGCACTGCGCAACGCGATCTTCAATCTCGTGAAATCCCTCGCTCAGGAAAATACCGCCGCCATCCTCGCACAAATCCAAGCCGCCGACCCCGCTGGCAATCCCTGGACCCGCGAGCGCATCGCTGCTTTGCTAGATAACTATTTCTCCGGCCACCAGCGCCTCCGCCTCGACCCCGAGGCCCGCGCCACGAAACACCTGCGGATTTCCGAAGAAACCCCGCGCCGCTGGACCTGCGAGCAAATCCTCGTCGATCCCGAGGAGTTCAACGATTGGTCACTCAAGCTCGCCATCGACCTCGACCAAAGCGACGCCGAGGCACGCCCTGTATTGCAGTTGGAAGACCTAGCACCCATCGCCTGAGCGATAAAGCAGTCCAGGACTTCAGTCCGGTCCTCGCTCTAACATAATGACCCGGCCCCCAAGGCCTTCAAGAGCTCGCGCGCCACAAAATCGCCGTGCCTTCATCCCCGGCCCACAAGATGCTTTCCATTGGCCCTGCTTCCCCCTTGGATGCACGCCATTCCATGACCCTATTCCCCAAACTCCGCGGCACCCGCAAGGGCAGGCTCGCCGGTTTCTTCGGCCTTTACGTGAGTGAGGGGCTGCCGCAGGGCTTCACCGCCACCGCCGTGGCACTCGAATTCAAGCGCATGGGCATGACCGGCGAGGCGATCGGCACGTTTCTCGCCATCATCATGCTGCCATGGACGTGGAAATGGATCATGGGTCCGCTGGTGGACAACCTGCACCTGAAACGTTTCGGCCGCCGCAAGCAATGGATCGTTGCCACCCAGCTCGGCATGCTGCTCACCCTGGTGGCCTCGATCCTGTTGCTTCCCCAGGCGACCATCGGCGCGGACGGCACCCTCGTGATCACCGGGCTCAAGCTGTTCTCACTGATGCTAATCATCCACAACATCTTCGCCGCCAGCCAAGACGTCGCGATTGACGCGCTCGCCTGCACCACCCTTGGCGAACATGAACGCGGA
Source organism: Prosthecobacter debontii (assembly GCA_945869465.1). Lineage (GTDB taxonomy): Bacteria > Verrucomicrobiota > Verrucomicrobiia > Verrucomicrobiales > Akkermansiaceae > Luteolibacter. The sequence continues at coordinate 5,521 of CAMBPB010000102.1, forward strand.
GTGGCCAACGGATTGATGTTTGCCGGGGCGCAAACCGGCGCGGCAATCGGCGGCTCCGGCGTGCTCTTTCTGAAAGGTTGGCTCGGTTTCTCCACCGCCTCGCTGCTCGTCCCCCTGCTGCTCGCCGGAATTCTAACCACGGTGATCCTGATGCTTTTCGAGCGCGCCGCTTGCCACGATACCGCCGCCGGCGCGCCTCTTCCTGCGGAGAAGCCGCACCACGCCACGGTTGCCCATGGCTTGAGAAAAATCGGCGGTTACCTTGCCGTCGTGCTGCGGGTCTTCTTCCTCACCCGCCGCGGCTTCATGGGGCTGGTGCTGGCAATCATCCCGTTCGGCGGCATGGCCCTCAGCCTGACGGTCTCGACCATCCTCACGCCCACCATCGGCATGAACGACAACGAGATCGCCACCATGGGCCTCGTCACCTCGCTGATCTTCACTGTCTGCTGCATGGCCGGCGGTTATCTATCAGATCGTTTCGGCCGCCGGCTCACACTCGCGGTGTTTGCCTTCGGCACCCTGATTCCCACGGTCTGGATGGGCTGGAAACTCCAGTCGGAGGGCTGGACTATGCCCGCCGGAGCCTCGGCCAACGGCACCTGGCCGCGCCATGAGGTCCTCATCACCGCCTGGTGGGCCGCTTCATTGGTCTATGCGCTCTTCAACGGCCTGATGTATGGCATCCGCACCGCGATGTTCATGGACATCGTCGAGCCCCGCATCGCCGCCACCCAGTTCACCGCCTGCATGGCCTTGCTCAATCTCTGCACCGTCTATTCCTTCTGGTGGCAAGGCAAAGCCGTCACCCCGATCAGCCAGGATGGCTGGGGCTTCACCTACCTGCAAATCTTCCTGCTCGATGCCGCCCTCGGCGCCGTCTTCCTGCTCATCCTCCCCTTCGTCAAACCCGCCCCCCAGCCGTCCGACCCCTGACTCTGGTCACTCCCGTTTCGGATTTCATGCTCAAGATTGCGTGCTTCATCTTCAGCTCACGAATACTCCGGCCAGCGTTTTTCCTGATACCGCATCGGCGACACTCCGTAAACGCTGCGGAATTCCCTCCTGAAGCTGTTGGTGCCCGAGAACCCCAGCAAGTCCCCCACTGCTAGAGGGCAAAGCCCCCAGCCCAGCATCCGGCGCGCCACCACCATGCGCTCCCAGCGCATCCATTCCTTCGGCGTCAATCCCAGATCCCGCAAGAAAATCTCATGAATATACCGCTCGGACACGCCCAGTTCATCACAGACCGCCCCCACCCGGTAGCCGCGCCGCAACGCCAGGCATTCCAGGCATTCGTTGATGACGAAGCCGAAGCCGACCACGCGCCAGCGTTGATCTGATCTCACGATTTTCATGATTAGAATGGGGGGATGATCTATAACAAATAGCAGAGTTTCATCCGAATCCACCCGTCCCGTCAACACATTTTTCACGGGCTGGCGGTGCCAACGCCGGAAAAACACCCCCCATCATGAGGAACCCTTCAAACTTGCATTGCATGCAAAACATGCACCCTCGGCAACATGCTCCTAACATTACCTCCGGATTAGTAGGCGCAAATCCCTTGCCACCCGCCACGATCCTGATTTTCTAGCCGGATCGTGGGAAGAGTTCTTTTCCATCGCACCAGGGGACAATGCACCCCATGAAACTTGGCGAATTGCGTTGCCTCGGGGCGGTGGAGTTTGCTGGCTTCGTCAATCAGGCTTCGGCTGGCGCAGCGACGGGGCGCGTCGCAGGGATGCTGCCGCTCGGAGTCGTGCGCTGCGTGGGGCGCGGACGATCGGGTCAATGGGGGTTTGTTCGGGCTTTTGGCAGCTAGCTCCCGCGCGGCCCGCCGGCCAACCGCGCTCGTTTTAGCGCTTCAAAAGCCCAGTCTAGCGCTTGCACCCGCCCGCCTGGCGGTGTATTGCCTCCGCTCCAGCGGGTCCTCCGCCCTTCCCCATCTCTCTCATGATCAAGTGGATTCTCCAGAAAATCGTCGGTAGCAAGAACCAGCGCGAAGTGCGCCGCATCCGCCCGACGGTAGCCCGCATCAATGAAATTGAAGCTGCACTGCAGCGGGAACCCGAAGAAAAACTCCGCGATTTTACCCTCCAATGGCAGGCCTACCTCGCCCGCTACCACGTGCTGGAGGTCCCGGCGAAACCGATGATCGAGCGCATGGGTCCGGACGACCTCCGCCAGACGGCGGAGGCACTGGATGCCCGCCTCGGCCCGCTCCGCGAGGAGTTTCCGGCTCTCCCCGCAACCATCGAGCCAACCCCCGAATCGATCGAAGCCGCCAAGGCCGCATTTCACGAGGCGGAAGTCGAATTTTCAAGCTCCCGCGCCAAGTATCTCGAGAAAATCCTGCCGGAAGCCTACGCCGTCGTCAAAAACGCCGCCCGCCGGATGTGCGGCACGACCATCACGGTCAGCGACCATCCATTGCTCTGGGAAATGGTCCATTTCGACGTTCAACTCGTCGGTGGCGTTGCTCTCCATCGCGGCATGATCGCGGAAATGCAGACCGGTGAAGGCAAAACGCTGGTCGCCACCCTGCCGGTTTATCTCAACGCCCTCACCGGCCTCGGTGTCCACGTGATCACCGTCAACGACTACCTCGCCCGCCGCGACTCGGAGTGGATGGGATCGCTGTTCCGCTACCTCGGCCTCACCGTCGGCTGCATCCAAAACCAGATGCCGCCATGGGAACGCCGCGCCGAATACGCCTGCGACATCACCTACGGCACCAACGCGGAATTCGGCTTCGACTACCTCCGCGACAACGGCATGGCCTCCACCAAGGACGAACAAGTCCAGCGCGGCCACTACCTCGCCATCATCGACGAAGTGGACTCGATCCTCATCGACGAGGCCCGCACCCCGCTGATCATCTCCGGCCCCTCGGCGCACTCGTCCCATCAGTTCGACAAATACAAGCCGCTCGTCGAACAGCTCGTCAAACGCCAGACCCAACTCTGCAACGAGGTCGCCACCGAGGCCAAACAACTGCTGGAAGCCGGCGACAAGGACGCCGCCGGGCGCTTGCTCTACAAACTCAAACTCGGCCAGCCGCGCAACCGACAGCTCATGCGTTTCATGGAGGAGCCGGACATGCGCCGCCTGCTGGAGAAAGCCGAGCTTTCCTTCCACCAGGACGCCCAGAAAAAAGAACTCTTCGAACTCAAGGAGGAACTCTATTTCGTCATCGATGAAAAAGGCCACGACTCCGACCTGATGGAAATGGGCCGCGAATACCTTTCGCCGGGCGATCCCGACTCCTTCACCCTGCCCGATCTCGGAACCCTCTACGCGGACATCGACACCGACCGCGAACTCGCCGACGAACAGAAAATCGCGGCCAAGGACGCCCTGCAAGTGCGCATGGACGCCCAAGCCGAGAAGATTCATAACATCTCCCAGCTTCTCAAGGCCTACTGCGTTTATGAGAAGGACGTGCAATACGTCGTCAAGGATGACAAGGTCATCATCGTCGATGAAAACACCGGCCGCGAGATGCCCGGCCGCCGTTGGTCGGATGGACTCCACCAGGCCGTCGAGGCCAAGGAAGGCGTTTCCATCGAGAAGGAAACCCAGACCTTCGCCACCATCACCATCCAGAACTATTTCCGACTCTATCGGAAGATCGCGGGCATGACCGGCACCGCCGAAACCGAGGCCGCCGAGTTTCACGACATCTATCGACTCGACGTGCTGCCCATCCCGACCAACCAGCCGAACTGCCGGGTCGATGAAAACGACCAGGTCTTCAAAACCCGCCGCGAGAAGTTCAACGCGGTGATCGCCAAAATCGAGGAGGCCCACACCAAAGGCCAGCCCTGCCTCGTCGGCACCGCCTCGGTCGAGTCTTCCGAAACGCTTTCCCGCATGCTCAAGCGGGCGAAAATCCCACACTCGGTGCTCAACGCGAAATTCCACGAGCAGGAGGCGGAAATCGTCACGCAGGCCGGTCAGTTAGGTGCGGTCACCGTTTCCACCAACATGGCCGGCCGCGGCACCGACATCAAACTCGCCACCGGCGTGCCGGAACTCGGCGGACTCTTCGTGATTGGCACCGAGCGGCATGAATCACGCCGCACCGACCGCCAGTTGCGCGGCCGCTGCGCCCGCCAGGGCGACCCGGGCCGCTCGCAGTTCTTCATCTCGTTCGAAGACGACCTGATGCGCAACTTCGCCGCCGCCGACCGCATGACGGCGATGATGGAACGCTTCGGCATGAAGGAGGGCGAGGCGCTCGAGCACTCGTGGCTCAACAAATCGGTCGAAACCGCCCAGAAACGCGTCGAACAACGCAACTACACCTGGCGCAAGCGGGTGCTCGATTTCGACGACGTGATGAACATGCAGCGCGAGGTCGTTTACGGCTACCGCAACGAAGTGCTCACCACCGAGGTGCCGCGTGATTTGGTCACAGAAATCATCGAGGAAACCATCCCCGCCAAGGTTCACCAGTTCATCAGCGATCAGGACAAGGACAACCCCGATTGCAGCGAGTTGCTCCACTGGGTCAATTCCACCCTGCCGGTGAAGCTCAGTCCTGAGGATTTCAACGACAAGCCGGATAAGGAGGCCATCTCGGCGATGCTCGTGGCCCGGGTGAAGGAGGCCTACGAACTCCGCGTCGGCTCGCTGCCGATGGAGGTGCTCGACCAGGAAGAGCGCCGCATGGTGCTCGTCGCCATCGATAAACAATGGCAGGAGCATTTGTATAACATGGACGCGCTGCGTGAAGGCGTCGGTCTTCGTGCCCAGGGCCAGAAGGATCCGCTCATCGAATACAAGAACGAGGCCTACAACCTGTTTGTGACCCTGATGGATGCGATCAAGCAGGAAGCATTGCAAAACCTCTTCCGCTCGGCGGCAAATCTCGAAGCCTTCCTCAAACAACTTCACAGCGCACCCAAACAACTGCAAGGCGGCGAGGAAGCGCTGACCCGCGACAACATCGGCATCTCCGGCGACATCGACTCCGCCGCCATGCCCTCGCCCGAGGGGACCCAGCTCAAGCTCAACCTCCCCAAACGCAAGCCGAGTTTCTCAATCGAAAGCGCCGGGCGCAACGCCCCCTGCCCGTGCGGCTCGGGCAAGAAATTCAAGCAGTGCTGCGGCCGCGACGCGTGAGCTAACACTGGACAGCGCCACTCAAGCGGGCCGGCCCGACCGACATGAGGCAAACTTTTGGCGGATGTTCCGGCAGGCTTTCTCGTTGAGTCCGTATGCACAAAACAGCGCCGCGACCACCAGGCATCCGGCCACCCACTCTCTCACATGGGAGTGAGGTAGGTTTTTCCGGTTTTCTTGCAAATTCGATCCAGCCACTCGCGGGGATCGTCATCCATGCCGGTGCTCCATCTGGTCTGTGTCACCTTCAAGATTTCGCGCGAATTGTAATCGGTTCGTCGAGGATCCAGACGCTGAGGACGAGGAGGAGTGACAATCGCTAGCATCCTTGATGCTACAAGGGTTTTGGGGGCATTTCCACAAGGGTGGAAATGGTGCGCACTGCAGGTCTCGAACCTGCGAAAGGAAAAGCCGCCTTTGCAAATCAATAGTTTCCAACGATTTAGGGAAAAAGAAAACAGCAAAAACTTGCCAAACGGGTAAAATTAGGGGATACTTTAGGGGTTACCTAACAACACTCCCGGCCATGGCATCACTCAGAAAACAGAAAAAATCCAGCGTTTGGTATGCTCAATACTACGTCCCCGACGGCAACGGGGGATTGCGACAGGTGCGGAAATCGACCGGATGCACCAACAAAAAGGACGCCAAGGCCCGCGCGGTGGAACTCGAAAGAACGGCGCAAGGCACCTTTGAAGCCGGGAGCGACAAATCCCGACTGGCCAAGGCAATCCTCGCCGAAGCCGTGGCGGAAATCGAACGGGAAACCTTCACCGGAATTTCCGCCCGCAAGCACGTTGCTCGGTTGCTCGCCATCGCCACAGGCGAGGAAATGACCGCTTACTCTCTCGACACCTGGTCCGCCGAATGGCTCCGCAGGAAATCCCGGGATTCTAGCAAGGCGACGATGGCGCGCTACAAGAGCCATGCCGAGGCGTTCCTTGCGTGGCTTGGACCGGAGCGACGCAAGAAGCCATTGGAGAGCATCACGGGGCAAGACGTGAGACTCTGGAAGGAATCGCTTTCCGATACCGGGAGGACGGGCAAGACGGTGCTGTCCTACGTCAAGGACCTTGGCGGAATCTTCCGCGCGGCGATGCGTGAAGGGATTGTGACCTTTAATCCCTGCGGAACCGCAATCAGTGACATCGACACAAGCGACAGCCAGGAACGCAAGCCGTTCACCACCGATGATTTTGAAGCCCTGCTAGCCGCTGCCCCTTCCGAGGAATGGCGCGGGTTGATTCTCACGGCCGCATTCACCGGATTGCGCCTTGGCGACGCCGCCCGCCTTTCATGGGAATCAGTGGACCTCGAAGCCAAGCTCATCACTCTGATTCCTTCGAAGACGAAAAAGAAAAAACGGGAAGTGAGGATTCCGATTCAATCCGATTTGCTCACCTTTTTTGAATCCGTCCCGATCCACAGCGACAAGCCGGACGCTCCGGTTTTTTCCATCCTGTCCAAGATGAAAGTTGCGGGCGCGGGCGCTCTTTCTGATTCGTTCATGGCCATCATGTCCGCCGCTGGCGTTGACCGTGGCAAGCCATCCCGCGTCATCGAAGACGGGCAGGA
>CAMBPB010000103.1 GCA_945869465.1 Prosthecobacter debontii
GTAGGACGAGGTGGTCGACAACGAGGGCGGATTTGGTCATCAGTGTTTCCATGGCAGGCTGAAACTGCCAAAACGGAGGCCAATGTCTAGTATTTTCTTAAATCGCCAATGAACATCGACCATGGCTGATTTCCGGGCAACCGCCCTGATTCCGCGGGGACGGCACGAGTCCGGATTCCCGAAGGCCCGCACATCGGGCTGGAACTCGGCGAAGGAATCATCCTGCGCTGCGCATCCATCCAACCCATCCCGCGCAGCCAATCCAAGGGGTATCCGCCGAAACCAGAGCCGTAGAAAATTCTGTCAAAAAGTCTGGTTTTTTATAATAAAACCATTCACTGACTCGATTTTTGTCGGTTCATCCTTTCAATAATCCCAAGTCGTTATCACTGCTGCCGAACTTACCGATATCGACATTGTGTCGATGGAGCAGCTCAAGGTAGAGATTACACAAGGGTGTCGGCTTTTCGAGGACAGTGTGAGCTTGGTGGCGGTAGCCTCCTCCAGCGACGATGGTGGGGAGGTTGTTGCAAGTGTGGTTCGAGGCATCGCCGAAATTGCTGCCGATCACCACAGTGGTATGATCCAGCAAGGTTCCGCTACCTTCATTGATTTGATCGAGCTCGGCGAGGAACTGGTTCAGGTGCTTCACGATGTCCACTTCGATCCGGCTCAGCTTGTCGAGGGCGCCGGCTTGGCCGGCATGGTGTGACAGCGTATGCCAACCGCCGGTGGCACCGGGCACCGTGATCGCGCCGTAGATCCAGTCCAGAGACAGGGTGATGACCCGCGTTGAGTCGGTTTGAAAGGCAAGCTTGGATAATTCGAACAGGTTCCTGATCTTCACCGAGAAGGCGAACTCCTGATCAGTGATCAGGGTATTGGGGACTTCCGGCTTTTTGGTTTTGAGCCAGAACTCCTCGTGCTGGAGTTGCTCTTCCAACTCCGCAATGACAGTCCGGTAAGACTCGAGCTTTGAAAGGTCGCCTCCCTGCCGCTTGAGCTGCTCCATGTCCCGGCAGAGGCACTGGACGACGTGCTGGTCATTCTCGATCCGGCGGCGCTTGGCAGTCAGATCCTCCTCACCGAACAGCACGTCGAAGATCTGGCGCTCATCGTGCATCGGTGGAATCGCCACGCCCTGGCTGTTCCACGAGCACCCCCAGCCGCGGTCGTAGATGCTGAATGAGAGAAACGGAAAGCGGGTGTCTTTGCCCATTTCGCGCGCCAAGATCTGGTCGAGCGAGATCGCGTTGATGAAGTTCGCCGCCTCAGGACTCCGCGCGCCTGTTAGAAATGATTTCTCCGAGTCGTGGTTACTGGTCTCCATGCCCGGGTGGTAGAGGTTCTGGAAAATTGTCATCTTCTCCCGCGTGCCGATCTCCTTGAGATAGGTTGAAGTGGACAAGTCGCCGCGCGTGGCGGGAAAGAAGTTGGGTTTGTAAAATCCAAGGGAGTTGCAGATGAACATGATCCGCTTCGGTGGCACCTTGCTTGCAGGAGCAGTGGCAGCGCGCAGTCCCAGGGACTGTAGGGCCAGGGGCAGGGCGGCTCCGAATTTCAAAAATTCCCTGCGGCTGAAATGATTCATGGGTCTTTTGAGGTGAGTGTAAGGATTAAGACTTCCGTGACTAGGTCTTTGAGGCGTGTGTTCCCGGGGTTTCGGGCGATAAAATCCCAAAGGTGGAGCCGTTGTTCCAGATCCGGCTTGTTGCCGCTGGCATACTCGAAGAATTTTTTGGCGAAGTTATAGGCGATATGGCGCTCATCGGAGACTAGTATCTTCTTGAGGCCGACGATGTCATCGAACTGGTCCTTGCCGATTTCTCCGGAAGCATCCACCGCGTTGCCCATCTGGTAGTAGCCTTCCGGTCGATAGATAAATGTCGAGCTATGGGTGCCCATGACCTTGTAGCGCTCGCGCCACTGTCCAGTGGCGTCGAAGCTCTCCAAGCCGAAGCCATAAGGATCGATGCTCTTGTGGCAGGCATAGCAGCTCTTGTTGCTCTTGTGTTTCTCGATCTGTTCCTTGAGTGTCTCGGGCTTGCCATGTTCGGGTTCCAAGGCGGGGATCCCTTTCGGCGGCGGAGAAAGAGGGATGCCCACGATGTTCTTGGAAATCCATGCTCCGCGCAGGATGGGTGAGGTATAGAAGCCATCCGTGGTGACTTGCAGCACGCTCCCCATGGTCAGAAGGCCTCCACGAGGCACCCCGGGGGGGAAGGTGACCTTTCTCATCTCCTGACCGATGACGCCCTCGATTCCGTAGTGCCTGGCGAGGCGCTGGTTGAGGAACGCAAAGTCGGATTCTATCAGTTTTCCGGCGGGCAGGTTCTCCTTGATCAGGTAATCTACATAGAGCCTTGTTTCAATTGGCAGGTAGTGGCTCAGGAGGTCGTCGTATTCAGGATAAAGCTTCAGGGAAGGTGTTACCTTGTTGAGCGATCTGAGGTTCAACCATTGGTCACAAAATGACCGGATCATGCGGTGGCTTCTGCTGTCTAGGAGCATCCGATCGATCTGCGCAGGGAGGGTTTTTCCCGCTAGTCGGTCTTCCGCGGCGATCCTGAGAAGTTCTTCGTCGGGGACAGCAAGCCAGAGGGTGCGGGCGAGACCGGCAGCCTTGGCATAGGAGGGATTGACATGCTCGCCGGGTGCCATGAGGAAACGCGGCGAGCAGAGGATCGCCTTGAGCCCCTCCTTGGTTGCTTGGACGAAATCACCGTGGTCTTCAAGTTGGCGCTGCCCGATGAGGAAGTAAGGAGCCAGTTCCGCATCGCTGAGCTTCGAGGAGAAGGCGCGTTCCGAAAAACGGCGGATCACCTTTTTCAAGTCCTCGGGAGCTGTCGAGGCAACCGTGATGTTGGAGTGATCCAGCGGATTGCTGCGAGGAGTGGGCCGCTGGGTTTCACTGATGGAGGTGGCGGCTTTCCCGTCGATTTTCCGGAGGTTCGTCTCCGCAACATGGGTCTCGGATTCATTCCGTGGTTCAGCCTTCACCGGCAGGTCACCGAAAATCCTTGGGTAGGACAGCGGTGGCCATTGGTCGAGCACCGGTCCGCGCACTTTCAGTTGCTTAATGTAGGCTCCTTCCTTGGGGTCTTGATGGCGGAAGTTGTGCCTTGAGTAGCAGTGTACGGAAACGTTCTCTCCCGGGTTGAGATAGGTGCGGAGGGTGTGTGATTTCAGCTCCTTGTTCCCCAGTGAGATCACGCCGACGAGGCGCTGCGGCTGCGGGCGGTCGTCGGCATAATAATATTTTCCAGCATAAACCTGCAGGCTCACATCGTCACCGAACTCCGCCACCTTCATGGCGTCGAAAGTCAGATCATACCAGCCTGCGACGGGAGGATCAAAGTTGTCATAGAAGAAAGAGTAGTTATTGCCATTATTGGCTCGCGTCCATGAGAACAGAATACCCTCCAGATAAGGACGGTTGTAAATCCTGTAGGTCTCGTGGCTGTCCTTGATTTGGTGGGTCACCCAAACCTTTTCTGCGGGAAATCCCCGCGCCGGAAAGGCCTGTTCCAGCATCTCATCCGCCACCGTGAAGTAGGCTCCGAGCATCTCCCGGCTCAGTTGGATCTTCTGATTCGAATCGAAGTCGTTTGTCCCCCGATCTTCGGGGATACGGTTAGCAATGGCGAGTTCCGTGCCCAGCAGGTCGTTGACCGAATGCACGAATTCATACCGGCTGATCCGGCGGAAGGAATTCGGAGCATTCGCCGCCTGCCGCTTTGCCAACCAATCCAGCACCGCCCTTTTGTGCTTCGCATCTAACTGCTCTTCAGTGGCGGGAGGCATCTTTCCGCTGAGCAGGTTCTCGAACATCAACGTGCCGTCAAAGGATCTCTCATCAAGGAGTTTTTCGAGGTTAAATCCCGACTTTTTTGTTGCATCGTCATGACAGTCGAAGCAGTGATGCTCAAGGATTTTAAAGACCTGATCCGCCTCTGCCGCGACACTCGAAGCGGTCAATCCAGGGAGGGCAAGCAGTAAGGCGGCAAGCAGGGCTCGGTGCATCGGCAAATTGCGGAATTGGACAGCTACGAAACGCATTCCCAAACTTTTTCATCAGCGCGCTATTTCCGAGCATGGCTCACCTACGGGTTTGGGAGGCATCAAAGCAGCCTTAACCAATCCGCAATACGCCCAGCGCAGGAGATCGTTCCAAGGCAGAAAGGGTTACAAAAAGAGAGCCCGCAGCGCGCGCTCCGGTGTTTCCTCACGGGCCGAACTCCCGCTTTGTCAGATGCGCCGGCTCAGGCTCACGCCGGACGGAATGGCCGCCTCGTCGATGGTGAGATCGTAATCCGCAAACGAGCGGACCAAATCGACCGCCTCCTTTTTCACGACTTTCACCATATCGAAAAGCGAATGGCTGGGGGCCTTGCCGAGCTGGTTGTCATGTTTGAACACCAACAGGCTCCGCACCGCCATGCTGCCTGGCGGGCGGGCGGCGGATTGATCGAATTGGAACAGGTTTTCCAAGGCCGTGAATAACAGTTCGAGATCCTCGGTGGTGAAGCCGGTTTGCACGGCCAGGAAGGGATTGACGAAGCCGTGGCAGCGATAGAGGCCGTAGGGGATGGTAAACTTGCGGCCCATGGTCCGGCCTTTGTCGGCATCCCGCTCGTTGGTGACGGAGGTGCGGGTGATGCAGTGTTCGCTGGAAACGATGGGATCGATGGAACGGGCGAACGAGAGTTGGACCGGGCCGCGCACTTGGCCGCAGTTCACTTCCGTGGACATCACGGCGCCGAAGGTCCGGATGTCATAGAAGTTCTGGCACATCCAGTCCTTGGCATTGTCGCGTTGCTCCTGCCTGACGTTTTTTGAGTCTAACTGAAGCACGTCGTAAGCCTCCTTGTGCTGGCGGTTGTGGACAGACCCCTCGGTGAAATAGATGCGTTGATCCTGGCGGGTGGTCTGGATGAAATTGCGGACCTTGCGTTTCAGGCAGACGTCGGTGACGAGGCCTTGCCCGGTTTCGGCGTCCACGCGTGGCAGGTTGCCGGCATCCGGATCGCCGTTGGGATTGGCGTCGCGGGCATCGAACAGAAGGATGAAGTCGTAGCGGTGTTTCATGAGGGGAATGGGTGGGGAGGTCGATTGGCGGGAGGATCAAGCGACGGCGGCCGCGGTGGTCTTTTCGCGGGTGATGGTGAAGAGGGCTTTTCGCTGGTGGTAGTAGCCGAGGATGAAGACCCCTTGCTGTTTGAGCGTGTGCGAGGGGTTCGCAACGTTGCCGGGATTGTGGCTCCGCTTGATCTCGCCGAGGATTTGATCGATCTGGAGCTTGCGGCCGGGCCGGAGATGGCGGCGGTGGATCACGGAGAGTTGTTCGATACGCGGAAAGGTGGCTGCCGGCCTAGCGCAGGCACCGGGGAAGTAAGTCTCACGGATCGTCCTCTCCAGGCGTTTCCCGGTCCTTTCGAAGTGACTTTCCTTTTGGATTTTCTCAAGGACGGCGAAAAGCCGCCCATGCAGGTAGGCGGAATCGGTGCTGGTTGTGTCAAGCATGGAGGTGATGGCGAGGTGATGATTCCGGATCAGGACCGCCTTGATCGCGGCGGCCCGCAGATAGTTGATTTCCCGGTCCGTCATCACTCGGCGGATCAGGCTGGTGAGCAGCGCCTCAGGGTATGGGTTCCCATCCATGATCGAGCGCATGAGGGCGCCGCCTAGCTGGGGGGATGGATGGTCGCCCCGGCGGGCGGTCTCGCGGAGCAACTCCCAGAATGCGGGAAATACCGAATCCGGGCGACGCTTGCCGACTTGAATTTCGAACTGACGCACCACGGCGATGTCCTGCTGGTGTTGGCGAAGATGATCGAGCAACCCGCTAACCGTTCCCTGGCAGAAGAATCGCACGGAAAGTCGCGCCGCGTTGGGGGCCAGCCCCAGGAAATAAAACCGGGTGTGCTCCGGATCCGCGGCCAGGTCCGCGTAGGCCTTGCGGCCTTGATGCAGAGCCCGTTGAAAGGTGTCGAGTTTCCCCTGAGTGCCGGGGTCCGGGCTGGTGTTGTCCCCATGACTGGCGCCCACTTGGGCAAAGGCGGTGAAGCTGTCTTCAAGCAAGGTGTCCCGATCGGTCCAGAAGACACAGGTGGCGTCGCCGATGCCCATGCGGTGTTTGCCGGATTGCGGGCCGCCGAGCAGCGCGTTCAGGGCGGTGCCATACCGAAACGCCGCCGCCTCGCCCACCGGGCTGTTGAAACTCTGCGTTCTGCCATACGATTCATAGGCCCGATCATTGAACGAAACCATGGACGCACCCGACGCTTGAGCCCCGGAAACGCCCTTGATTTTCGAGTGAAGACGGGCGATGGGGGCGAATTCACCGGATAGAAGGCATTGCCCGAGCGGCCCGTCACCTTGGTTAGATTGATTGTGCCGCCACCACTTGCGGATGCCGGGCTCCTCCATCACTGATCCGGGTTTGCCGAGGATTTGGAAAACGCCGAAGCCGGGCCCGATTTCATCAAGGATGGGGTGCGCCTGGATTTGTGCGGGTGTCCAGGCTGCGAGAAAGCGGCAAACGGCGGAAAAATCCGGGTGATTGATGGCGGCCTCGATCGAGCAGTGCCTTTCCCGGAATGCCTCGAAGCGCCTGGCCCCGAATCCATCCGCCTTGCCATCCGGCTGCCGCCCTAGCAGATATGTCTGATTGTCCCAGAGGAAGCAGGGATTGATGCCCGCCCCCGAAGGCTTGGCTTCCCCGGGAACCTCCATCAGGGTGGCGACGAGTTGGTTTTTGCCGTTTCGAACCCGCATGTCGTCCATTGTGAAAAGCTTGCCATCGGGGTGGAGCACCACCTTGAACAGAATCTTCTGTGCGGAAAACCCGTGTCCCGCCATCTCGTAGGCGGGATCCTCCGCAAGACGGTCGTAGAGTCGGTGGAGAGACTGGAGGATCACCGGTTGGAGGAGGCTTGGAATTTGAGCGGCGGCACGGCGATTACCCCGTTGTCCATCAGGGCGTGGAAAAAATGCGAAGTGGAGGATTTCACCTCCTTGGTGCGGGGGTCCTGATCGAACTCGATATCATGCAGCATGAACCCGAGGTCCTGCTTGCCACAAAGGCTCTCATGACGGGCCGGAAGCGGTTCATCGGGTTCGATGAGCCGGAACCGGACGGGAAACTCGCGGCACCCAAAATACGGCTGGTGAAAATACTGCCCGGAGCGCGCGCGACGCGTGAAAATGTCGCGGTGTTTTCCCGCATTTTCTTTTTCCGACTGGATGGGTCCGCCTCTTTCCAACCGGCTGTCAAGAATATCAAAATGCGCCTCAATCACATAGCGCACATCGGTCAGAAGCAGTGCGGCCCGTTGCTGGCGATGTTTGAGTTTGCCGTCATCATCGACCTCGTTGATCGAGATTCCCAGATTCCCTTTGCCGCTGGCCATGGCGGCATTGACGCCAGCCGAGCCTTTCACGGGGATCTTGGAGCTCAGTTCGTTCCGCCGGATATTGGTGAAACGGATCGGTTTGAGGACGTGCAGGCGGTCGATGCGCCAGACGATTTGGGGTTTCCAGTAAATGGCTTCCAGAATGCCGCGGGCGGCGGAGGGCGTGATCACGTCGTAGCTGACGCGCTCGACTTTCATTTCCGGCCGACTGAAGAGAGCGTAATCGCCAGAGACTTCCAGTATGATGCCGTGGGAATTCATGAACTTGTTGAGCGGTGCAATTCGCCGATCCGCCGGTCACGATCCCTAATGAGAAGAGTCAGACTGGCTGCAAACAGTTAGCTTACTGGAAACGCCTTCTGTCAATCTATCACATTGGCACCCGGCCGGAGGCAAAACCGGGGATTCTGAGCGAACCGAAGTGCGGGCCTCGTCCGCACCGCGGGATTTGTCTTTTGGGAGTAGGGCTGACACGAATCCGTGGCTCGCCTGATCCCCTTTCGGGAGATCGAAGTTATAAGGACCCCGCGCCCGGACTTATACCAAAGTATAGCAATAGGGGCAAATCACATTATTGAAGCGGCGGTAGCGGCCACCGACTTCGTCATCTTCGGGTTTGACGGCAGCGACGATTTCCGCATCGGCGGGAGCCTCGCCTTTTTTCGCCGAGTTCAACTTCTTGCTTCTTGCTTGCGTCTGACATGGTAGGTGGGGTTGGGTGTATTGTGTGGGTTACCCGCTACCTCGCGGAAGCGGGACTGCCAGACGATGGCGTGGTCCACCACCACCACCGTGCGTCCTTCCAGGGAACGGCGCAGGGTGTCGATGAGAGGGAATTTTTCCATCGGACCGATGCCGGTGATCGGCTCGTCGAGGAACAACACGGAAGGTTTGCGAAGCAGGCACCGGGATCGGCGCGAAGATAAAGGTGGCGCCAAACAACACCCAGACTCCATGGATGCCTAACATCGTCCACACCGCCGACGCTTGAGTGAGTCCGAGCAGCGATTGGTAGATCGTCCGCCGGGATCAGAAAGAGCGACCCTCAGGAACTCGCCTTGATGCCGAGATTGGCGGCGAGCTCCACATGTTTGGAAGGTTTGCCGGCAAGGATTTTACCGTAAGCGGCTTTCGCTTCGGGTTTCTTCCCTGCAGCTAGCAGATCTTCCGCGCACTCCAGCAAGGCACCGTCAATGGCGGCTTTCGTCTTGGGGTCTGGCATGGCGCTGGCCAATGCTTTGGCCGCATCAGGGATGCCGATCGCTCCCAATCCACGGGCGGCGGCGGACACCACGGCAGCATCGCTGTCTGCAAGCGCGGTTTGCAACGGGGCGACCGAGGCCGCCTCACCGCGGACACCTAACGAAGAGATGATGCCGACCTTCAGCTTGGCGGCGACCTTCGGCAACGCATCCCTCAGCGCTTGTCCGGCCTCGGGCGCAGGGATGCGTTCCAAGGCATGACGGCCCATGTGGGAGAGTTTTTCATCCGGCAGCAGAGCCGCCAGCGCCGGAACCGACTCGGCGGTGCCGATGGTTTGCAGCGCCCGGCACACGGCGTCCTTGGCGGCGCGGGGCGCCTCGCTCTTGAGCACCGCGATCAGGCGGGTTTCCAGATCCTTGCGGGCGGCGGCATCGCCATAGCTCTTGACGATCGCGTCGGTGATCGGCCGAAGGACGTTGGGGTCCATTCCCCAATCGTAGGTTTTCAATGTTTCAAAGGCTTGGTCCAACATAATAAGTTTTCTTTCTCGGAAGAGGTTGTGGTTTTGAACGGATAAATGACGGCATCACAGTTGCCATGGTTCGCGGCGGGCCCGGTCAAGGAAGCGGTTGGCCTCCTCGTCGCCGATAAAGACTTGTTTCGCCGCATCCCACTTCAGAGACCGGCCCAAGGTGTAGGCAATGATGCCAAGATGGCAGACGGCCACGGTATTGACGGCGTATTCGATGTCGCGGAACGGTTTTCCGCGGGTCTTGACGCATTCGATAAAGTCGGCGGAAATGCCGCCTTTTGCCGCGTATTCGGGGATCGTTTTGGCTTCGCGCTTCGCGCCGGGCGTGCCCTCCACTTGCATATTGCCTTTGCCCGGCATGTTATGGGTCAACAATATGCCGTTGGGGTATTTGAAGGTCAGGAATCTCTTGCCGCCTTCATTTTGATAGATGACCTCCGACGGCTGTAGCTCGCGCACATCCACGACATAGGTGGCGCCGCCGAAATGGTGCGCACCCCAGTCGGTCATGCCTCCGCCGGAGTAGTCGGTGTAAGACCGCCAACTGTTTCCGCTGGTCGAGAAATTGCCGTCACAGCGTTTGGAGTTGTAGGGTGCCCAGGGAGCCGGCCCGAGCCACATTTCCCAATCCATGTCGGCGGGACAATCCTGCGGCGGCAGATTGCACGGTTGGGACAACGGATCGACGTTGACGTTGATCGACTTGATCGGGCCAAGCTCGCCACCCCAGCACTGGCGGACCAAGGCGCGGTAGTCCTCCAACACCCGCTGGCTGCCACCGGAAACGACCCGACCGTAGCGGCGGGCGGCCTCGACCATCAACCGCCCCTCGCGCAGCGTGCGCGACTCGGGTTTCTGGCAAAAAGCGTCTTTGCCCGCGCGGCAGGCTTCGATGACCATGATGCCGTGCCAGTGATCCGGTGTGGCGATGTGCACCGCGTCGATGTCCTCGCGGGCGAGCATTTCGCGGAAGTCGGTGTGGGCGGTGCAGTCCTTGTTGTTGTTGTGCTTGTCCACCCGGTCCTTGGCCCCGTTGCGCACGCCGGTGCGCACGTCGCAAACGGCCACATATTGCACGCTCTTGTTGTTCAGGAACGCGCCCATGTCGCCGCCTCCCATGTTGCCGAGGCCGATGCCGCCGACGACAATCCGTTCACTGGGTGGCGGAGTGGTGGCATTGCCCAGGGCACTGGAGGGAATGATGGTGGGAAAGGCGATGGCGGCCGACGCCGACCCGGTCACTTTCAGGAAATCTCGGCGTGTGGATTGGTTTTTGTTCATGGATTGGATCGCTAGGGATGGGAACCAAACGCCACGGACCATTCTCTTCTTTCGCCTGACGGACGATTTGCTTTTCTTGAGAGGGATTGCGACCTCCCGCCGCGCGGTCCAGGTCAAGAGGTCTCACATCCATCCCGGGGCTCCACGCGCTCGGGACTCGACACCGCGAAGCCCATGATCTACCACTCCGGCGTTCTTTTTTGTTTCTTATGTTCCGACCGATTTCCGTGCTGGTTTTTGACAGTCCCGAGGCAGCTTGCCGTGAGATCGCCGCGCAGATCGCCCGCTTGATCCGCGAACGCAGCGCGGCGGGCCTCGCCACCGTGTTGGGTCTGGCAACCGGCAACACGCCGCTGCCGCTCTATCAGGAGCTCATCCGGCTCCACCGTGAGGAGGGCTTGTCGTTCCAGCCGGTGGTTAGTTTCAATCTCGACGAATACCTCGGCCTGGACCCAAAGCACCCGGAGAGCTACCGATCGTTCATGCGGCGGAACCTCTTCGATCACATCGACATGCTTTCGGAAAACAGCCATCTGCCTTCGGGCATGCTCGCTGAGGAGGAAATCGCGGCCCACTGTGCCGCTTACGAAACCAAGATCGTCAGAGCGGGCGGCATCGATTTCCAGATCCTCGGCATCGGGCGCACCGGCCACATCGGCTTCAATGAACCCGGCACGCCCATCGATTCCCGCACCCAGTCCATCCACCTTGATGAAATTACCCGCCAGGACGCCGCCCCTGCATTTGGCGGCATCGGGCAGGTTCCGGAACAAGCGATCACCATGGGCTGCGGCACCATCCTTGAGGCCCGCAGGATCGCCCTGCTCGCCTGGGGTGAAAAAAAGGCCGACATCGTTCGGGACGCTGTCAAAGGACCGGTCACCGACAAGGTCAGCGCCTCGTTTCTCCAAACCCATCCGGCCGCCAGCTTCTATCTGGACCGTGGAGCGGCCTCGGCGTTGCCTGCCTGAGAGATCCCGATCCCATGAGGGAACAACCGCCGCTTCACCGCAGCGCTGATAGACGGGCCGCAACAGGCGTTCCAAGGGAATGATTGTTGCGGCGCGCTGTGAGTCGTCAACGCATGGCGAGCCGGCAGCTCACGGCGTGACGATCACGCGGAGGCGGGCGAATTTCTTCGTGTCCGAGCCTTTGGGGATGGTGACCGTGATGATGTCGGTGCTGGCGGGACCGGCTTCATTGACATTGACACCCGCGGTGGAGGTGCCGGTGGTGGCACCGATCGTGTAGCCCGGGATCGTGGTCCAATCGGTGAGATTGGTGCTGACCTGGACAAGCAGCGCGACATCCACGGTTTCCGAACTGTCTTTGCGATTGAAGGTGAACTTCAAGTCGGTGCCGACCACCGAGCCGGTGGGGCCGCCCTGGTTGGTGAAGCGCGGATCAGTGCCCAGCACATATTCGACGCCGTTATCCAGACCGTCCTCGTCGGGATCGGCATCGGCAGCCTGATTGGATAGAGCGGGGCTGCTGAAGC
>CAMBPB010000104.1 GCA_945869465.1 Prosthecobacter debontii
GGCCACCGCGACGGTGGCCGACGGCGGCATTGTCGAGGCTGGCTATAGTGGCGCGGGCACGCTTACCTTGAATGGTTTGACCTTCAGCAACACGGCCAAAGTCAGCATTGCCAGCGTTGGCCAATACAACATCAATCCCGCCATCGCCGTGCTCGGCTCCGGC
The DNA here is from genome assembly GCA_945869465.1 of Prosthecobacter debontii. GTDB lineage: Bacteria > Verrucomicrobiota > Verrucomicrobiia > Verrucomicrobiales > Akkermansiaceae > Luteolibacter. The sequence continues at coordinate 164 of CAMBPB010000104.1, forward strand.
GGATTGACAGTTAGCGGCGCCGCCGGCTCGGTCACGATTGCCCTGATCGGCACTCCGCCGTCCGGTGTTGGCGACGCGCACCTACTGCAATATGCGGGCGCGCTTGGCGGCACGGGTTTCAGCGCCTTCGTGCTGGACCCAAGCGCCCTGAACGCTGGCCCGCGGGCTCTATTTGAACTCAAGGACAATGCGGGCTTCGTGGACCTGCACTACAGCCTTGACCATCTGGTATGGACCGGAGCGGCTGGCGGCATCTGGTTCACCACCAGCGCCACCCCGGTCACCCCGCCGACGGCCTGGAAGTTGAGTTCCAATGGATCCCCCGCTAATTTTGCCCTCAACGATGCAGTGGTCTTCGATGATTCGGCTACCGGCACGACGACCGTTACTGTTAGCAGCGGTGACCTGCAGCCGGCATCGGTCGCCTTCGACAACACGACTAAGGACTACACGTTGCAAGGCACTTCCAGCATTATCGGGGGGGCCGCGCTGAGCAAGAGCGGTTCCGGCATGTTGACTATTGCCAACAATAACAGCTACGCCGGCGGCACCACCATCAATGGCGGCACGGTTCAGGTCGGCACCGGCGGCACTGTCGGCAGCATCGGCACCGGTCTGATTGCCAACAATGGAGTGCTGAGATTCAATCATTCCGACCTCGTGACCTTGGCCGCCACCACCAGCGGCACGGGTTCACTCAGCCAGAATGGCGCGGGTGAACTGGTGCTCAGCGTTGCCAACAGCTACGGTGGCGACACCACCCTGAACAGCGGCACGCTGACCCTAGGCAGCCCCACTGCGCTGGGTGGATCCACGGGCAAGCTGATCATCAACGGCGGCGCGCTTGACAGCAACGTGGCGAGCCTCGCGCTGACCATGAACAACGCTCAAACTTGGAACAGTGATGTTGTCTTCAAGGGCACGCAGAGCTTGGATCTCGGCACGGGTGCCGTTTCGCTGGGCTCCATGCCGGGCGCCCGGACGGTCACGGTTAGCGCCAGCGCGCTCACCGTCGGTGGCATCATCTCCGACGGCACCGCCACCGCTCTGGCCAAGACCGGCTCCGGCACGCTCGTGCTCGGGGGTGCCAACACCTACAGTGGCGGCACGATTGTCAATGCCGGCACCGTCACGGTGAACGACGGTGCGACGTTGGGAGCAGGCACCGGTTCCCTCGCGATCAACAACCCGAACACCGACATCGGCACGGACGTCGTCCTGAACCTCAATGGCTCGGTTACCGTTGGTTCGCTGAGCGGCACGCTGGCCATTCCCGCCAGTGGGACGAACACCGCGATGATTAATGTGGCGACCGGTAAAACGCTCACGTTGAACCAGGACACTGATAGCATCTGCGACAATATGATCGGCGGTGGCGGGCAACTGATCAAGGGTGGCGCTGGTATGCTGACCCTCTCGGCCGGCAACACTTACGCCGACGGCACGACAATCAATGAGGGTGCCGTTAGCATCAACAGCCTGGACAATCTGGGCAGCGATGTCATCGGGAACAAAATTCGTTTCAATGGCGGCACCTTGCAATACACCGGCACTGACGCCATTTCCACCAGTCGCTTCCTGATTGCTGGCGGAAACGTGACCTTTGACATCACCCAAAGTGCAGGCAGCATTACGGTCACCAATGTGCATGGCGTCAGCTCGTTCGCGAATGCTAACATCACCAAGCGGGGTCCGGGCACGCTCGCCTTGGGTGGTAACGTGTATTACACGGACAATCTCGGAGAAGCCGCGCTTACGGTCGAGGAGGGCACGATGGTGTTGGCCTCGACCATCACCGACCCCTCCTTCATTTCCCCGATCCTCGTGGTCCACGACGTGCAGCTCGGAGCGACCCTCAAGTTGGGCGGCACGAACGGCAGGCAGATCCGGAACAACGGCGGCGGCTTCCAGATGTCCGGCGGCACCTACGACCTCAACGGCAATGCAAATAATTACAATCCGCAGATTACGGGTAGCGGCATCATTACCAACACAAACGCCACAGCCGCTTCGCTCAATGTGTATCCGAACACCGTCAATACGTTCGGGGGCAACATTCAAAACGGGGTTGGAGTCACGAGCGTGCAGTTCACGAACCTCTTCGGTTTCGGGGCCAATCCGGCGGCGGTCTGGACCCTCTCCGGCAACAACACCTACTCCGGCGCGACTACGGTGGGCGTGGGCATGGTCAAGGCTGGTTCGATCACGGCGTGCTCGCCTAACTCGGCTTACACCGTCAATGCCACCATGGATCTGGCGGGGTTCGACAACTCGGTCGCTTCGCTGGCCGGCATCGGCAACGTCACCCTCGGCGAGGCGACCCTGACAATCAGCGGTACCAACCCCACCCCGGCGACCTTCAGCGGATCCATCACCGGCACCGGCGGGGTGGTCAAAACCGGCGCCGGCACCCAGACGCTCACCGGCTCCGTCGGCTATAGCGGCGATACCACCGTATCCCAAGGCACGCTAAACCTCGGCGCGATCAATTCCGGCAACGCCGGGTCCACTGTCACCATCGACTCCGCCGCCACGCTTGAACTCAGCTATACCGGCAGCAACACGGTGCAGCAGTTGTATGTGGGCACCACCCTGCAAGCGCCCGGCGATTACATCGCCACGGACAACCCCGGTGCCGGCATCAAGATCGCGCAGATCACCGGCCCCGGCACACTCCATGTCACCTCCGGTGCGGGCGGTAATGCTTACCCCAATTGGGCCATTGCCATGGGCCTCGACGGCACCGCCGGCAAGGAAAGCGGTCAGGGCGACGATCCGGACCACGACGGCCGCACCAACCTGCAGGAATTTGCCTTCAATGGCATCCCGCTGAATGGTGCCAACGACGGCAAGGTGACCAGCAAGGTCGCCACCCTCGCGGATACCAGCACGGTGCTGACCCTCACCCTGCCGGTGCGGACTGGTGCCACCTTCAGCGCCAACGTTGACAATGCGCAAGCCTCTGTGCCGATCAATGGGGTGATCTACACAATCCAAGGAAGCACCTCGCTGTCACCGGGGTTGTGGACCCTGGCCGTCACGGAAGTCACCGGTCCCGATGCCGTCGCCATCCAGACGGGGCTGCCGGCCCTTACCGACGCCAACTGGACCTATCGCACCTTCCGCGCTCCTGGCACGGTCACCGCCGATCCACATCAATTCTTGCGGGTCGAAGTGGCTCAGCCGTGAGAGTTGTGTGATGCAGCAACGTCAATCCTGACCCAAATCCAAGCGGTCTCCCTACCGGGAGGCCGCTTTTTGCGCGGTTCCGCGCGACACTCAGAGCACCGTCGTCCCACGTTCTAGTGTCGCGTAAAATTTCATTTGTTGGTTAGTGAATTTTAAAATTGTACGATTTTGAGATTGTATACAATTGGACTCAACACCCACAAGGAGGCCTCGCTTTACGAAGCCCTCCCGCCCGAAAAGGCGCGTGCCTTATGTGAACGCTTCGAGATGCACTTCACTCCCAAACACGGCAGCGGGTTGAACATGGCCGAGATCGAGATCGGACTTCTGGGGCGGACCTGTCTGGATCGGAGGATCGCCTCAGTAGGGGAATTCACCAACCAAGTGAAAGCCTATCTCGCCCGGAAGAATGAGGAATCCAATTGGATCGACTGGCAGTTCACCAACGAAAAAGCCCGTATCAAACTCAAATCACTCTATCCCACAATTTGAATTTTACACACCACTAGGATATGAACCATCAAGAGATACAGAGGTTGAAAAGTGGCCAGAAAATGGCCCGCTCTGAAAATACCGCCTACCGAAAACAGGACTACTTATCCATGTAAGCCCTTGATTATGAGGTTGGTGGGTAGAGATGGATTCGAACCAACGTAAGCTTACGCTAGCAGATTTACAGTCTGCCCCCTTTAGCCACTCGGGCATCTACCCTTACACCAACCCGCTCATCGCGGGGGCGGATGTATGGGAAGTGAGGCGCGCTTTGACAAGCAAAACATTGCTTGGGGATCGGAAAACTTTCGCCGGAGTGCGGAATCAGGGTTGGGGTGGCGGTTTTATGACGGCTTCGGTTCCTGCGAGCCGACCAAACCGGCCATGGTGAGCGCCATTTGGCGGCGCATCCATGGGATTCGCTGGGCGATGCCAAAGGCCACGCGACGGGCGGGGGTGATCCATTCATGGTCGGATTGAAACCATGGAGTCAGCCAGCGGGTGGCGAGTTGGTAGTAACGAAGGGCAAACCATCGCCGGCTTTGATACCGCCGCAAGGCTTTGCCGAGCGGATCATGTGCCAGGCAATCGGCCAGGATGCCAAGCTCGCGCAACACGCCCATGCCGGAGGGCTGGAGCAGGAAACCGGCACCCAATGCCTTGCATTCAGGCGCCCGCTCGAACATCACGACCTCATGTCCCTGCCGACTCAACAAGACGGCTGCTGCCGGGCCCGCGGTTCCGCAGCCGACGATCGCGATGCGGAGAGGCGGCAGGGTCGGTGGCGGCATCATTTCGGCAATGGCTCGGAACGGAATCGTTCCTGCTGGCGGCGCAACTGCGAATCGCTGGGCAGATAATTGACCGCCAGCTTTGACCATTCGAGGGCTTTTTCGCGATTTCCCCTGGCGAATTGGATCTCCGCCATGGTGTCCAGGTAGGCGGGTTGGCCGGGATTGGCGGCCAGCGCCTTGGCGAGAAGTTTCTCCGCCTCGTCCAGTTTTCTAACCGCCCGTGACGCAAACCACGCCGCCGTATTGCGGGTGTTTTCGGAACCGGGATGGGATTCAATGATGTTTTCCATCAGATCCCACGAGATCCGGAACCATTCGTCGTGCTCCTTGATGAGCCCGACCCGGCGCAGCGACGGGAAGAAGAAATCCGCCAGAGAACCATCACTGGCAAATGCCCGATGGCATTTCCCGAGGATGGAAATCGCGCCAGCCCGGTCGGTCGGGAGAATGGAGAGTGCGCGAGCCGTGTCGGACTGCAAGCGCTCGCGCATGAGCAGCAGCAGACTGGAGGAGCGGAAATCGGAGGAAAGACAGATCCGGGAGAGCACTTCCGAGGTGGCGGCGGCTTCCCTCCATTTCCCGTATTCGAGCAACACATCCGCGTGAAGTTTGAAAGCGATGGAAAACTCGCCCGAATCCGGATCCGCCTCGCGCGCGGCCCTGGCCCACCACTCGGCGGCCCGTTTGTAATCGCGGCCGTAGGCGTAGCCGTTGCCAATTTGAATGGCGGCCGTGGCATTGCCGAGAGCCAGCTTGTCCGCCCATTTGTCGTGGGAAATGGCGTCCTCGGCTCGCCCCGCCTGACGAAGCGCGGAGGCGGCGTAGGCATGCAGATGGGCGGGCGGTTCCTGATTGGAATCGGTGGCGAGCGCGATTTGTTTCAGAAATATCTCGGCCGCCTCATTCCACCGCTCGGCGGCGGAGAGATGGAGGACGTGGATTCCCCAGAAAACTTCCTTGCGGCTGGCTTCGGGCAGCAGATCCCAAGCCTTGAGACAGTTGGCGACATCGCCGGTTTCAGTGCATAACGAGGAGATGTGTTCCACCAATCGATTGCGATCCTTGGCGGGAGCCTCCGACACTTGTTTCCATGCCAAGGCGAGCCATTTCTCGCGCAGTTTCGATGGATCCGATCCGAGACCGAACAGCGCGAGCATGCCATCGAAGCGCTCGATGCGGCTGGATTTGGGTTCGAGCTCCGCGAGCCAGCTCCACCAAACCTTCGGTGAATCCTCGTCACCGAAGGCGGCGACGACGACCTCATCCCATCGTTTTGCGTCATCGTCCGCCCATGCTTTGGCGATGCGCATGGCCAACCGGGGAGCTCCGCTGAGGGTTTCCCGACCTCCGAAAAGCGCGCCGAGAAAATCCGTAAAGGCGTTGACGTCCTTCACGGCGAGCGCGGCCATCAGATCGGCGAAGCTCGCCATGGCCTCCTCATGGAGTCCCCTGCGTTCGAGAAAATTGGCAAGCGCCACGAGTTGCTCATCATCGTGTTCCGAAACTCCGGGTTGCTCCTGGATTTCATCCGCGGAAACTTTTTCGAGGCGTTTTTTGACCCAGGATTTGTAATCGGGACGATCCGGGTCAAGACTCAGGGCCTTGAGTGCTTGCGGAATGCGTTCCAACGCCTCGAAATGCCGGAACGCCGCCAGAGGCGAGGATTTGGCGAACGATGCTTCGGCAGCATCCAGTTCGCCGAGGAGAAACAATGCTTTTATTCCTGCGCCGCGCTCGCTGGGATTGCGCGTGGCAAGCACCTTTGCCAGCGGTTCCAGATCGGAGGGTCGGATTTTTTGTCCCTGCCAACGTTTGGCGGCAATCGCGGCATAGACGGCGCCCACCGAATCCTCCTCCGGTTCCTCCCGGGGAACCTCCCTCAACCACGGCAAAGGATCCCCGGCAAGGGCCGCCATGCTCGCGGCGATCCGTGGCTCTTCCGCAGCGATCGCCGCGGCCGTGGCGGCTGCCAGATTTCCGCTGGCCCGCTGAAGCGCGAGTTGCCAGGCTTGCGACTTCCGTCCCGTGATTCCCCGCGCACGCTCCAATTCGGCTGCGAGTGTGCCATGGCTGCGATGAAACTCCGCCAAGGCCAGCAAGCCGTCGGCATCGGCGGGTGCCATTTCGAGAAATTCGCGGGCTTCTGCCGGATCACCTTGAGCCAAGCGCTCGCGGGCGGCCTTGAGGGCGATGCCGCTGACCGCAGGCAGGAGCTTTTCGCGGACTTCGGCGTTGGTTTCCGACGCATAGAGTTTGAGCATCTGCCGCCACGCGCGCTTCGCGATCATCTTCGAAAGCAACGTCGTTTTTTCGGTCGGCGCGGCTTTGATGTAGCGTTCCACCAAGGCAATGATGCCGGGATCGGTATCCGGAGTGATGTGAAGCTGGATTTTGCGAAGCACCTCGCGTGCCCGGAAGACTTGTTCGGGGTCGGGTGAAACGATCGCCTCCCGCAAGGCTGGCAGCGCCTTGTCACCCAGTTTCCACAGATCCCGGGTGGCATTTTCGCGCACTCGGTAGCTCTCGTCCGCAAGTTCCCGAATCAGGGTTTCGATGCCTTTGGCCGGCTGCGGGGCGACTGGCGGCGGCGGAGTTTCCGGAGACGCGGCCGACAGCCGGGAGAACGCCGCCAAGCCTGCGAGGATCACTGCCAAAGGGATGTTCATGGACTCGAAAACGTCGGGTGTTTTTCGGATCAAGCAACTCAGTTTCGCGGGATTTCCGGGTATTTTCATGCCGCGAAACTCTCGCCGCACGAGCAGGTCACCACCGCATTGGGATTGCTCACCTTGAAGCCGCCCTGCTGCAAATCATCGGAAAAATCCAACTCGCTGCCGCTCACGAACAACGCGCTTTTGGGATCGATCACCACGTTCACCCCATTGCTCGGGACCAGGATATCACGGTCCCGAGGACCGTCCACCAAATCCATTTTGTATTGCAGCCCGGAGCAACCACCACCCACCACCGCGATGCGCAGCGCACCGTCCGGCCGGCCTTGCCGATCCAAGAGACTCCGCAAGTGCGCCGAGGCCCCCCCGAGCACCCGCACCAGCTTTTCATTGCCGATCTTGTAGTTGAGCACTGCGTTCATCGGGTCAACTTGCCTGCCACGCAACCTCGCGTCAATCCCCGGCATCTGCGTGCGAAAAAACACATCCGCCTGGGAAAAACACAACGAGCCGCCTGTGACAGGCGGCTCGCGGAAAATTCGGATGGCGAAAAACCGGTCAGGCTTCCACAGCAGGCTCGGGGGCTTCAGCTTCGGGGGCTTCAGCTTCGGGGGCTTCAGCCGCAGACTCTGGAGCCGCTACCTGTTCCTGGGCGTTTTCAGCTTCGGCTGCAGGCGCGGCGGTTTCTTCCGTCACTGCCGTTTCCACAGCGGCGGTCTCGACAAGCGCTTCCGTAGCCTCGGCAGCGACCTTCTTGGTGGCGGCCTTCTTGGCGGGCGCTTTCTTGGCAGCGGCCTTCTTTGCAGGAGCCTTCTTGGCGGAAACCTTTTTGGCGGAGGCATCCTTCTTGACGGCTGGCTTTTTCACGAGGCCGCCGAGTTTCGCCTGCTCGTTCTTGCGCTTGAGGTAATCAGCGCGACGGCGGCGTTTGATGATCTTGTTCGATTGTTGACCCATGGTTGGTGCCCACTGGCTAGGTGTTCCGACCCCCGGGAGCAAGCTGAATTCTTCATCGGCCGTCACTCGGCATCGATTCGCATTCGACAAAGCCCCTTCCCCCGCCCCAGATTCCCGCCCATGGCAGGTCTCATCATCGCTCCCCGAGCACGCATTTTTCACGGTCACGAGTGGGTTTATGCCACGGAAATCAAGAAATCCTTCGGCGATCCGCAACCCGGCGATGTCGTCACGCTCAAGGATTTTCGCGATCGCCCGCTCGGCTCCGCCATTTACAATCCGCAGTCACAAATCGTCGCCCGCCGCTTCTCCCGCCGCCGCCAGGACCTCGATCTGGACTTTTTCATCCGCCGCATCCGCCAGGCCACGGCGTTCCGCCAGCGCTCCGGCATCGACGATACCCTCTGCCGCCTCGTCTGGAGCGAATCCGACGGCATTCCCGGCCTGATCGTGGACCGCTACGGTGACCATCTCTCCGTGCAAACCCTCACGCTCGCCATGGATCTCCGCAAGGAAACCATCCGCGACGCGCTGGTCACCCTGTTTTCCCCGCAATCCATCGTCCTGCGAAACGACTCCCCGTTCCGGAAGGCCGAGGGCATGGAACCCGGCATCGAGATGCTCTATGGCGAAAACCCCGGTTCCTTCGTCGTCAGAGCGAACGGCCTGGATTTCCAGATCGACCTCTTCGACGGCCAGAAAACCGGCCTCTACCTCGACCAACTGCAATCGCACGCCGAAATCGCCAAACTCGCCACGGGCAAACGCGTGCTCGATTGTTTCACCAACCAAGGCGGATTCGCCCTCGCCTGCGCCAAAGCCGGCGCCGCGAAAGTCACCGCCGTGGACGTCTCGGCCAGCGCCTGCGAAGCCGCCCGCCACAACGCCACACTCAACGGCCTCGAAATCGAAGTCCTCGAACACAATGTCTTCGATTTCCTCAAACACGCAAAACCCGAATACGACCTCATCATCCTCGATCCACCCAGTTTCACCCGCAACAAAAAGACCCTCATGGACGCCATGCGCGGCTACAAGGAGATCCACCTGCGCTCGCTCAAGCTGTTGGAAAAAGGCGGCGTTCTATCCACTTTCTGCTGCTCGCACCATGCCAGTCGCGAGCTGTTTATGGAAAATCTCGCCGACGCCTCGGTGGATGCGAAAAAATCCCTCCGCCTCATCGCCGAACACAGCCAGCGCGCCGACCACCCGGTGCTCATCACCTTGCCGGAAACAGGGTATCTGAAGGGCGTCACTGTCGAAGTCATCGCAACACGGTGAAACCGCCGTCAAAGACTTCATTCCGTTTTTAAATAGCAATGACGAACTGAAGACCTTAACTACTTTTCCGCATTTCAGCATCTACTCCCGCCCGTGGATTATTCGTCTCTGATCGCCAAACGTCGTGAACGCTTCTCTGAACTGGAAGATGCGGTGGGTGATCCTGATCTTTTCTCGGATCCGAAACGCGCCACGGAGATCCTCCGCGAACATCGAAAGTTGAAACAAACGCTCGAGCTCTGGGCAAACCTCCAGAGCGCCAAACGCCAGCTCGCCGAAAACCAGGAACTTGCGAAATCCGACGATCCCGAGTTTTCCGCCATGGCCGCCGAGGAAATCCCCGGCCTGGAAACGACCATCGCCACACTCTCCGACGATCTCCAATACGCCCTGCTCCCGGCCGATCCCAACGAGGATCGCGACGCCCTCATCGAAATCCGCGCCGGGGCTGGCGGCGACGAAGCCTCGCTCTTCGCCGCCGAACTGATGCGCGCCTATCAGCGTTATTCCGACCTCCGCGGTTGGAAATGCGAGCACCTCGAAAGCAGTCCGTCGGAAGTCGGTGGCTTCAAGGAAGTGATCCTCAAAATCACCGGCGACGAAGTGTTCCGTTATCTGAAATACGAATCCGGCGTCCACCGCGTCCAGCGCGTGCCGGCCACCGAAACCCAGGGCCGCGTCCACACCTCCACCATCACCGTCGCGGTGCTGCCGGAGGCCGAGGAAGTGGACGTGGAACTCAAACCCGACGACCTCCGCATCGAAGTCTGCCGCGCGGGCGGCGCAGGCGGACAGCACGTCAACCGCACCGAGTCCGCCGTGCAGATTTTCCACCTTCCCACCGGCCTCTACGTCCGCTGCGAGGACGGCCGCTCGCAAATCAAGAACAAGGAAATGGCCATGCAAATCCTGCGTTCCAAACTCTACGAACAAAAACTCCGCGAGCAACAAGAAGCCTACTCATCCCATCGCCGTTCCTTGATCGGCTCCGGCGATCGTTCGGAAAAAATCCGCACTTATAACTTCCCGCAATCGCGCGTCACCGACCACCGCATCGGCCTAACATCCCACAACCTCGCAGGCGTGATGGCCGGCGATCTATCCGAATTCACAGGAGGCTTGCAAAAAGCCGAAATGGCCGAGCGCCTCGCCGAAGCGGGAATGTGAGGACCGCGTGTCTCCAGACACGCCAGCGGCAAAAAATCCAAAGGGAACACCGCGCACGCCGCAATGCTGTGGCTACCTTCCACGAGCGTATCTGAAGACACGCGGTCCATTTCAAGTTCCAAAACAACCCGGTTCCGGCCCCCACCCCCCGGCCGAGCCTGCCGCACTCGGTCTCCCCGCCGCTTGCAGGTATCCTTGCGCTACCCAGCGCCCGAGGCCCCGTTGCGGCGTCCGCTTTGGGAAGTGCCATTCAGATTCCCCAGTGGTTCCACGGACGCGCTACCGAATCCGCGTTTCTTTTCCTTTCGCTCAATGATATTCTCTGCCATAGTGCAATTCTGTGAATCTCTTTCCCCTTTCCAGACGAATCGCTTTTCTCGGGGACTATGTGCCCCGGCGCTGTGGCATCGCAACCTTCACCCACAACCTGTGTGAGGCGCTCGCCCAGCAAGCGATGGATGCGAAGTGCATTGTGATCGCTGTCAACGACCGCCCCGAAGGTTATGACTACCCTGCGGAGGTGCGGTTTGAAATCCAGCAGAAGGATGAGGATTCCTATCGCGCCGCGGCCGATGAATTGAACCAGAACAAGGCGGACGTGCTTTGCGTGCAACACGAATTCGGCATCTACGGCGGGCCGGCGGGAAGTCACCTGTTGGCCTTGCTCAAAGAGTTGCGGATGCCGGTGGTCACCACGCTGCACACCATTTTGCAACAACCGGATGCGGCCCAGCGCCATGTGATGGACCAACTGGTCCGCCGCAGCGACCGTCTGGTGGCGATGGCGAGCAAGGGTGCCGAAATCCTCCGCGAAACCTACGGTGTGCCGGACTCGATGATCGATGTCATTCCCCACGGCATCCCCGACGTGCCCTTCGCCGGAACGGAACATTTCAAGGAACAGTTCGGCGTCGCGGGAAAATCGGTGCTACTAACATTCGGATTGTTAGGTCCCGGGAAGGGCATCGAACACGCGATCCGGGCAATGCCGGAAATCGTCGGCCGCCATCCACAAACCGTCTATCTGGTGCTGGGCGCCACCCACCCGCATTTGATCGCCCGCGAGGGTGAAAAATACCGGACCAGTCTGGAACACCTCGCTGAAGATCTGGGTGTGGGAAATCAGGTCATCTTTTTCAACCGCTTTGTTTCGCCGGATGATTTGAAGGAATTCATCGGTGCCGCGGACATCTATCTGACTCCCTATC
>CAMBPB010000105.1 GCA_945869465.1 Prosthecobacter debontii
ACCCAGTCGCGGTAATGCCAGATGTTGCGGTAGTTGTCGATGTGGATGCCGTGGGTGTCCGCGTAGCGCACCGCATCGAGCCAATGGCGGGTGAAATGCTCGGCGCTCGCCGGGGTTGCTAACAAGCGATCCGCCTCCGCCTCGATGGCCGCCTGCGCGCCTGCTTCATGGGCTTTGACAAACGCATCGGTTGCCGCGGGTTCCGGCGGCAGTCCGGTTAGATCGAGCGTCAGTCGGCGGTGGAAGCGGCGCGGGTCTTCCGGTGGATTCGGTTTGAGGCTGGCCGTGTCGAGTTTTTCCGCGATGAAGCGGTCGATCGGATTGGCGGCCCACTGGTTTCCGGCCTCGGGTGGCGCGGGTTTCTTGATCGGAGCAAAGGCCCAGTGTGGTTGGTATTCGGCACCTTGTTCGATCCAGCGTTCGATTAAGGCGATTTCTCCCGATTTCAGCGTCTTGTGGCTTTTCGGCGGGGGCATGATCATGTCCGGATCGGTGGCATGGAGTCGTTTCATCATGCTCGATTCCTCCGGTTTGCCCTTGATGATGACTGGTCGTCCGTCGTCGCGCAGCGCAAAGGCGCCTTCCACCTGATCGAGGCGCAGCGGTGAATCCTTCGGTTCGCGCGTCTTGGAATCCGGCCCGTGGCAATGGTAACAATATTCCGAGAGGATCGGCTGAATGTGTTCGTTGAAAGATACTTGCGCAGGCAGCAAGGAGATCGGAACCGCCGGGGCAGCGGGAGTTGCGGACGACTCAGGTCCTTCCCCAGCGGGTGATGAGGAGACGGTGCGCTTGGCTGAAGGGTCACATCCGGCAAGGACGAGCACCCAACCGCAGACGATTGAATTTCTAAGGATCATAGGCGGGAAACAGGGAAATCGGGTCAACCAAACCATACGCAATCATTGCCCGGATTTTTCACCGTTTCAAGGGTTACCGCCAGATCTCCGCAACCTCAACAAGTGGTGCAAGCCAAAGGACCGCGACCTGGCGATCCGGTCCCGCTACCAATCGGCCGAATCCTTCGGCGTGCGGCGCTGACCGTCGCGGTGCCGGTCGACTGATTGGGGGTGAACCTGTTGGCAGCAGGCAGGATCACAAGAAGCTTTCCCCTCACTTCACAAAATTCACGGAAGTCGTCAGGGCAGACTTGATGATGTGTGTGTGGGTTGCGGTTTGGACGACGGTTCACGGTTTTCTGGCGAGGGTTTCCAGCGCCTTGGGATGAAATCCGCGGATCTCGAAGCGATCGGCGCACTTGCGGCGGCAGCGCAGGGTGCGGGTCAGCGTCAAGCAAGCCAGCAGGCTGGTGAGCCAGCAGGCGAAGGCGGTTCCCGGCAGCCATTGCACCCACCATGGCAGGTTGAAATGCAGGGATCCGCCGAGAAAAGCCACCACGAAGAGCCCGCCCATGATTCTCGCGAAGGCGGTCCGAAGTTGGAGCGTCCGCCTTTCGAAAAACAGGTGCAGCGTGCAAACCGGAAGAAACAGGCTGACAATCCGGGCGAGCAACCATCCGAGGAACATGCCGCTCAGAGTTTGGAAGAGCCGGTTCATGCCCCAGTTGCCGGTTTCCATCACCATCGGACCCACCGCTCCGAGCGCCGGAAATCCCCAAAGCCAGCGCGGCCGGTAGCCGATCGGCAGCCGGTGCATGCGCATCGGATCCTCGCTGCCGCCGGTGTAAGGATCGACCATCGGCAACTGGGCTGTCCGGTGAACCAGCACCACTGGCCCGAGCACTTCCCAGCCAAACGTCCGCGGCGCGTCTGGAATGCCGCCCGGCGGGGTTTGGGGCGGCAGGTAGGGGTTTTCTCCGACGCTCATTGGCATGAGCGTGACCCTACCTTCGATTGCCCTTTGGAGCCCGGTTTTTCATTGCATATCGTATCCCGGTCGTCCGCCCTTGCGGTTGCCTCGCTCATCCGAATCCCGGCCTTCCAGTTTGGAAGGTGCAAAGATTGGTTGAGAATCTGGCGTTGTTTCGAAAGAAAGAGTTGCATCAATGCGCGGCGGTGCGTGAGTACCCCGTGGCGCGACCGTTCTGTGGCGCGGTGGTATTCCGGGGGGAAATCCACAGCGAGCGGAGCGGGAGCGCCCTTGTTCTTTGGCGCAGGGGAGATGGTCTGCGGCTTGCTCAACGCCCGGCTTTCGGCGTTTTCAGGAATGTCTCCACCTCGGCGGCGCAACGGGTATTGAAGACATCCTGCTTGCCCAGCCAGCCCTTGCGGGCGACGCGGGCGCCGATGCCCAGATGGTGGAGACCGAGGCTGGAATGGGCGTCGGGATTGATTGAGCAGAGCACGCCTTTGTCGCGGGCGCGTTTCCACCAGCGCCAGTCCATGTCGAGCCGCCACGGATTGCAGTTGAACTCGATGATGGTGCGGGTCTCAGCGGCGCAGTCGATGACCATGGCGTGGTTGACCGCGTAGCCCTCGCGCCGGAGCAGCAGCCGGCCCGTTAGGTGGCCGAGCATGGTGACGTTTGCGTTTTCCATCGCCTTACAGATCCGGCGGGTCATGGCGTCTTCGGAGAGATTGAAGAGGTTGTGCACCGAGGCGACGCAGTAGTCGAGTTGGGCGAGCGTGGCGTCGTCAAAATCGAGGGTGCCGTCTTTGTGGATATCCACCTCCGATCCGGCGAAAAGGCGGAAACAGGTGAAGCCTGCGTTGAGTTGGCGAATGGCTCCGACTTGAGCTAACAGCCGCTCCGGATCGAGACCGTTGGCGATCACCATGGACTTCGAGTGATCGGCGATGCCAAGGTATTGGAGGCCAAGCTCCATGGCTTCGCCGGCCATTTCCTCCAGCGTGTTGATGCCGTCGGACGCGGTGGTGTGGTTGTGGAAGGTGCCTCGCAGGTGGCTCAATTCGATGAGGCGGGGCAGCTTGTGGTCGGCTGCGGCTTCGAGTTCGCCGCGGTTTTCGCGCAGTTCGGGCTCAATGTAGTCGAGTTTGAGAAATTGATAGATATCCTTTTCCTCATGAAGGTCGGAAGGAAGAGGGGCTTGGCGGATGGAATCCGGTGCCACTTGGGTGAAGCCGTATTCGTTGAGGGACAGGCCTTGTTTGAGGGCGATGGAACGCAGCGCGACGTTGTGTTCCTTGGAGCCGGTGAAATACTGGAGAGCGAAGGGGAATTGGGCGTTGGAAACCGCGCGCAGGTCGCACTGGATGCCGTTTTTCAGGCGCACCGAGGCCTTGGTATCGCCACAGGCGATGATCGACTCGACTTGAGGCAAGGACGTGAAATCCTCGCATACGAGGGCGGGTTCCCTGGTGGCCACGAGAAAATCGAGATCATGCACGGTTTCCTTGGCGCGCCGGAAGGACCCGGCAACCGTGACCCGTGAAACCTCCGGGTGGGTGCGCAGCGTGTCGAGCATTTCGTTGACCATGGAAGTGACATCGCCCAACAGGTATGACCCTTCGAACGCCTCGTGAAGGGCGATGGCTTCAAGGATTTTGGTCTGGGTTTTTTCGCCGAAACCGGGCAGGTGCGCGACCCGGCTGTCCGCGCAGGCGGCTTTGAGATCGGCGATCGAGCCGATGCCGAGAGCTTGGTGTAGTGCCCGCACTTTTTTCGGGCCGAGGCCCTGAAGGTCGAACAATCCGGTGAGACCAACCGGAAACTCGGCGCGGAGGTCCTGATGGAATTTGAGGCTGCCGGTGGTGGCGAGTTGGTGAAGTTTGTCGCGCAGGGCCGTGCCGATTCCCTTGATGCCGGTGAGTTGGTTGTCGGTGGCGAGCCGCACGATGTCCCCGTCGAAATTGCGGACCGTTTCGGCGCCCTGTTGGTAGGCGCGGACTTTGAAGGGGTTTTCATCCTTGAGTTCCAGCAGCAGGGCGATTTCGTCAAGAACGGCGGCAAGATTCTCGCGGGTCATAGGAGATAGGAGATAGGAGACAGGAGACAGGAGACAGGAGACAGGAGACAGGAGACAGGAGACAGGAGACAGGAGACAGGAGATAGGAGACAGGAGATAGGAGATAGGAGACAGGAGACAGGAGATCGTGCGTGGAAGAATATCTACGATCCACGATCCTCGATCCATTATCTCTTCAAAAAATCCGCGACGACCATGCGGTGGTCCGAGTGGCGGGTGGTGACGGTGTGGCAGCGGACCGGGGTGAAATGGCGGGTGGAGTAAAGGTGGTCGATGCGCAGGATCGGGAGCCGGCGTTGGAAGGTGTTGCCCCAACCGGTGCCGGCCGTGGCGAAGGCGTCGGTGAAATCGCGGGTGAGCAGGCGGTGGACGACATCCGAGGCGGGGGAGTTGAAATCCCCGCCAAACAGCGTGGGGGTGTTGGGGCAGCTGGTGGTTTGTTGGAGGACTTGTTGGACGAGTGACAATTCCTTGAGACGCAGGGCCCGGTTGCTGCGGTGCCCCTGCCAGGCGGAGGCCTGCCAGAACCGCAGGTCGGTGGCGGCGGTGGATAGATGGACGTTGACGATTTCCACTTGGGATCCGTCCGGCAGGGCGACCGTAATCTGCTGGTCGCGCTGGGTCGGATTGCGGACTTCGCGCTGGATTTTCCAGCGGGTGACGATGCCGTTGGTGGTGTGCGAGCGACAATCACCGCGGCCGGCGTAGAGAACATTGGCGATCTGCCGGACTTGGTGCGGTTTTACATCCTGCAGCAGGACGATGTCCGGCTCCCATCGGGCGAGATCTTGGGAGGGATCACCGTATTCAAAAATGGCGCAGTTGAGGGTGATGACACGGATCACCTCGCTGCCAGCGTGGGGCGCGGCCTTGCCGGGCAACGGGGCGGCCCTGCCGAAATTGGCCAGCACGCGGGCCTCGTCCGCGCCAACCAGCAGGGTGACGGCCCACACGGCGGTCATGATCAGCGCCAGCGAAGCGCGCAGAAAGTAGCAGGCGACGGTGGAAAATAACAGCCCGAAGCCGCCCCAGATCCAGATCGGCAGCACGGTGAATGCCGCGAACTGGTCCGGTTGCCGTGAAAAACAGAAGACGGTGAACAGGTGGAGCAGCAATGACGCGCCCACCAGTAACCATCCAAGGCGGCGGCGGAGGGAGGACATGGCTGGATCAATTTTAAATCTTAAGCATTAAATTCAAAACGAAGATATGCCTGATGAAATGTCTCTTCTCTGACTCTTCGGTTTCGGATTTCGGGCTTAAGATTTGGGGCTTTCTCGGTGCTTTATCATCCCATCCCCGGGATGCCGAGGCCACCGGTGAGTTTTTTCATTTCCGCGGCGGATTTATCCTTGCCCTTGGTGATCGCTTCCTGGACGCCTTTCAGGATGAGTTCTTCCAGGAATTCAACATCCGAGGGATCGACGAGCGAGGGGTCGATCTTGATGGAAAGCACATCGCCGGCGCAGGTGGCGATGACGTTGACTTTGCCACCGCCGACCGCGGACTCGACGGTTTGGATGGCAAGTTCCTCTTGTTTGGCAGCGAGCCCGGCCTGCATCTGCTGGGCTTGTTTCATCAGTTTGGCAATGTTCATGGGAGAGCTAGGGAAGGGTGGATAGAGAGTGTGCCGAGTGAGCAGTGAGCAGCGGAAGATGTGCGTTCGCGCGGTTCTTTTTCTGATCTTGCGTCTTGAAGTCTTGAAGTCTTGGGTCTTCTTAAAATGTCTTCCGCATTTACCCGGAAACCACCTTGCCTTCGAATTTTTCGAGGGCGGCCTGGATCAGCGGGTCTTGATAGAAGGTGGATTCGGTTGGGGTGGGGGAGGCGGGAGCTTGGGGCGCGGGTTTGGTTTCCTGATTCCACGGCGGAGGATCGGGAGCGAGCGGCGGCGCGCTGGTTTCCGGGGCGGCTTGGATGAGGGAATCCAACGAAACCAGCGCGGAGGCGGCGGGTTTTGCTTTGGTGACCGGCGGAGGTTCGGGTTTTCGTTCGGGGGCCACGGGAGGGCGCTCTGGCACGGAGGCGGGTGCGGCTTGGGAAGTTGGGCTTGGCGGTTGGAAACTGCCGCCACTGAAATCCGCGCAGCGGGTGAGGACTTTGATGACATCGGTGATGCGGACCTCGCCGAGCGACTGGATGGATTTGATGACGCCGAGTTCGAAGTGGAGGCGCTTGTTGGTGGCCCATTTCATGCGGCCTTCGGTTTCGGCGAAAACATCGATGGCGGCGAGGATGCGGTCGGGCGCGTAATCGTTCGCGGCTTCGAGAAGCTGGTTCCACAATTCGGCGGGGATGCCTTCGCCATCGGCGCTGGGATCGAGTTTGGCCACCAGAAGGGCGCGCAGGCAGCCGATCAATTCGCCGAGGAGTTGGGACAGTTCGCGCCCGCTTTCCGCTTCCTTTTGGATCAGGGAGAGCGCGGCCGGTGTTTCACGTGCGAGCAGCGAGGAGGTGAGCTTGGCGACTTTTTCCCGCGATGTGAATCCGAAGACATCGAGCACGTTCTCCTCGTTGATGTGATCGCCACAGAAGGCGACAAGTTGATCGAGCATCGATTGGGCGTCGCGCATTCCGCCATCGGCCCCCTTGGCGATGGCCCAGGCGGCGCTTTGATCGAGGGTGATGCCTTCCTTGGTGGCGATGTAGAGCAACTGGCCGGCGATGGTCTCGGTGGGGATCGGGCGGAGATCGAAACGTTGGCAGCGCGATAGGATCGTGGGCAGGATCTTGTTCGCCTCGGTGGTGGCGAAGATGAACTTAACGTGCGGCGGGGGTTCCTCGAGGGTCTTGAGCAGCGCGTTGAACGCGGCGTTGGAGAGCATGTGGACCTCGTCGATGTAGTAGATTTTGAATTGGCCGCGGGCCGGGGCGAAGCGGACCGACTCGCGTAGGTCGCGGACCTGCTCGACGCCGTTGTTCGAGGCACCGTCGATTTCAAGCACGTCGAGCGAGCGGCCTTCAGCGATCTCGATGCAGACATCCTCATCGGGATCAAAGTCGATTTTCGGACCGCCGGTGCAATTGAGCGCCTTGGCGAGGATGCGGGCGGTGGAGGTTTTTCCGGTGCCGCGCGGGCCGACGAAAAGATAGGCGTGGGCGAGTCGCTGTTGGGCGATTGCATTGCGCAAGGTGCGAACGACGTGGTCCTGACCGAGGACATCGTCGAAAGTTTTGGGTCGGTATTTCCGGGCGAAGACCTGGTAGCTCACGAGGGGGAGTGTAGGGATGACGGCGCGTTTGTCATGGCAGAGTTTTCAAGAACCGCAAAAAGGCGGTTGCGGCGGCGGGGTGATGAGCGTCGCACCGGGAGACGGCGGATTTCTAACGATCAAGCAGCGCGAATTTCAACTCCGCTTCGGAAACGACCTCGCCGTTGACGAGGCAGCGGCAGCGGGTTTGGCCAATGGAGCCGCGGATTTTGAGGATCTCGCTTTCAATGAAGAGCGTGTCGCCGGGGAATACCGGACGGCGCCATTTCACTTTGTCGGCGCTCATGAAATAGCCGAGCTTGCCGGTGTTTTCCGGCTTGCGGAGCATCAGCACGGAGGAAACCTGGGCCATGGCTTCGAGTTGCAGAACCCCCGGCATGATCGGGTGGCCGGGGAAGTGACCGCTAAAATAGGGCTCGTTGATCGTGATGTTTTTCATCGCGATGCATTTGTTCTCGCTGAGGCAATCGACGATGCGGTCCACCATCAGGAACGGATAGCGGTGCGGCAGGATCCGCAACACATCATTGATGCCGAGAACCCCCTCGCCAACGGGCAGATTGACATCGGCGGGCACCATCGAGCGCATCCGGTTGTATTCGGCCTTGAGAACCCCCGCCATCTTGGTGTTCGGGCCGTGGCCGGGTTTCACCGCGATGACGTGGCCGAGGATGCGGACTCCGGAAAGCATCAGATCGCCGATGAGATCCAGCGCCTTGTGACGGGCGAACTCGTTGCTGAAACGCATGGCTTCCTTGGACATGATCTCGTTGCCGCGGATGACCACGGCGCTTTCTAACGATCCACCCTTGATCAGGCCCTTTTCTAGCAGCGGCTTGACGTCCTCGTAATAAACGAAGGTGCGGGCGGCGCAGATTTCCTGCTCGTAAGTCGCCGGTGTCACCTCGGTGGAAAAATACTGGGTGAAACGTCCTTCGGGACCGACATTGGTGACGGAAACCCTGAAAGTCTTGCTCGGAACGATGGTGATGATCGTGCCGTCGGCGGTTTCCTGATGGATCGGTTCGCGGATTTCCCACACCCGCCGCGGAGTGGATTGGGCGACGACCCCGACCCTTTTGATCATTTCCACGAAGGGCCGCGACGAGCCGTCGCCGATCGGCGGTTCGTTCGCATCCATCTCGATCAGGGCGTTGTCCACGCCCATGCCGGAAAGGGCGGAAATAACGTGCTCGACCGTGTGGACCTTGACCGAGCCCTCGGCGAGCGTGGTGGCGCGCTCAACGGTCTGGACTTTTTCCACGTCGGCATTGATGAAGGGCTGGTCGGGGAGATCGACGCGGCGGAATTTGAAGCCGTGGCCCTCGGCGGCGGGTTTGAGGGTGAGGGTGACCTTCTGCCCGGTGTGGAGCGAAGTGCCTTCGAGGGTGGCTGAGCTGGCGAGGGTGTGTTGAACAGCGGCGGACATGGACGCACAGGCTTGATACTTCGCGGCCAAGTATCAAGCCGGAATCGAGCCGCCAGAATGGCTTGGGCACTCAGACGCATCCGGTGGCAGCAAGTCCGGAACGAACCCATACGCCGATGGATAGCGCATGGCATGCCCGGCCGGTTTGCATCTTCGTCCGCAGGCCGGCCGAAGACGTTCCTAGGATACGCGGATAGATGGCTTGCGGACGCGTTTTCTGCGCGCCATTCTCGGGCCATGCGATTTCACATTTTCTTCAGCGGGGCCGCGATCATGGCGCTCGGTGGGGCGGCCATGCGCCTGCTGGAAGGAAATGACGCGCTGGCCTTCCTGCAAGGGGCTCTGACCTTGGGCGGCGGCATGATCATCTGCGGCCTTTTTTCACTGAAAATGCGTTGGCATGGGGTGATCGGTGTCGGAATTCTCTCGTTGCTGGGCACCGCGCGCGGGTTCGGCAACCTGCCGGATCTGATCAAACTGGCCGCTGGCGACCGTCATCGCGGCCCGGCTCCAATGATGGAACTCGGAGTCACCCTCATTTGCCTGTTGCTGTTGATCCGGGTGCTGCGGGCGCTGCATCAGGAACGGGTGCGCCGGATGCGGGATGTGGAGTGATTTCGGGTTGGCGGCAAACCGCAAAGCTCGCCCGGCAGAAGGAATTGTGGCGCTTTTTGCCGCTGGCTGGCCGGTTGTTCAGCCAAGAAACTTCCCGACACCTTTTAGGGCGGTGGCGCGGTGGGTGGAGCAGGTGGCGTGCCAGCGGGAACCGGAGTTGGCAGCGGTGGCACGGGTTTGGGCAGCAAGTCCTGCCAGAGATGGAGTTCCCGCCCCTCGCCCAGCCCGCCGACTTCGGCTAGCAATTCGTGGCAGCGCTGCCGCCATTTTTCGTAGTCCGGCGGCCCCTTTTCCGCGTCACGGCTGCCTGAAAATACCAAATAACTGACTTTTAAATCCGAAACCGGGCGGCTGTAGGGCGAGGCTTTCGGGTTCAGCTCGCGTGCCATCCGCAGCGACGCTTCACCGACTTTGAAGGTCGGCCCGCCGTCGCCGACAATCGCCGGATAGAGTTTGCTGCCGTGCACGACCACCGCGAAATCGCCGGTTTTGGGTGCGAATGGATCGTTGGATGTTAGGATGCTCGTTGGAATCACGATGAAGGGATCGTATTCGGCGATCAGGAAACTCCGGCTCTTGAGGTCCGCGATCCCGCGCTTTAGGAAGGCGATCCGGGCCTTCAGCCAGGATTTCCGTTCCGCGGTGGTGGCCTTGTCCGCAAGCTCCTTTTCTCCGCCGGCAAGCCGCTTTTCCCATCCGGCGACCATCGGGTTCGCGGTCTCGGATTTTTTCGGCCAACCGTAACTCGTGTAGGGCTGGTAATAGCTGGAATTCACGATTTCATCCGGCATCGTTGGCAGGCGGTCGCCATCCGAACCATCGGACACCACGTCCATTTCCGCCTGCATGAAAAACACCGGGCGGCCACCAGGCGTGCGGAACTGCAGGATCGTCTCGCAGTCGTAGACATTGTGCTTGGTGAGCAACTCGTTGAGTGTATTTGCGTCGCGTCGGATGCGGGTGGTCTTCTCTTCGTAAAGCCTGGCGAACCATGCGGAAACCTCGGCTTTTCCGATCAAGGCGGAAAGCCCCGGTAGCGACTTGGAAAGCTCCGGATTGGATTTCTCCAATTCCTCTATCGTCTGCGCCGGGGTCGGCATGCGCAGCGTCAGTTGATAAAACGCCGTGTAACTCGCCTCGTCCAAACGTTCCTTGGATGCGATTCCGCCTTTTTCGATCTTCACTTCGGTTTTGAAACGAATGCCGGAGCGCAGTTTCCGCACATCCATCACCGTTCCCACCTCGGGTGCCGCCTCGGGATCGGGGGCTACCGCGTCATCGGCCGCTTGTTTCGCCGCTTTGTCGGCGGCAGCCTTGTTGATCGCGGCGACCTCCCGCTCCAGTTCTTCCTCCATCTCCGCCCGCAACCTCGACTCGATCTGCCGCCGGATGTCCTTCTCGTCGGCGGAAATCACCAACGGCGTCGGAGCGAAAATCTGCCTGAGCCCGCGTTTCACCTTTCCCGGAAATCCCGTGAAACACAGCGCGATGACCCCGCAGAGCATGATCAAAATCCCCGCGCGAAGCCACGCAAAGCCCTTGTCACCCCGTTTCCTCGCCCGTCGAAGCTCATCCATACCCCGCCACCGTAGCCATTTTTCCGCCGCCATCAATCCCCTCGTCCGGTAATCTGCAGGCCCCGCCCGTGGGTTTGCGGCGCACGCTGCGGTCTGCGCACCAGCAGGTCGGAAAGGGATTTGGCTCAAATCGCATATCTTGGGCAAAGGTGACAAGGCAGGGACCGATCCGCCGGGCGGTCCGCCAGCATGGGTCGTGAATGAATGGAGAATGAAAAGCCCGGTGATTTGCGCATCCCCCGCATCCGGCTGCATGCCAAACCGTCAAGGAGCGGCGCAACGTGTCCGCCCGCCTTGGGTGGCTTACTTGGATCCGGTGCCGGGCAGGAAACGGTAGTAAACCTCCAGCATCAAGGTGGCCAGGCAAGTCTGATAGTGGGGGTTCATCGACGTTCCACCACCGGGCGTGGGCCATGATCCATCTGGATTCTGGTTCTTGAGAAGTTCGTCGCGGAATTGGCCATTGTATTTTTTCCACTCGTTGCCGCCGCGGTTCATCATGGCCTGAGCCTGATAGTAATGGCAGTAAAGGTCGGCGGACTTGTCCTTGTAAACGAACTGCGT
>CAMBPB010000106.1 GCA_945869465.1 Prosthecobacter debontii
TGAGGGGAGCCATCCTGCGGCTTCACGACGCGGAAGTTTTCGAGACCCTCAACGCCGGCTTCCACCACCACAGCGCCAAACCCCACGCCGCCTTGCGCCTCCTCAAAACACCCCCGCCACAAATCAATTAACCAGACAACCGCCCTGGGCCGGAGCCGCCCTACCGGCGGGACTGAGGCGGGTCATCCAGTTTGAGGTTTCAAGAACGATCCGGTCGTGCTTGTGATGCCGATTTCCGATCCCACTCGAATTTGGTGATCAGTCCATTGAAGCTGGACCGCTTTTGGGTGAGGAATTGGAATCTGCCCGCGACGATGCCGGAGGAGAGATTCAGACTGGCGGCGATGCGGTTGATCTCGGCTGCGGATCGGGCGGCCTTGATTGCGGCGTGATGCGTCGATGGGATGCCCGAGACGCAGCCATGCAGAGGTGGGGCCCGGGCTGGACTTCAAAAACGCTGGCCGCCTGGCGGCAGCGGCGGGCTCATCCCAAACCGTGAGCCATGCCGCGACGCTGCTGACTCCATAAAAGCGCAGGACTTCCCGCAGGATGACCACTTTGTGGGTTTCCGCAGGAATCGCCTGCCGCGCGACAAGTTCCTTCACCGGAATGGTTTTGAGCCAATCCACATGGGACTGCATCTGCCGGGCCTGCTCGATTTTGGCAAGTTGCCCGCGATACTGGGTTTCCAGATTGTTCCAGAATGCGGCCTCGGGCTCCGCGCGCCAGGGGCTGGGGATCAGAGTTTACCGCAGAGGCTCAAAGGCCGCAGAAGAGCGCGGAGCCGGGACGACGAGGGGGATTCGGAGATCGGCCACGGAGCGAGACGCTCCGGCCACGGTCTGGCGCGAGACGCGCCAGCTACGTTCGTGGAGTTCGTCCCGGTTCAGCGCGGGCACGGGTGCCGTGTTATGTGCTTGGATGCCGCGCAGGAATTCACTGACCTTCTGCTGATGCTCCGCCGCCGAGGTCCCATGAGCCTCCTCCGCCACCTCACGGATCAGCGCTGCGGTGATGAACTGCTTGAGCAGCACGCCCTTCCGCGCCGCCGTCGCCTTAACCTCGCGGAACAAGGGATCAGGAATATCAATGGTCGTTCTCATGCGTATGCTTTTATGCTTTTGTGGATTTACCGCAAGGGAAAATTCTCTGTAACTGGCAAGCCGGAAGACCCAAGGAGCGGTGGGCAGATGGGAATGATTCGGCACTCGCCCCTAGAGACCAATGAGCGGAGTGTCCTCAAATCCCTCTTCGTCATCTGCTGCTTTATTGGAGTTGCCAGGTGATGGTGAACGATGAGGTCTTCGAGGAAGGCGACGAACGAAGCGAGCAAATCCACCTCCGCGGCGGCGGAAAGTCGGTCGCCGATCCGGCTCCACAGAGGTGAGTGGGGTTTTCCAGTCGCTAGCGAGTATGCAGCGTGACCTCCCGGCGCTGGCGGTGGCTTCAGATAATTTGCCTTGCCCGGGATGACATGGCGAAGGCCAGCTCGTTGGAGTAGGGCCAATCCCGCACAGGAATTGCGAGAAATGGGGGCTCAAATGCTTGCTGACTCGAAAACCTGATCGACGCCGCCAATGCCTACGTGAAAAGCCGCGGCAGCTTCAGGGCCGTCATGGTTTCCCTGCTGACTTCAGATTCATTTATTGATCGAAAATAGCCGACAAGGACGATTATCGTGCCATTCATTCACCAGCCACCCAGCCACCCAGCCACCCAGCCACCAGCCACCCAGCTGCCATGCCGCTACGTTTCCAATTCTCAATCTTCCAGATGAATCCGCTTTTCGCAGCCATGCTAACCGTTGTGGTCGTTGCCTCAGCTGGCGGATCGGAGCCGCCCGCTGGCGCGTATTCGGGTGAGGTTCTTAAAGACGGACCGGTTGGCTACTATCGTTTCGATGATAGCGACGCGCATGCCGGGACGGCTCGCAATTCCTCCGCCGCGGGACTTCGCGGGCCGGACGGAGTTTTTGCTCCGGGTGCGAAACTGGTGCCGGGCGGAGTGGCTGGGAGTGCGGCTTCGTTCGATGGGCATGGCGTTTTGGAGATTCCATCGCATCCGGCTTTCGATTCGGAGAGCCTTTCGGTGGAACTGTGGTTTAAGAGCACACAATCTTTTGACCGGGCTTATTGGCCTGGTAGTGCGTCGCTGGTTTCCAAAGTGACGGGCGGTTTCGGATCCGGCGACTGGTGTATTTTAGGCGGAAGCAAAAGTGATGGCAGAAACGACGGGCAGATTCTGGCCGGGAGCGGGCCGCAAGGCGGGGGCGATCATGTGCTGGCATCGCCGGCGGGACTCAATGATGGACAGTTTCATCATGTGGTCTGGACGCGCAGCGCGGATGGCCAAAACCGGCTTTACGTGGATGGCATGCTGAAAGGATCGGGGCGCGATGGCGGCGGGAAGATCAGCAATGCGAGGCCCATTCAAATAGGTGGCGAAACGCGGGAAGCGGGCGGGAGTTTTTTTGCGGGTGAAATCGACGAACTGGCCATCTATGCGGGCGAGCTTTCCCAGCAACGGGTGAAGGTGCATTTCGCCATCGGCAAGGCTGATCCCCGTCTGCCGGAACCGGCGGCCGCGGCGGTGGACTTTGTCAGGGATATCAAGCCTCTGTTCCAAGACGCGTGCTTCAAGTGCCACGGGCTGGACAAGGACAAGGGTGGGCTTTCGCTTGCCACCAAGGCCCGTGCCATGGAGGGCGGCGATGAGGGCACGGGCATCATTCCGGGAAACAGCGCGGCCAGCCCGCTGGTGCAGCGCATCGCGGCGCTGGATGAAGATACCGCCATGCCGCCTGAGGGCCGGCGCTTGAGCGCGGCCCAGGTGGGGCTGATCCGCACGTGGATCGATCAGGGCGCCGAGTGGCCGGAGGGCGCGGACGAAATCGATCCGCGCATGGCGAAAGCCGCCAGTCACTGGTCATTCAAAGCATTGCAGCGACCGCCGGTGCCGGACCGCAGGGATCCGTGGATCACCTCGCCGATAGACGCCTTCATCCTCACCAAACTCGACGGGGCAAAGTTGAGTCCCGCACCGCCTGCGGGCAAGGAAGCGCTGCTGCGGCGGGTCTCGTTCGACCTGACCGGCCTGCCGCCTGAACCGAAGGACATCGCCGCGTTTGCTAGCGATACCAGCGCGGATGCCTTCGCCAAGGTCGTGGACCGGTTGCTCGCATCGCCGGCGTATGGCGAGCGCTGGGCGCGGCACTGGCTCGATGTGGTGCGCTATGCCGACTCGGGCGGATATGAGACGGACATCTTTTATGAGCAGGCGTGGCGCTACCGCGATTACGTCATTGGGAGTTTCAACGAGGACAAACCGTATGACCGTTTCCTGATGGAACAGGTCGCGGGGGACGAACTTTGGCCGGGGCAGGCTGACATGCAGGACGCCGTAGCGGTGTGGACACTCGGCGAATGGCAAAACGCACTGGACGCCTTTCCTGACATGCTGGAATATGCCAGGCGTACCGATCAGGTCAGCACTCTCAGCGAGGCGGCGCTGGGACTCACGGTGGGCTGCGCGAATTGCCATAACCACAAATTCGATCCGATCACCCAGCGTGATTATTTCGGGCTGGAGGCGATTTTTGCTGCCAGTGAAACATGGAACCGGAATACCGGCGCGAAGGCTTGGGGCAAGGGCGAGCGGACCGCGTATCGCGCCATGCGCCATGCGCAAAAGCCGCTCCCGATTCATCTGCTGACGCGCGGTGAGCTGACCAAGCCTGGCCAACTCATCGCCCCTGCACTGCCGGGTTTTCTGCCAGGCGGCGGCGCGTTGCCGGGCGGACCGGACGAGGCGCAACAGCGCCGTGCCCAGCTGGCGCGCTGGCTCGTTTCACCACACCATCCGCTGCCGGCGCGCGTCATGGCGAACCGGATTTGGCAGTGGCATTTCGGGCAGGCGCTGGCGTCCACACCGAATGATCTTGGCACGCAGGGAGCACCACCATCGCACCCGGAATTGCTCGACTGGCTCGCGTCGGAACTGCGCGAAAATGGCTGGAGTATGAAGAGCCTGCACCGGCGGATTCTGGTCTCTTCCGCCTATCAGCAGTCGGCGGTCCGTGACCCGAAGGCCATCGCGGCGGATCCGCAGAACCGTTTGCTGGCGGGCTTTCCCCGCCGCCGCCTCGAAGCGGAGGAAGTGTGGGATCATCTCCAGGCGGCTGCCGGAACGCTTGATCGGAAGAGTTTTGGCCCGCCCTTTGTGCCTAAGCTGTCGCCTGAGGAATTGCAGGGAATGTATGACCTCGAAAACAAGCCGGAATTAAAGTGGCCGGTGACCCCGGAGCAGAACCGCCGGGCCCTTTACATTTTGAACCGCCGCTCCTTCCGCTTCCCCTTTTTCGAAGCCTTCGATCCGCCGAACACCGCGACTAGCTGTCCGCTCCGGCAGACGACGACGGTGCCCGCGCAGGCGCTCACGCTTTTGAACAATCGCATCGTAGGCGGGCAGGCACGCGCCATGGCCGGGCGGCTGACGCGCGAGGCAGGGAGCCATGTGGAATCGTTCGTGAAACAGGCGTGGCTGCTCGCTTACAGCCGCCACGCGGACGAAGGAGAATTGAAGACCGCCCTGCAATTCATCGCCGAGGCCGAGGCCGCGCATCGCAAGTCCGGAGCGGCAGACCCTCACCCCACCGCACTGGTGGAGTTTTGTATCGGCATCATGAACACCACTGAATTCATTTACACCAACTGATGGATCCTCACTTCACCGACAGCCGCGCGTTTTCACGCCGGGAATTTTTGCGCAAAGCCGGCATGGGGATTGGCTCACTGGCGTTTCTGGATTTGATCAGCCGCGAAGCCGGGGCTGCGGCCAATCCCCTGGCTCCCCAAGGCCCGCATCATGCGCCCCGGGCGCGGGCGGTGATCTCGCTCTTCATGCACGGCGGACCCAGCCAGGTGGACACCTTTGATCCCAAACCTTTGCTGGCAAAATATGCGGGACAAACCCTTCCTGAAAGCTTCTCGGATCTGAATCTGGAATTCACCAAGGCGAGTACGGCCAGGGTCCTCGCGAGCCAGAGGACCTTCCGGAAGTGCGGCAACTCCGGCATTGAGATGTCAGATATATTCGAGCACCTCCCCAAGGTCGCCGATGAACTGGCCGTCGTCCGCAGTTGCTATCACACGGAGTTCAACCACGCGCCCGCCCTCTACATGGCGCACTCCGGAACGCGCCTGATGGGCCGCCCGAGTCTGGGTGCCTGGGCGATGTATGGCCTCGGCTCGGCCTCGGAGAATTTGCCGGGCTACGTGGTGCTGCGCGACGGAGCGTTGAAAGGCGGGCCGACGACCTACGGCAATGGTTTTCTCCCAGCGATCCACTCCGCCACGGAACTGCGCCAGAGCGGCGTGCCCATCCTCTACCTCGATCGGCCTGACACGATGAGCGGCGGTGATCAGCGGCGCATCCTCGATTTCTCGCAGCAGCTCAACCGTGAGTATCTCGCCTCGCAAAACGGTGACAACAATCTCTCCGCACGCATCGCCGCCTACGAACTCGCCTACCGGATGCAGTCGGCCGCACCGGAAGCCGTGGACCTCAGCAAGGAGCCTGACAGCGTGAAGTCTCTCTACGGCCTGGACAACGACATCACCCGCCCGTTTGGCACGCAGTGTCTCAATGCACGGCGACTGGTCGAGCGCGGTGTGCGTTTCGTCCAGCTCTACCACGGCGGCGGCGGGGATGGTTGGGACACCCACGGCGCCAACGACTCAAAACACCTGCGCAATGGCAGACAAATCGATCAACCCATCGCTGGGTTGATCACGGATCTAAAGGCGCGCGGTCTGCTCGATTCCACGCTCGTTATCTGGGGCGGGGAATTCGGGCGCACACCGACTTCCGAGGGATCCGATGGCCGCGACCACAGTCCCTACGGTTATTCCGTATGGATGGCCGGGGGCGGCATCAAAGGCGGCACCGTCTTTGGAGCGACCGACGATTTCGGATTCAAAGCGGTCGAAAACCCCGTCCAGGTGCGCGACCTGCACGCCACGATCCTGCACCTCCTGGGCCTTCAGCACGACAAGCTGACTTACTACTTTCAGGGGGTTGAGCAAAGACTCACACAAATTGATGGCGATAGCCGCGTCATCAAGGAAATCATTACCTAAACCAGCTTACGCGCCCATTCATGAGAACCGACCTTCACCCACTGCAATCGATCCTCACACCCGTCGTCGTCGCCGCAGCTGCCTTGGTAAGGCTACGGCAGGCAGGCCGGTCCTCTCATGAGCTTTCTCAGTGTCACAGACCTTGACGGCAATGGCTGGCAAGATATCGTGTGCGCGGGCAAAAGCGGCACGCACATCTTCTGGAACAGCGGGAAATAAACCTACCTATACGCACGAAAAAAATGATACTCCATCACACCACCACGACAATACATGGAAAAACCATGATCCGAAACGTCACCACACTACTGACTATCCTCGCCTGCTCGTCGCTGGTTGCAGCGCAACAAAAACTGGAAATCAACGATGGCGACCGTGTATTGCTCATCGGTGATGCCTTCATCGAGCGTGAGAATAACTACGGTTATCTTGAATCGCGGATGCGGCAAGAGTTTCATGGGAAAAATTTTGCCGTCAGGAAT
The DNA here is from genome assembly GCA_945869465.1 of Prosthecobacter debontii. GTDB lineage: Bacteria > Verrucomicrobiota > Verrucomicrobiia > Verrucomicrobiales > Akkermansiaceae > Luteolibacter. Next base: position 6,620 of record CAMBPB010000106.1, read on the forward strand.
CTCGGCTACAGCGGCGACAGCCCGCTGGGGGTTTCCCGGGCGAGCTTTGATCCTGTGGCAAAAGGCACCGAAAGCCTAAAGCAGCAGTTGGCGGTCGTGAAACCGACGATTGCGGTTCTTGGTTATGGCATGGCCGCGAGCCTGGACGATCTAACGTATCGTAAAAACGATCCGGTGCTCAATCCCGACCCAGCCCGCTACGGCCTGGATCACAGCCCGGAAAAATTCCGCAAGGACTTACTCGCATTGATGGAATTGATCAAACAGGCCAGCCCTGAGGGGAAAGTGCGTTTTGTTTTTGTCGGACCGATCCAACATGAAGACCTGCGTGCCACCCGCCCTGGATTGCCTGATCCTGCCGAACACAACGCGCTGATCGCGGATTATGAAAAGGTGCTGGAAACATTGGCGACCGAAAATCAATCGCCTTTCATTCGCGGTGAATGGAAGAAATCGGCCAAAATCACCCTGGCGCAGGCCACGGACAATGGAATTCACCTGACTCCCCGCGGATTTCAGGCGATGAGTCAGAGTTTCGCCGCACAATTGGGATGGAAAACGGACAAAGCATGGGACACGGAAACCGCATTGCAGAAATCCTTGCGTGGGGCCATTCTGCGCAAGAACGCCTTATTTTTCCATCGCAGCCGCCCAGCCAACTACACTTACATTTTCGGCTTCCGCAAGGGTGAACAGGGACGCAATGCCGTGGAGATTCCCAAGTTTGATCCACTCGTTGACAAAGCCGAGGCCAACGTGATCGCGATTTCAGCAGGAAAGCCAAGCACGCTTCCACCCGAACCGGCAAGCGAGACAAAACTCTCCGCATTGGCTCCATTGCCGCGTCCCGAATACACCCTCGATGCGGGTCTGGACATGAACTTGTTTGCTGAGAATCCGCTGATTGAAAAACCAGTTGGCATGAATTGGGATACATTGGGGCGTTTGTGGATCGCTTCGTCCAACACCTATCCGCAGGTGAATCCCGACGATCTCGCCGCGCAGATGGAAGGAAACTCGGCCAAGTTCGGACCTTCAACAGGCAACGACCGCATTATTTTGCTGGAGGACAAAAATCGCGATGGCGTGGCGGACACGTCCCGGATTGTCGCTGATAAACTGCTGATCCCAGCAGGTGTCGCGCCTGACAACACCGGTGGTTGCTTTGTAGCAGCCAGCACCGAACTGCTGCACCTGACCAAACCTGGAGCCGACGGTCTTTTGACGGAACGCCGTATCGCGCTCAGCGGATTCGGCACCGAGGATACCCACCACATCATTCACGGGCTGCATTGGGGTGTTGATGGTCGGCTGTATTTCCAACAGACCATTTACATTCACTCGCACATTGAAACACCCTGGGGTCTGGTGCGGGCAAACTCCGGCACGGCATTCGCATATGATCCTAACACCGAGCGACTCGAAGTTCATTCCAAAGGATTGGTCAATTGCTGGGGCCAGCAGGAGGACGCCAATGGACAAACATTCCTCACCTCGGGCGCGGATGGAAACGGTATCAGCTGGGCTTTCCCCGGAGCCGTGCTGCCGCCATCAGAAGGCGCGCGCCGCACCATCAACAGTATCAGCCCCGGTGGCTATCCGAAATTCTGCGGACTGGAAATTATCAATAGCCCGCTCTTCGCTCCAGAATGGCAGGGCAATGCCATCACCAATGACTTTCGCGCGCACCGCATCGTACGTTTCAGCTTCAATGATTTGACGGCGGCCGCCAATCCGGCGGAGAGAAAATCCGGCTACGTAACGAAGACCCAACCGGACGTCGCACGAACCTCGAACGACACATTTCGTCCCATCGCTCTGGCCATGGGGCCCGACGGCGGGATCTACGTGGCGGATTGGACCAATCCGATCATCAATCACGGCGAGGTGGATTTCCGCGATCCACGACGCAACAAACAACATGGTCGCATCTGGCGCATCGCGCCCAAAGGCAGCAAACCGCTTGCGTGGATACCCGTCGCTGGACAGTCCGTGGATCAATTGTTAGTCAGACTGCTTTCACCGAACCGTTGGGACTTCGAACAAGCGCGTCGCGAGCTCGCGAAGGTGCCTGTGGCAAAATTGCAAAAGGCCCTGACGACTTGGGCAAAGGATGAAGTCACCCGGCGTCATGCCGCATGGCTGCTCAGCGGGCGCACCAGTGATACGGCTCATTTGGTGGCAATGCTGAATCCTAACGCCACCGACAACACAAGCGTCCAGGTCGCACTGCGGGAATTGGGGAAAGCCTACGGTGCCAGCGGGACCACCGATGTCAGTCCCTTTGCGCCTTGGCTGGAGCAAAATCGTGATCCCCGTGTCCGCTTGGAGGCGTTCCGTGCCTTGGCCCGCGTCCGTACGTTTGAAAGCGCCCAGCTCGTTCTCAGTCATATGCCCAAGAACGCCGCGGATCAATATCTCGAGTTCGCCGCCTGGACATCAGTCAATGAATTGGCCCGTCCCTGGCTCGAGGATGTCGCTGCGGATCCGGAAAAAATCGTCGGCCGTCAGGCACAGCTTGACGCGCTCACGAGCATTGCCATTCCCCAGGTTACAGCGCCCTATATCCAGCGACTCACCGCCGGACGCACGCTTGATGCGGACGGCACGGGCCCGTGGATTGAGATGATTGGTAAGTCCGGTAGCGCCGCCGAAGTGACTACTCTCTACGCTGCATTTATCAAAGAAGGTGCGCTCAATCCTGCCGCCCGTCTCCGCGCAGGCAACTCGCTGTCCGATGCCGCCAAGAACCGCAACGTCCTCCCAAAAGGTGATCTGAACGGCATCACGGCTCTGTTAACAAGCAATGATCGGGCCCTGCTCACCACGGCAATCCGTCTGACAGGTGACTGGGCATTACCCCAGGCAGTGCCAAAAATCGCAGAGTTTGCAGGCAACGAAAAAGATGCGGAACTGCGAGCCGAGGCGTTGAATTCATTGAAGAAAAATGCCCAGCAGCCCGCTGTGGATGCCCTAGGCAAGCTCGTCGCGACGGGTCAACCTGGTGTGGTTCGACGCGACGCCCTCCTACCCTTGTCGCTTCTCGCTCCGCGTGAGGCATTGAAGTCGCTCTCCTCGATTCTCGTGCAACTCCCGGATCGCAAGGCGGCCCTTGGACTGTGGCGCGAGCTTTTCCAGAACCGGCCCTTTCTTGACTTGTTCGTCAAGGATATGCCCAAAGACCTACCCGCTGATGCCTACGGTGTGGCTCTCGAAATTGCCAAAGGCATGGGAGGCGGTGGCCAAAAGCTGGTGGAAGTGCTTTCGCCCCTCGCCGGTGTCTCTACAGCCGTGCGTGATTTCGCCGCCGAGATCGCCGGCATGGTGGATGCTGTGAAAAAGGAATCCAATCCTGCGGAAGGCGAACTGGTTTACCGCCGCATCGGATGCGCTGTGTGCCACGCCATCGGCGGAGCCGGAGGAAATTTTGGACCAGACTTCTCAAGCATCGGTGCCAGTGCCCCGCTAGACTATATCATCGAAAGCACGGTCAACCCCGCGGCCAAGGTCAAGGAAGGTTATCATGGATTTTCCTACACCATGAAAGACGGCAGCGTCATGACCGGAATCCCTGTGAGAGAGACCACCACCGAAGTCATTATCCGCCCGGCACCGGGTGCAGAACTGCCCGTGCTGAAAGCCAACATCGTGAAAAAGGAAAACATCGGCAGCCTCATGCCGATGGGTTTTGCGGATGCTCTGGATGCCAAATCCAAGAGCAACCTCTACGCATTCCTCAGCCAAATCGGCCGCCCTGGACCATTTGATACCAGCATCCACAATGTCGCCCGCCACTGGAACTTCCATTCCAACGCGCCCGGACCGCAAGCTGCGACGGAAGCCGCGGTCGCGGCCATGACTCTCGTCAATGGCAACCTCCGCGCGCAAGACCGCCCTGACAAACCCTACGCCACCGCGACTTTCAACGCCGCCAAGCCAACCACCAAACCCCTCATCCTCACCGGCATCGATGCTGCATGGATCAACGGCAAGCCGCTGGCTCTGAAGGATGGTCAATGCACCACCAGCATACCCGCTGGCGATCACCGGCTCACCGTTCAACCCGCCAAAGATGCCACGATCATGAAAGCGCAGTGCGATGATGCGATATTCCTGACAAATCCATAAAACGCGCGCAGATCATCTGCCACGTGAATCCGCCTCAAAAGCAAATTCCTCGCAGTCCCGAATCCAATAACTATCGAACCTTTATGACACCTACTCCTCACAAAACATCCGCAGCGTTTGCACTAACTGTCGGACTATTTTCGATCATTTCTACGACGTCAGCAAACGGAGCGGCATGGGCGGAGTCGTTTG
>CAMBPB010000107.1 GCA_945869465.1 Prosthecobacter debontii
GCTATTTCACCGATGGCGCGGTGATTGGCAGCAAAGAGTTTGTGAACGAGGCGTTTGCGAGCGCGCGGGAACGATTCGGGGCGAAGCGGAAAGACGGCGCGCGGGCCATGAAAGGCAGCGGCAAAGGCGCGAAGGGCGTGCTGTGGAGCCTGCGGGATCTGCGGGTTGGAGTTTGAAGCGACGGGATTCTTGCTGCTACCAGGATCATCGAAAACATGACAGTTGATGACTCCCTTGATCAGGAGTGATTTGTGCTGGCGTGCGGATCACGTTTGCCGTGGGGACTATACCCGACGTTAGGAAGATTTCGGCACGCTTTCATCGAACACCGGGCCGCTTTGATTGTATCTTTTGCAAGTTGCTTCACCGCCGTTTCCCCTTCATTCCAACAGACAGCCGCACGGGATATGGTGCGGGAACCTTCAGGGAATCTCGGACAGGTTCCGCGCGCGGGGCGTGCCGGTGACGGGGTCCGGATGCACGAGCACAAACGAGCGCGCAAGAGGGTCGAGCGGCCAATAGGTCGAATTGAAAGGAACCCACGCGGCGCCAACCAATCGAACCATTTCCACCTCGCCGCGCCGGTCGGCGGGAGCGGGCTTGGGGGGGCATTCGTCCGCGACGCGGGAATCCATCTCGTGACGTTCCGGTTTCGCGAGGGCGATTCGGCACTCGAAATCAGGAAGGTTGCGTTAATTCACCACTGTCACGTTGCGCACCATCCGCGGTGGCGGACCGCAGCCGCAGCCCGGGAGCAGCCATAGGGATGCGGGCAGCCGATGATCACCAAAGGACGCTAGCCGATGGGATAATATCCGAGCAGCATGAGTTGACAGCATCCGTCATTCTCCGGTTTCATCGCTCCAAGAATCTCATGACGATCCCCAACGCGCCCATTCTCGTCACAGGAGGAGCCGGTTACATCGGCTCCCATACCGTCCGGCTGCTCGCGGATCAGGGCTGGAAAATCGTGGTGCTGGACAATCTGGTGTTCGGTCACGATCAAGCCATCGTCGATCCGGGGGTGGAGCTGGTCGTCGGCGACGTGGGCGATCAGGAGCTGGTGCGCTCGTTGTTCGAAACACATCGGTTCGGCGCGGTGATTCATTTTGCCGCGTTTGCTTACGTCGGGGAATCGGTCACCAATCCGCTGAAATACTATCAAAACAACACGGCGGAACCGATCAAGCTGCTCCAAGTGATGCAGGAATTCGACTGCACGGTGTTCGTTTTCTCCTCCACCTGCGCGACCTATGGCGTGCCGGAAAAATTGCCGATCAGCGAATCCAACCCGCAGAATCCCATCAATCCCTATGGCCGCAGCAAGCTGATGGTGGAATGGATTCTTACCGATTGCGGCCATGCCTGGGGCTTGCGCAGCGCCTGCCTGCGGTATTTCAACGCCAGCGGCAGCTCGCCCGACGGGAAAATCGGCGAAGACCACCATCCGGAAACCCACCTGATCCCACGAGTGATGATGGCGGTGACCGGAGAAATCCAATATCTTGAGGTTTTCGGCACTGACTACGCCACTCCCGACGGGACCTGCATCCGGGATTACATTCATGTCGAGGATCTTGCCGACGCCCATGCCCGCGCGCTCGATCACCTGGTTCGCGGGGGCGAATCCGTCCGCTGCAATCTCGGCACTGGCGTGGGAGTTTCGGTGAGGGAAATCATTGCCGCCGTGGAGGAGGTCACCGGGAAAACCGTTCCGGTGAAATACGGTCCGCGGCGCGACGGCGATCCCGACTCGCTCGTCGCCGATCCCTCGCTCGCCAAACAGCTCCTCGGCTGGCAGGCGAGCCGCACGAATGTCCGCGACATGATCGTCCCCGCATGGCTCTGGATGAACGGTCCCAACCATGGAAGATTCCCCGCCAACCCCCGGACAACGTAATTGCGATGTATTGACATTTTCTCTTGCGAACCCGAAAAACCGATTCCACATTCACGCAACTCGATTCAAAGCCCATGCACTCAATCCACACGAAAGCCGGTTCAGGATGGGGGAAATCCGCCTTCACGCTGGTGGAAATGCTCGTTGTCATCGCCATCATTTCCATTCTGATGACCGCAGGGTCGATCGGTCTGAGCGGAATGGCCGGCAAGGGAGTGACCAGCGGCGTGGCCACCGCGGAGTCGTGGTTTGATGAAGCCCGTACCACGGCGGTGAGCCGGAACATCCGGTCCTGCGTGCTGGTGGCCAAATCCCTCACCGACAGCCCTGCCGACGACCTCCGGCGCATGGTGGTCGCCTACGAGGAAGTGGATGCCAACGGTCTTCCCGTCAGCACACCGGCTCAGGAACCGAACTGGGTTCTTTCGAGTCGTGGTGCGGTTCTTCCCGACCAGGTTTTCTTCAGTCAGGGATTCAGCAAGCAGGACCATTCGAAGGGCGCCGGAGCGATCAATGAAATCACGGACGCCAAGATCAAGGATGCCAAATCCGCCTATAAAGGCACTTATTTGATTTACCAATTCAACGATCAGGGAATTTGCAAGACGCCCGGAACCAGCTTCATCATCGGCAGCGGTTCACGGGTTAGCAGTGCTTCCGCGACGGCCCAACCCCCGCGGGTCACTTCGTCGGCCAAGCGCGATTTCGGGGGGTTCGTCATCTGGCGAAACGGCCGGAGTTCGGTGTTCCGCAGTCCCGACCAAATGGGCGATGCCGTGAAAGGTCTCAATTCTGGCGACAAATTCTGAGTCATGAAATCCTATCCTTCCTCCTGCAAACCTGGTTTCACCCTCATCGAGACGGTCATCGCCATCGGCGTGCTCGCCGTGCTGCTGACCGGGTTCATGTATGTGTTCGCTCCGGCGGCGGCGGGCATCCGCAAGGCGCTCAACGTGCAGGAGGCGGATCGTCTCGCCTCCACCCTGGAACAGGAAATGGTCACCCTGCGCACCGGCCAAGGCACCGCCACCGTGAAAACCGGCTTCGCCAAGGCCTTCGAGTGGATCAAAACCTCGAATGCCGCCAATACCTCGGTGTTTGTCTATCAATACCGCGGCAAACTTAACAATGTTCGCGCGGACGGAACCCCGGAACCCGAAACCAACATCAAGGATAAAGTGCCCGGCGAGAACTACGTCGTCCGGACCATGGTGCGCCGCAAGAACGATCCCATTTTCCTGGAGGATCTGCCCGCGATCGAAGGGGGGATCTATCTGGTCAAATGCACCCAGCTCATCTTCGACGGCGGCCAATTGAAGCCGGGCACCGCCGGCAGCCTCGTGGATCCGAAAGGCGCCCATGCCAATGCCGCGTCCTCGGACGTTTACACCGAAGCGGTGATTGCGTTTTCCGCGGATTTCTTCGCCCTGCCTGCCAAAACCCCTTCCTACTTCGGGTCGAGCGGCGGATTTGATAAAAACTTTGACGCGATCAAAAAGCCGATCTTCACCCGCAATCTGGCGGTTCGCCGTTAACTCCCTCCCGCTCACGCCATGACCAACCCACGGAATACCCCATCCAAACGCGGTTTCACCCTGATGGAATTGATGGTGGCCATGGCCATAACCACGATCATCGTGACGGTGTTGGTTTCCATCACCTCCATCGCCATGGACACTTGGAACCGCAGCCGTTCCGAACTCCGCGCATCCCGCCAGGCCAAAGCCATGGTGGATGGCATGGTCCGCGACTTCGAGGCGCTCATCGTCCGCCGCGGCAACACTTACGAATGGGTTTCCGCCATCAGTCCGACCACCCCGCCGGGCGATAAACTGAAAAGCTCCAATGCCGCGGAGTTGATCTTTTTCTCGGGCTCGACGGACCGTTACAACGGCGAGATTGGAACCGCCAATGACAAGGGCGGCGATGTTTCATGCGTCACCTACCGCCTCAACTACAAGGATCCAATCGTCCAGTCCGGGACTTTCACCACCTTCGTCCTGAACCGCTTGCTGGTGAACCCGGACAACACCTTCAATGATCTGCTAGGCAAAACCGATCTCACCGCCGCGTTCAAGGCGACGGCGTATGCGAATGATCTCGACAAGGTCGAAAACTTCGTCTGCGAGAACGTGTTCCAATTTTCAATCACCTTCCATGTCGAGGCGACTCATGTGACGGGAACCACCAGTCAAACGGTCAACGTGCCGGTCACCGTCGGCCAAACGGCTTCGACGCAGGTGACCAAGTCGCTGAAAATCAAGGGAACCGGGATCGAAGCCGCCATCACCGCGGCCACTGTGACTCCGGACGAATTGAAAGCCGGTCGGATCACGGCGGTGGAAATCTCGCTCAGCGTTCTATCCGATGCCGGCATCGACCAACTGCGCAACCGCCCGTTCACCGCCGCCCAGAAGGCGGATTTTCTAGCCAAGAATTCCTATCAATACACCAAGCTGGTTCAGGTTCCGAGCATGTGAGTTCCGAAGTCCTTGCTTCGCGCGCTGAAAATTCCCAGCTTGGGGCGTGATGCGATTCGCGGTGCTTGGCAGTGGCAGTGGCGGAAACTCGGCGCTCGTCGAATGTGGCGGACTGCGCCTGATGATCGACGCCGGATTGAGTGCGAAACAACTCACGCTGCGACTCGGTCTGCTTGGCATCGACCCTGGATCCTTGGATGGCATTCTGCTGACCCACGAGCACGGCGACCACGTGAAGGGGCTCAAGGTTTTTCTGAAACAATATTCGCTGCCGGTGTTTGCCACCACCCAGACGGCGCACATGGTCCGTGAATCGGGCGTGGAAGGGGCCGTCTGGAAGACCTTCGAGACCGGGCAGACCTTCACCATCGGGGATTCCGCGATCCGGAGTTTTTCGATCCAACATGACGCGGTGGATCCGGTGGGTTTCGTAATCGGCCATGCCACGCGGCGATTTGGGTTTGTCTCGGATGCCGGCCATGTGACCCGCAGCATGACCGAGAGTCTGCGAGATTTGAACGGCTTGTTTGTCGAGGCCAACTACGATGACGACTTGCTGGAGGCTGACACCAAACGCCCGTGGTCGATCAAACAACGGATCAGCTCGCGGCACGGCCATTTGTCCAACGAACAAGTGACGGATCTGGTGCGTGACATCGCCCACGCGCAACTCGGGCGGGTGGTCCTGGGCCATCTGAGCTCAGATTGCAATACTCCGGAGCTCATCCTCCGCCGCTTGCGCGAATGCCTCAGCGAGGCGGGGCATGGCCACGTGGGATTGCACTGCGCCTGTCAGGACCATCCCACCGAGTGGTTCGATCTGTGACGTGTGCGCTCCGCGCAATGGTTCGTCGCGACCGGACTTAATCATCTTTCTCCACACCCCGCGCAGGTGCCAGTTCTGGTGCTAAAGTGGAAACGGCGTTCATCTGCGGTTCATTTCTCTTTCTTGGTTGAATCTTCCCGCCACCTCCAGCTCATCTCCACCTCGATGTCCGGGTGGATGCTGTGATGGACCGGACAACCCCGGGCAGCGCTTTCGAGGATTTTGCGGTCCGGATGGCTGGCGGGCAACGGTAGACTCACGTCGAGTTCCAACCGGCTGATCCGGCGCGGCTGGTCGCTGGACATGAATTTGCGCACAACCACCGTCATTCCCTCGACAGCGATTTCCTTCCGCTTGGCGACAATGCCGATCACGGTCGCCACGCAGGAAGCCAGCGCTGTGGCCATCAGATCGGTCGGGGAAAACGCCTGGCCGCGACCGTTGTTGTCAACCGGCGCATCCGTGACAATTCGGTTTCCCGATGGCATGTGGACAGCAGAGCAGTGGAGGTCGCCTTCGTATGAGAGTCTGATTTCAACCATGATGAAAAGTGGGGTCTTGCGGAGCTTGGGCGGACTTCAATCCGCTTTCGGCGGGACTTTGGCAAGCACGACCCGGAACCCGTAGATCGAGCCCTGGTAGGTCGGGGGAACGGCGTTTCTGGAGCCGGTGAACAGATTTTCAATCTGATAAGTGTTCCAACCGCCGCCGCGCAACACTCCGAGCACATTGGTGTCGAGCGTCGAATACTCGTCCTCCACCCATTCCTGAACATTCCCGCTCAGATCGTAGAGCCCCATTTCGTTGGGAGGAAACGATCCCACGGAAGCGGTGAAGGGAAATCCATCGTCGTATCCGCCGATCGTCCGCTCACTGGAGACTCCTGGCGTGCGAGCGGCGGAGATGTCGGAAAAATTGCCGACTTTGTCGGCTTTCGGCCAATTGGCACCCCATGGATAAACCCGCTGTTTGTGGGAATCCCGCCAGCCGGGACTGATGCCCTCCTCTTCTTCGAGCCCCGCCATCAGGCTCCATTCCAAGTCGCTCGGCAGGCGGTAGACATGGGCTTGGGAAATCCGTTCGCCCTTGCGCTCGCGCAGCGTCAGCCACCCGCAGAACGCCTGGGCGTCGTCGCGCGAGACATTGACCACCGGGTGATCCGGGCTCTGGGAGAAAAAGGGCGGGCGCGGCGGCGCAAAGTCGGGCGGACGGGGCGGCGTGCGCTGGGTTTCCTTGACGAAGAGTGCGTAATCGCTGACGCGGGTTTCCCAAATCGAGGCCATCAAATCCTGATCCACGGGAACAAAGCGCATGCGGATTCCATTTTCCCATGGCCGGCCAAACACCACCCCCTGATTCTTCTCCATGGTCAAGCTCTCCTCAAACGTTTCACCTTCGTTCACCGTGATCTTCTTCGCCATCGGTTTGTAGCCCTCAAGGACCAGTAACAGCCCCACCGACCCCGGTTTCACTTTTGGAATCAACAGTGGAGCAGCGGTGGAACCGGCCGAAATCCCATTCACAAAGACTTCGGCCCCCGGCGGCGTGCTGGTGAGCTGAATCCGCCCGTAGGCAATCTGACGAACCATCACCCGGAAGGGTCTCAATCCATCCCTGCGGGCGCGCTCGCTCATCTGCGGCTGCTCGAAGGTCTCCTCCCGCAGCGCCCTCACCTCGTGATCCTCCGTAAGATAACCCTTTTCAATCCCGCCGGTCAGCATCCATACGCAGAATTTGTCCGCGTTGGCCGCGGCGGCGAGCACCACCTCCACCGGTTGTCCGTTCTGCGAGAAGTTGAGGATTTCAACCACGTTGTCAGCAAGCTTGGTGGCCTTGGCAAACTGCTGCCAAATTTCCTTCGTCACATACCCCGAACCGACGTGGAGTTCGTCGATCGGCTGATAGAGAATGCCCAGATGATCCACCCATGAATCCCCGGGATTGGGCGGGCAATAGACCTGGAGTTCGCCAAAAAAGCCCATCGGTTCATTCACCGCGCCCCGCGTGATCCGCCCGCCGACCGTCAGGGGACGGAAGCCGCTCTTGCGCAGCGTGAACGTGACGTCGTCACCCACTTTGACCGTCATGGTGGAAGTCGGCGTGGTGCCCACCATCAGGCCTTTTGCATCGAGCACGTCGGCACCTTCGGGAGTGCTGAAAACCCGCAGCAGTCCGAGTGCCGGTTCCGGCGGACCCGGCACGGCGCTCCACTGTTGCGCCCAGCTTGTGTCCTTGATCGCCTGCCAGCCGGCCCAACCGGCGAGTCCCGCCAGCAGTAGGGCCGTTAGAGAAACCGCCAGGCCGCTCTGCCGGCGGCGTTTGCCGCGCAGGATCCGCCGCAGCGCCTCCGCAAGATCCGCCGCGGTGGAAATTTTTCGTTTGGAAATCCGTGGTTCGCAGACGTCGCAAATGATCCGGTTGAGTTCCAACCACCGTTTGCGCCCGGATCCTCCCGGCACCTCGTCGGGCAGTTCCGGGAAATTCATCCGGTCCTTGCCGGTTGCGATCTCATACAGGACTTTGCCCAGGCTATAAACATCCGCCTGCGCCGATCCCGGACCTTCCGGCGGCACGAAACCTTCGGTCCCCACAAACGTCCGCTGGTCGCGGGCAGCCACCAGCCCGATGTCCGCAAGTTTGGCCTTGCCGTTGACAAAGATCACGTTCGACGGCTTCACATCTCGGTGCGCCAACCCGCCTTCATGCAAATGATGCAGCGCCTCGGCCAGGCGCAAGCCCACGTCGATGCAATCCTCGGTGGGCCATTGGATGCCCGCCGCCTGATGGGTGTCCGCCCTCAACGTGCGGGGCTCATACTCGATCGGATTGATGTCCCGGCCGGTTCTAACGTCGTCACCGATCTCCATCACGTAATAATAAAACGACACGGCATCCGGGCTGCGTCCCACGTGCAGGATGTTCACCAAGCCCGGATGATCGCGGGAAATCGGCTCGAACTTCAGGATGCCCTCGAACTCGCGCTCAAAGCCGCGTTCGTCGTCGAAATCCTCGCGCCGCACCACCTTCACCGCCCGCAGCGCTCCGGTCACCCCGCGGGCGAGCCACACCTCGCCGTAGGCTCCGCCACCGATTTTCCGCAGAACCTCGTGGTCGGGAATGATCGGATTCGGACTAACTCTAACTGGCATCGTCCTCGCTTTCGAGCTTGGCCAACTCGCGTTTAAGGACGGCTCCCACCCGGTGCTTCGCCAGATAGACCTGGGCCATGCTCACGTGGAGCTGCTCCTGGACCTTCGAGGCGTCCCATTGTTTGATCACATAACAATCGAAAATCTGATACTGCTTCGGCGAGACTTGGGCAATCACCCGGGCCAGCGCCGCGTCCGCCACGTTCTTTTTCCATTCGGTGTTCCACAGCCGCGACAAGACGTCGCCCCCCGGATCCTCGATGCGGTCGATCATCGCGGTTTTGCGGTCGCTCTCCCACTCACCATAGATCATCGCCGTGTCTTTCTTGCGCTTGCGAAACTGGTCGTTGATCCGCCAGCGCGTCATGTTCATCAACCACGTCTTGAAGGATCCCTGCTCCGGATCGTAGAGCTTCTTCTTGCTCTGCTTGGCGATTGAAAGAATGGTTTCCTGCACGCAATCGAACGCTTCGTCTTGGCGCAAACCGGCCTTCACCGCCACCGAGTAGATCAGCCGCCAATACGTCTGATAGAATTCGTCCCACGTTCGCTGGTCCTCCCAATTATCCAGACGCGCAATCAAGCTCTTGCGAGTTTTCGCATGCGCTTGCGCCAGCACTTCTTGGCGTCCGTCTTCTTTCTCCTCGTCGTCCTCAGACATCAAGGAACCCTTAGCTCAATCTCCGCCCGCTGTCTTCCACGGAATCCACTTTTTTGCAACTCATTGATTTCCAATGCTTGCTTTCATAATACGGAGCGCAATATAGTCATCAAAACCGAAATATCATCGTTGGCCGCCATCTCGAACGTCTCGAGCATCGCGTTGCCAACCTTGAGACCGGCCCGTCCCCAAGCCAGTTGCCCATCCAATGGGAAGACCGCCTGTGCACCCACGAAGCCCGGCTGGATGCGCTTCAACAAGCGCTGCAACGGCTCACCGAATCCACCTTGCCGAAGGCTCCCGCCAGCGCGGCGTAATGCAACGGCCGCTTGACCGTTCCACCCGCAACCGTCATCGCTTGCTCCGGGCGGTTCCCTGCGCCGCCACCGGATCGCTCAAGCGCCATGTCTGAAACACGGAAAATCGCCCTGTTTGGCGGCACCTTCGACCCCGTCCACCTCGGCCACATCCATTTGGCCGACCTCGCCAGGAATGCGCTGTCACTCGACGAGGTCCGCTTCCTTCCCTGCCGGATCTCCCCGCACAAGACTGACACCACTCCCGCCCAAGCATCCGATCGCCTCGAAATGTTGCGTCTCGCCACCGCCAGCCTGCCATGGGCGGTGGTGGATGATTTCGAGCTCCACCGCGAAGGTCCGTCGTATTCCTATCAGAGCGCCGGGGCGATGGCCGCCCGCTTTCCCGGAGCCAAGCTGTTCTGGATCCTGGGCGGCGATCAATGGGACGCGCTGCACCAATGGAAAGAACCGCAGCGTTTGGCGGCACTGGTCGAATTTATCGTCTTCGCCCGTGGAAACCCGCCGAAACCACGTGCTGGCTGCGTTTTCCACGCGCTGCAAGGCGGGCATCCCGCGTCCGCCACCGCCATCCGCGAGGCGAGCGCCCGGGGAACCGCCGCGCTTCCATGGCTCCATCCGGCGGTAGCGAAATGCATCGCCGAGCGAGGGCTTTATCGAGGGTTGAGGTGATTGCGCGCTGGATTTTTCACGCCAGATCCATCACCAGCACCTTCGCCCACCAATCCTTGAAGCTGCCGATGAAGCCGTTGTGATCCGGATCCACCTGATAGGCGTCGTGGTCCTCCACATTGGCGAAGTGCATGCTCAGCGCGTAGTCCCACGATTGGTCGATGACCGGGCGCGGCATCACCTTGGCAGGCACGGCCCAGCGTCCGCCCGTCACCAGCTGGATCTCAAACAAACTTTCCAGACCTTGCTCGAAAATGGCGCGGTCGGCGGCGTTCTGATGTCCCTCTTTCAGCCAGAAATAAACATGGTGTTCCATGCCGTAAGGACCTACCGGTCAGACCTAGCTCCGGCAAGCTTGGAAATCCCGCCATGAAACGTTCCCTGTTTCCACTGCTCGCGCTCGCCGCGAAGCTCGCCGCTCAGGAACCCATCCGCCAGGCGTCAGAAGCCCGCCTGTGGCTGAAAGTTCCCGCCGGAAACGCCCCGTGGCGCGACATCCAGGTCTCCCATGGCAAAGCCTCGCCCGCCGCTTGGGAAGAGGATCCGGCCGTGCGCGAACGCCACACCGACATTTTGTTTCCCGTCCACTGGGAGTCCTGGAGCGCGATTTCCGTGGCCTTCACCCCAGCGCAGGATGGTCCCCTCGAGTTGGGGCTCAATGGCCCGTGGGCCGCGGCAACTAACGGCGCGATGCCACGCCAGGAAATCCTCTGGGACGACATCACCGCCGCAGGACCCACATTGAATTCATCGATGGCACAGACTTGCCTGGCACGAAGGACAGGCTGGATCATCTGAAAACGAAATCCAAAATCCTTCCCGCACCTCCCCCCCCCCCC
>CAMBPB010000108.1 GCA_945869465.1 Prosthecobacter debontii
GCACTTCATCCGGCACTTCATCCGGCACTTCATCGTCGGTGTCGGGTTCGTGGGATTCGTCCTCCTCGAAGTCGTCCTCGTCCATCAGTTCGCCATGGAACAGGTGGAACTTGCGCTTGCGCTGGTGGACGGGAAGCGGGGAGAGGATCATGGCCACGGCGCGACCGTTGAGGCGGGGTGCCTGGTCCACCTGGGCCATCGATTTGAGATCCTCGATGATCCGGTTGAGCACCACGAATCCGAGATCTTTGTGGGCGTTTTCGCGACCGCGGAATTGCAGCACGAAACGGCACTTGTGGTTGGTGTCGAGGAATCCTTCGGCGCGCCCGAGCTTGATGTTGTAGTCGTGTTGGCCGGTGCCGACGCGGAATTTGACTTCCTTCATCCGGGTGGCGCTTTTTGACTTCTGCTTTTTCAGCTTGGCCTG
Organism: Prosthecobacter debontii; assembly: GCA_945869465.1. Classification (GTDB taxonomy): domain Bacteria; phylum Verrucomicrobiota; class Verrucomicrobiia; order Verrucomicrobiales; family Akkermansiaceae; genus Luteolibacter. The sequence continues at coordinate 428 of CAMBPB010000108.1, forward strand.
CTCGTACTTGTATTTCCCGTAATCGACGATTTTGCAGACCGGCGGGTCCACTTGACCGGCGATCTCGACGAGGTCGAGTCCGAGCGATTGGGCTTTGGCGAGTGCCTCGCGTGAGCTCATGACGCCGAGTTGCTCGCCGGTGGCGAGCACGACGCGAACTTTCGGGGCACGGATTCGGTCATTGATCCGCGTCATATCGCGGTAACGACCCCTGTTTTGGTCTCTTTGTGGCTTAGCGATGGCTTTGTCCTCCAATGGGTGGATACGACGCGCCGGCGTGCGGACGGACTAAGCCGCCGCACAAATCCAGTGCGAAGAGGGATGCGGAACGATGGACCAAACGCCGGATCATGGATCGGAGACAGCGTGGCCTGGCCGATCAAGGCGATCGGCTCGTTGTTGGATATTGGATCGTTCCAGAGAAATCATTGAGCGGCTGGGGGCCGGGGAATCGTCACACACACCGCTTGGACTGAAAATCCTCGGCAAGTCGTCTGCAACTGAGGTGGATGGTAAAACCAAACTTTTCCACCGGGCAAGCTTCTTTTTTCGCAATACGCCGACCACCGCCGACCACCGCCCATCCAAGCAAAGCTTCGATTGTGTGTATGCCGGATAATGGATGGCCACCTCCTAACCGGGGTTTTTGTCATCCACCACGTGCACGCCCCGCGGATTGATGCGCGAGACATACGACTGGTTGTTGATCGGGATGGCGGAGAAAACCTTGCTGACGGCTTCGGCGACTTTGCGGGCGGTTTCCTCGCCTTCACAGAGGGCGAAGACCGAGGGGCCGGCACCGGAGATGGAAAATCCGAGGGCGCCGGCTCCGAGGGCGGCGCGTTTGGCTTTGTAGAAATCCGGGATGAGTTTTTGGCGGCGGGGCTCGGCGATGACGTCGTGGATCGAGCGCGAGATCAGGCCGTAGTCTTCCTGGATGATGCCGCACAGCAGGCCGCCGAGGTTGCCGATCTGCTGGGTGGCGTTTTCGAGCGGGATTTCCTTGGGGAGGATTTCGCGGGCGACCTTGGTGAGAATTTCAATGTCCGGGTGGACGACTGCGGCCCAGAGGTTCTTCGGGGCCGGGAGTTGGGCGACGTCGAGTTCGTCATTGGAGCGGATGAACACGATGCCGCCTAACAAACATGGGGCGACGTTGTCGGCGTGCCAGGCTCCATCCGCCGAGTATTCGCCGGCCATGGCAAAGGGCAGGAGCTGTTTTTTGCTGAGCGGCTCGCCGATGAGTTTATTCACGGCATAGGCGCCCGCTACGGCGGATGCGGCGGAAGAACCGAGACCGGAGCCGAAGGGCATTTTCTTGTGGATCTCCATTTCGATGCCGCGGTCGGTCATGCCGAGGTGCTTGAGCAAATCGAGGGCGGCGACTCCGGCGGTGTTTTGGGCCGGGTTTTTCGGCAGTTTGCCATTGTCGCCGGTGATTTTGGTGATGTGGAGGCCGGGTTTTTCGGAGTGGCGCACGACGATTTCATCGCCAGGCGCGTCGATGGCGAAACCTAGGACATCATAACCGCAGGCGACGTTGGCCACCGTGGCGGGGGCGAAGACGCGGATTTCAGGAGAATTGGACATAAGGGAAAACGCTCGTCGGGAGCGGGGGGAGTCTGCGGGCAGAGCTCCCGCTTGTTCAAGCGCGGAAAACCACGACGATGCTGCACCTCGCAGCAAGCGTGAGTGGCGATGCCGCCGGCTACTCGCCGGTTCCGATGGGTTGGATTTCCATGGCGGAACTGTCGAGGGTGAGTTCATGCCGTTCTGGCGGGAAGAGCGGACGGTCTTTTGATGAAGAATGTTTTCCAATCGATTCTTGCGGTTAGGAACATGAGCAGGGCGAGCGTGATCACCCCTAATACCGCGAGGGTGATGCCGGTGAGGCCGTCGATGAAAAACGACGCGCTGAACAATACCAGATAGACGGCTTGGGCGGGCAGCGCGATGTGGAACAGTCCGTTGCCGCCGACGGCTTTGAGGTATCCGCAGACAAGAAGCACGGAAGCCGCGGCGGAAATGGCGAAACTCGGGATCAGGGGAAGCAGATCCACCAGATAGGCGAACAGCAGGTGGAACGCGAAAAATCCGGCGGAAACGAAGAACACATGCATCGGATGCAGAGGGATTCCCTTCATCCCGCCGATCAGCAGGATGATCGTCACGAAAAACAAAAGGGATACGGGCGCGAAAAATGCAATGCGCGCCGCCACCGGACCGGCGTTCAGGCGCTTGGGCATGTCCATTCCGATCGCCGGTGCGGCGAGCACGTCGGGATAGTGCCATACGAGGGTGAATCCCGCGGGGTCCTGGTGGCGCTTGTTTGGTGATCCGGTGCCCACCGGAAAGTTGATGTCTGGAAAGTCCGTGCGCATGGTTAGATCGAATCCGGCAATGCGGCGGTTGTCGGGGAACTGGTATTTCCAGGTGTTCGTGCCGCGGGTGCGATAGGCGGAGTGGAGGGTCACCGAAGCGGAGGCCGGAAGCAGGATGGCCCTGGTCACGACCCCGGAGGTTGCGGGAATCGATTGGGACGGATCGACGTCGTCTCCCAGGCGGAACTCGAAGCCATGGAGGCCGGCGGTGTCTTTAGGCAAGGGAAACGAAAGGTAAAACGTCTGCGGAATTTTGGTGGGATTGGTGAACGCATAGTCGGCTTTGAAGTCCACGTCATAGGTGCGGTGCCAGAGCAGGCCGCGGCGTTTGGGTTTCGACGCGAGATCGATGGCGATCCGCGAGGAGGATGGCAGAACCACTGCCTTGCCACCCGGGGCGTTGGGAGTCTCGAACCATGCCTGCGGATGTTCCTGGGAGACGGCGGGTCCCCACACTCCGGAGACTTCTGCCTGCATGGAGCTGGATGACTCGATGGTCCGAAGGGCGAGTGCGGTACCCAGCAGGATCCAGGCAAGGGTGGTGCTGGCGATGATGGCGAGCGATGCGATCAGATGGGAGATTTTCATGGTTTCGGGTGTATGTTGGAAGGTTCAGGGTTTCAGATCCGAGCGTTGATAGAAGATATGGATTTCAGGGCGTTCATCGCGGCAGAGATTCTTCTTGAGGGAGATGCGGGATGGCGGTTCGCCGGCGGCGACCTGCACCCGCCTCAGGTTGCCATGGGTTTCCGCCTGGTATCCGGCGGGCAGGTCGAGACGCCAGAGAAGCGAGTGGATGAACAGTGGAACTTTGGGTAGTGAGAGTTTGAGGGTTCCGTCGACGGGATCGAGGGATGTGGTGCGCCCGGTGAACGAACACGAAAGGAGCGATTTGACCGCTTGAGCCGGGAATGTGACCTTCAAGACGCCTTGCCCGCAATCCACCGGAGAGACCGGATTGCCGGCCACTTCGCAGGACAGCAGTTTCATGCCTTCCGGAGTGTCGCAGATGAAATCTAACATCCCGGCGTGTTCCACCGTGAGGATGCCGGTGGCGAGCATCGCGCCGTCCGGTTCGATCTTGAACGACCACTCCGAGCTGGTCACCACGCCTTCGGCGGTGGCCGCCACTGGAATGGGTGTGACGGAGAGCTCGGCGGTTGTGGTGGCTTCGAGGAGGTGGCAGGTCGCGCCCTTCAGGGATTCCGCTAGAGAGGATGGAAGGCCCTGCGGTGAGAGTGGGGCGGTTAGGCCGTCCGCAGAGTATGCGGACACGGGGGAGGTGGCGATGATGAAACGGGTGCGGGTGCCTTCTCCGCCCGGAGCCTGGAGGGTCCAGGTGCGATCTAGCGGAGGCAAGGGCATGCGGTAGGAAACCGTCACCTGGCGATCGAGAATGCCACGGGTGTTCCAGCCGAGCTTGAGATCCAGCAAACGGTTTTCACCGCGGATTTTGATGTTGGACGCGAGGTCTGCGCCTGAAACCGTCACATCCCGGGCGTCCGCTGGCAATGGCAGGAGGGCCTCCACTCCGGAGCCGTCCGCAGCCGAGGCGCGCGCGATAACCTCATAGATGAGTTCTCCGTCCGAGGGTTTCACCAGGGCTTGATGTTGCCATGTCCAGGTGGAGGGTTCCGGCGGGCGCAGGGCTTCGCGGGTCTGGTTGCTGTCTAGCAGTCGAAACGTCAGGTCCTGGCCGGAGTTTGGGAGCGGCCGGACTTGTCGTGAGGCGAGGGTTTCCTCCCTGCCGCCGGAACCGATCACCACCGAGTGGTCCTCCGGCAGATCGGCCGTTTCGAAGATCACCGACGGGCAGGGAGGCAGGGACAGGGAGAAGCGGTTTTTTTCGATGATCGGCAGGAGGCGGAGTTGAAGAGTTCGGGTTCCCGCCTGCTCGGCTGCGAGGCAGAGCGACTTGCCGCTTGTCATGATGGTCGCATCCTCGGGCTGCTGTTTTTCCAATGACAGATCGCCCGCGATCAATGGAATGAATGCCAGTTGGTTGGCGAAACTGGTGGCGCGGAATGTGGCATCGAGGACAGGGCGCCCGTTCTCGATGGTAAAGCGCAGGCGTGCGGAGAGCAGCGCGGGCAGGGGAGTTTCCGGCTTTGCGGCGGGTTCCGCGCGGGCCAGGAGTTGTTTGAGCTCGCCATAGGGGATGCGGACTTCGGCCTGGTCCAGTCCCTGACCGCGCGCGAATGACAGGATTGCTAGAGCGGCGACTCCGAGAGGCAGTGTTGGGTTGGTCATGCGGACAAGAGTCCGCCATGGCCATGAAATGCGGATGAAGGCTGTGTGAAAAAGCGGGGAAAGAATACGCTTACATCGCCTTTATATGAAGCGTGAACTTCTGTGAGACGCCGGTTCGGGGGTCGGTGGCGGTTAGGGTGTGGGTGCCGGGAGCGAGGTGAATGACCGGTTCCGGGGATGCGGGTTCGATGCGCAGGGTGGGGGAGGTCCAGCGGGCGGTGCCGGGCAGGTTGGTGACGGGCCGGAGTTTATCCGAGCCCGAGGGGATTTCCGGATCCAATATCAACGTGACGTCATTGGCCGGCGTGATCACTTTCAGAGGTTCCACCAGGGCCGGCGTGGGATCGGGCGCCAATTCACCGCGGCGGAGGTTGTGGCGGCTGGCGAACCATGCGGCATACCTGGGTTCCAGCAGGGCCTTGCCGGCGCTGTCGTAATCGCCGGCGGCGGCGGCGGGTGGCACCTGATCCGCAGGCGTTAGATCGTTGCGGGCATGGGGGGGCTTTGAGTCGGCGGGAATGAGTTTGCCGCTGCGGACATCGATGGTGACATCCACCAGACCGGATGGCCGCTCGAACCAGGAGGGCGCGTGATCCCGGTGGAGACGGATCATGGAGCGGTGGAAAATCGGCCCCGCCCCGGCGATGCCGGAGATGCCTTTCATCGGTTGGTTTTCGAAATTTCCGGCCCAGACGCCGACGGTGAACTCAGGCGTGAAGCCGAGGCACCAGTTGTCCCGAAAGTCCGACGAGGTGCCGGTTTTCACCGCGCAACGGAAGGGCAGGTCGAGCGGGCCGCCGGGCGGGAATGCCGGGGCGCGGGCCGCCTGATCGGATAGAATGTCGGCGATCAGATAGAAGGTGGTTTTCGCAACGGGAATATCGGCAGCAGGGAGGGGAGTATCCGATGGGAACAGCACCGGAGAGAGATGGCGGCCGAACCGGGCGAGCGTGGCGTAGGCATTGGTGAGTTCCAACAGGCGGACTGGGGCGTTGCCGATGGTGAGGCCGAGGCCGTGGGCATCGGGGTCGGGTCCGAGGGTGGCCAGACCTATTTTCGTTAGGAACTGGTGGAGGGGTGCGGGGCCACCGAGGGAGTTCAACTCGCGCATGGCGGGCACATTGAGCGAGCAGGCCAGCGCGCTGCGGAGCGTGACGGGTCCGCGGTAGGCGTGGTCGTAGTTTTCCGGGAGGTCGAGACCCTGGGGGGTGCGGAAGTGGCTGGGGATATCGGCGATGATGGATGCGGGTGTGCGCTGGTTCCGTTCCATCGCAAGCAGATAGGTAAAGGGCTTGAGCGTCGAACCGGGAGAGCGGGGGACCAGCGTGCCGTTGAACTGGCCGCCCCGGGGATCGTGCCAATCGGCTGAAGAAACGAGGGCGAGGATTTCACCGGTGGGATTGTGGATCACTACCAGGCCTGCGTGGCGGAGATTGGCGTCCTTGAGCTTTGAGGTTTCCTCGCGGACGATGGCTTCAAGGGCACGCTGGAGGGTGAGGTCGAGGGTCGTGCGGATGGCGGGTCCGGGTTGAGAGCGCCACGGCTTTTCACGAGTTGATAGAGAGGCGGCCCAAGGCGCGGCGTGGGATTCGCGGAGCGGGCGGAGGTTGAGTGTTTCTATCAGCGCGATGGCGATGCGGGAGGGCTCGGATTTCCCCGCGGCGGCGAGACGCTGGAGGATGAGGTTGCGGCGGGCGATGGCGCGCTGTGGGTGGTTGAGGGGATTGAGGCGGGACGGAGCCTGCGGCAATCCGGCGAGCAGGGCGCACTCGGCGAGCGAGAGATCGGCGAGCGGTTTTTGGAAGTAGAAACGGGCGGCTTCGGCGGTGCCGGTGCGCAGGTTGCCGTAGTCGAGGCGATTGAGGTAGGCGGTGAGGATCCGGGGTTTGGACCAGGTCATTTCGAGACGCCTTGCCGCGAGCGCCTCGTGGATCTTGGTGAACGGGTTGCGCTTGGCCGGAGGTGACGAGATCTTGATGAGCTGTTGGGTGATGGTGGATGCGCCGGAGACGATGCGCCGTTTGGCGAATAAATCGCGGAAGGCCCGTGCGGTGGCGAGGAAATCGATTCCGCCGTGACCATCGAAACGCTTGTCCTCGGCGGCCAGCGTGCAGGCGATGAGATCCGGCGGAAACCTATCCAGCGAAACCGGCGCCGAGCGCGATGAATCCGGCCGCGTCAAATGCAGAATCGGGGTGCCATGGCGGTCCACGATGACCCGCGAGGCGTCCGGGTTTGCCAAGAGACCGGGAGGCAGGGAAACACCGAAGGGCGCGACGAACCACCCGGCCACCGCAAGGACGGCGGTGGCGAGGCCATACCGGATGAGACGCCGGGTTTTTGGAAGGCGGAGTTTCAAGAAGCTCCAAGGTGGCACATGCGCCGCCGGAATGAAGCGCGAACTTGAGGGCGCAGGCAAAACCTCGCCTCCTCCGCGGCTTGCTCGACATCGATCCGAAGGTCCGCAGCGGTGACCGCCAGATCCGCCTGAAGTTCCGCGTCAAAGGCGACGTTGCCGAGGAATTTATCAAGCAACTGGTTGAAAAGTCACCCGCTTTCGACACCCAGAAAAACCCGGTGGAAATCAAGATCGACCTTGTGAATGAGCCATCAGGTCCTCGGGATTGGGCCGCGCTGGGCTTGGACTGCCCGCCGGAGCGTGGACTGGCGGCTTTAAAGCGCGGACACTCCGGTTCTCCGACGGGGGTGGCATGGCCGCAGTCGGATGAGCGTGGTGTTTCGCAAAAAATGGCTAGCCCTTGGCTAATTCGCTCGTTAGTATGCTAGGTGTTTTATGAAAACTTTGAAATCACTGGTCAGGATAACAGCCTTATCGTTCGCGGGTGCGGGCAGCGCATTTGCGAGTGAGGCCGACTTGAAGATTCCCCAACTCGATTGCGTGACGTTTGAATCGCTTGGGGGCGTCAGCGGGACCGCTTTGATGGTGGCAGGCCTTGTGGTCTGCGTGCTCGGCGGGCTGTTCGGCCTCCTGCAATATCGACAAACCAAAGACCTGCCGGTGCATGTGAGCATGGCCAGGGTTTCCAACACCATTTGGGAAACCTGCAAGACCTACCTCTTCACCCAGGGCAAGTTTCTCGCGCTGCTGTGGCTGCTCATCGCCGCCTGCATGATCTATTATTTCGGTGTCTTGCAAAAGAACTCCGTCTCGCACGTGGCGGTCATTCTAGCCGCCTCAGTGCTCGGCATCCTCGGTTCCTATGGTGTCGCCTGGTTCGGCATCCGGATCAACACCGTCGCCAACTCGCGCACCGCGTTTTCCGCTCTCAAGGGCGATCCGCTTGCGACCCTGGGCATTCCGCTTCGCTCCGGCATGAGTGTGGGCTTGCTGTTGGTTTGCGTGGAGCTGTTTTTCATGATCTGCATTCTGATCTTCCTACCCTCGGAACTCGTCGGACCTTGTTTCATCGGCTTCGCCATCGGCGAGTCGCTCGGCGCTTCGGTGCTGCGGATTTGTGGCGGCATTTTCACCAAGATCGCCGACATCGGCTCAGACCTGATGAAAATCGTTTTCAAACTCCCCGAAGACGACCCTAAAAACCCGGGAGTCATTGCCGACTGCACCGGTGACAACGCCGGCGACTCGGTCGGCCCGACCGCCGATGGTTTCGAGACCTATGGCGTGACCGGGGTTGCGCTGATCGCTTTCCTCGCACTGGCGCTGGTCGATAGCCAGGACGTTTGCGCCATGCTCATCGTGTGGCTGTTTGTCATGCGCACGCTGATGATCGTGACCTCACTGGGTTCTTATCTGATCAATGAAATCATCAGCCAAGCGATGTTCGGCGGGAACAAGGACTTTGATTTTGAAGCGCCGCTCACCCATTTGGTTTGGCTGACTTCGGCGGTCTCCATCGGCGTGACCTTCGTGGCGAGCAAGGTGTTGCTGGGCAGTTTCGAATTCGCCGGCAAGGCGCTGCCTGATTTGTGGTGGGTGCTTTCGGTGATCATCAGTTGCGGCACGGTGGCGGGCGCGCTGATCCCGGAGTTCACCAAAGTGTTCGTCAGTACCAACTCGCGCCACGTCAGGGAAGTGACCAATTGCTCGAAACACGGTGGCGCCTCGCTGAATATTCTATCGGGATTCGTGACCGGCAATTTCTCAGCTTTTTGGATGGGGCTGGTGATCATGCTGCTGATGTTCGGCGCCTGGCGCTTCTCGATGAACGACGACCTGATGGCCATCATGCCCGCGCAGTTTGCCTTCGCCACGCCGATCTTCGCCTTTGGTCTCGTGGCATTCGGTTTCCTCGGAATGGGACCGGTGACCATCGCGGTGGACTCCTACGGCCCGGTCACTGACAACGCCCAATCGGTTTATGAATTGAGCCAAATCGAGAGCCATCCGGGCATCGCCGCCGAACTCAAGAAGGACTTCGGCTTCAGTGCCGACTTTGAAAACGCAAAGTATCAACTTGAAAAAGGCGACGGCGCGGGCAACACCTTCAAAGCCACCGCCAAGCCGGTGCTCATCGGTACTGCGGTTGTGGGCGCGACGACGATGGTGTTCGGCATCATCATGTTGTTGGAAAACCTCTTCGGGGGCGTGGTAACCCAACTTTCCATCGTGCAGCCCGAGATTATCCTCGGCCTGGTGATGGGCGGCTCGGTCATCTATTGGTTTACCGGCGCTTCCTGCCAGGCGGTCGTCACCGGCGCCTACCGGGCCGTGGTGTATATCAAGGAGAACATGAGACTCGATGTCACCACCGCCTCCGACAAGGACAGCAAGGAAGTCGTCGCGATCTGCACCAAATACGCGCAGAAGGGTATGTGGAACATCTTCATCGTGGTGTTCTGCTTCGCGCTCGGACTGCCGTTCTTCAGCCCGTATTTCTTCATCGGCTATCTGATCGGCATCGCCTTCTTCGGATTGTTCCAAGCCATCTTCATGGCCAACGCCGGCGGCGCGTGGGATAACGCCAAGAAGATCGTCGAAGTGGACATGCGCGAAAAAGGCACTGCGCTGCACGAAGCCACTGTCGTCGGCGACACCGTTGGCGATCCCTTCAAGGACACCTCCTCGGTCGCGATGAACCCGGTGATCAAGTTCACCACCCTGTTCGGGTTGTTAGCCGTCGAGATCGCCGTGACCATGAAGGACCAATCGATCAAGAACATCATCGGCGGATTCTTCTTCATTGTCGCGCTGATCTTCGTCTATCGTTCGTTCTACTCGATGCGCATCCCCGAAGAGGATTGATTGGACGGGCCGGGCCGGGCCGGGCCGGGCCGGGCCGGGCCGGGGCGGGGCG
>CAMBPB010000109.1 GCA_945869465.1 Prosthecobacter debontii
AAGCTATCAACTGGCAATTCACCAACGAAAACGCAAGGATCAAACTCAAGTCACTCTATCCGGCAATTTAAGATTTACACACCACTAGGAAAATTTCGAGAAACGCTGAATTCCTAGTGACTATAACAACAAAATCGTGCGGATACTGCCAGGTGATCGCGTCCTTGTCCAATGCGAGCTTTGACCTTCCGCTATGGTAAAGCAACGTCTTTCCACAGGATGACAAGTGCCGCAATGGCTGCGACCTTGAGGATGCGCATCGAACCCGCGACAATGATTTTTCGACTATGCGCTTGCCAATAGCCGCACAATCCACAATCGATACCTCACTGCAATGCCTGAAGAACCAATACCTACCCGTCTCAGCCCGCTGTCCGCATTAATTTTCAGTTCCCGCTGGCTGCAGCTGCCGCTCTATCTTGGCCTTATCGTCGCGCAGGGGGTCTACGTGGTACTTTTCATCAAGGAACTCTGGCACCTGATCTCTGAGGCCACCACCCTCACCGAGCAGCAGATGATGCTGATCGTGCTCGGGCTGATTGATGTGGTGATGATTTCAAACCTGCTGATGATGGTCATCGTTGGCGGCTATGAAACATTCGTATCCCGGTTGCGCCTGCAAAACCACCCGGACCAGCCCGAGTGGCTAAGCCATGTGAACGCCTCCGTATTGAAGGTGAAACTGGCGATGGCGATCATCGGGATCAGCTCGATACATTTGCTCAAAACCTTCATCGCAGCAGGCAGCATTGGATTGGAGCAGGCCACCGGGCCAACCGCAGCGACCGGTTCACCGATCACTGCGGAGGGAGTGATGTGGCAGACCATCATCCACTGCGTGTTTATCCTTTCCGCGCTGGGCATCGCCTACACCGACCGGGTCATGCTGGGAGCAACCGTTACGAAGCCTTCTAATCACTAACATTCACCATCTCCCCCCATTTCCCCGCCCTCCAGTCTGCGCCGCCTACTACGCTGAAGCTACGAAGGCCAAGAAGGCTACCACAGGCAGGCCGGTCCGACCCAATGGCTCTTTCAGGGGCCTCCCGCAGAAAACAAATTCCTTGCAGTCATTCCCCGACTCGATCCTCCAAATAGTGTCTTTATCGGGATCCATTGCTCCACCCATCGCCGCAGACCTCCGCCGTGTTCCACAACCGAAGACCCACCCACCTGCCAACACGATCGAACCGCAAATCCCTGAAAAGGAGCGGTTTTGCTCTGGTCGTCACGCTTTCCCTGATGATGCTGGTCACCATCATCGCTGTCGGGCTGATGACGCTTTCCACTATCGCGCTGCGTTCGTCCAATCAAGGCCAAGCCACGGCGCTGGCACGGGCCAACGCCCGCCTCGCCCTCATGCTGGCATTGGGCGATTTGCAAAAAACCACGGGTGATGACCGGAGAATCACCGTGGACGGCTCAATCTACGATGGCGCGAAAAACCCGAATGTGGTCGGCGTCTGGAAATCCTGGTCACCCCGCCTTGCGGAAAACCCAACGGCCAGAGCTCCGGATTACAACAGCAAGAACCAACAATTCGTCGGGTGGCTTACATCCAGCCAAAACCCGACCGAACTCGCTTCGATGGGTTGGTCGAGGACCGGAAAGCTGTTAGATCCGATCCCTCTGTTCAACGAAAAATCCGATGGTTTCACCCTCGCCGGTTCCAGGATCGACCTCAACTACGGCACTCCCCAACCGGGCGCGCTGGCATGGTCGATCATGCAGAACGCCACGAGAGCCAAGATCAACGTGGCCGGCCCGGAAAACAACCAGCGCCAGACCAACGTGGACCTGCAGGCCCAGCCGCGGCCATCGGTGGCGAAATCGGCAGGTTTCAAGCAACCCGTCGGTGGCTGGGACCAGCGTGCCAGCCGCGTGATCAGTATGAGACAGGCGGAACTTGATGCCGCTCTCTGGAAGGCAAAGCCCGCCCTGCCTGAAGGCTCCCACTTCACCACACAGGGCTACGGGCTGTTGACCGACATCGTCAACGGCGGTCTCAAAACCGATCTCAGTCTCGGATTCGAAATGTCCGATGCGGACTTTCAGAAAGACCTGTGGGTTACCTTCAAGAATCCTTTCCGCGCAAGGACCTACCCGCGGATGGGAATTCCTAGCAGCTACCGCGGTGAACGGCCGTTATTCAAGACACTCACGGATTCCGGCAGCGTGCACGTGGATCTCAATTTCTCGCCGGCCAACACCGTCTATGAATTTCCCGCCGCCGCGGTGCCGACGTTCAACACCCTCCGTTCGTTCTATCGGACCCCTTACCATATCTATAACACTGCCGACGGACCAACCCTGTTCGAACGCGGAATGGATCACGTCGCCCTCAAGCAACCCGTGCCCGCCGCAGGACAATACCTGAGCCCGTGCGCCACGCCCCTTGCCAAGAAGTCGCAAACCAGCTATCGCCCGGTGCTTGACCGCGTTCTCTTCGTGCTCAGCGCCGGAGTCTCGGCGGATCCCGCCACCTTGAACGAGGTTCGCCTTATCATCACCCCGATCGTGACCCTCTGGAATCCCTACAACGTCGCTCTGGAAATCGAAGGTGCGGTCGTTTACCAATGGCTGGACGCCGCCCACTATCCCAATTGGACGTTCTATCAGAATGGTTCACGGGTTGACTCCAAATCCGGCCACATGGCTAGCCTGCTCTCCCTCCAGTTCCTCAGCGTGGGCCACGGCAGAACCGTCGATCCCTACTTCTACTTCTCGATCACCCCAAATGGCGTCGGAACAGCGGGGAGCGGGAAATCGATCCGATTCCAGCCCGGCGAAGTCCGCGTGTTCGCTCCTGTCGGTCAGCAAGCCCAGGAACTCTTTGCCCACGAATCGATCCGCAACCGCACCCTTCCCCTCAGGCAGGTGGACTCCGTCGATCAACTTTCCCTCAGGGGCGGATTCGCCGTGCAAATGAAGAACTCGGCCAGCGGCGGCGGATTCTCCCGTGTTCTCGCAAGTTCGGAATCCGTGCAGATTTCTTTCTCCGCCAACGGCGTCTATCCGTTCGGTGTCGGTCTCGAGGATGCGACGCGCACCAAACTATCCAATCCCGGTGTTGCCGACCGCGGCCAGGCGGTGACGGACGTTCAGACCGCGAACTTCATCGGCACCGATGCCGCCGCGACTCTGGTTTCGGGTGAGATGAGCTATGCCGAGGTGGCCAACCCCGCGACCCGTCAACCGTTCGGCATGTTTGAAACCTATCACCGCGTGGCCAATGATGCGGCGGCATTCCGCAGGGCGGACCTAGTCTATACGACGAATCCACGCCAGGCGCATGTCAACCGCTTTCTCACCACCGGTAGCTTCATGACCGGACCCAACTACGAGACTCGAATGACCCAGGTTTCCAGTTTCAACCAGGTCATCCAAACCACCAATGGCGGGCGTTCCGCCTACTACGGTGGAACAAACTCTCCGGTCGGCGGTGCCACCCACCTTCCCTTCTTCGAAGCTCCGCGATCCCCGCTGCTCTCGCTGGCCGCATTCCAGCATGCGGATCTCGCAGGCACCTCGTACTCGCCGGCCTATCAGTTCGCCAACAGCTGGGCCAGCGCCTATCTGGCCAAGGAAAAGGTCGCGGAACTGACCCCCACTGAGACGGTGAATATTCCAGGGGCTGCGGCGCAATACACTCGGGCCGACATGCCGGTTTACGATTATTCCTATCTCGCCAACGAATCCCTCTGGGATTCGTTCTTTTTCAGCGGCGCGGCACCCAAGCTGTTGCCCGGCAGCGGAACCGGAAGCCCGGCGGCGTGGGACAGGATTGTCGCCACGGTAAGCGAGGACTACAAAACAACGCTCGAACTCTTCATCGATGATCCTTCCAACTATTTCCTGCGAAACCCGCGCATGCGTTTCCTTGCTGGCAGGACTCCTAAGGAAAAACTGAAGAAAGAACTGCTGACTCCCCAGGGTTGCCTGCAAATCGCCGCAAGCCTCCAGGTGGATGGAGCCTTCAATATCAACTCCACCAGCGAAAAGGCATGGACGGCGTTTCTCAGTGGAATCAGGGACCTGCCGTTCGAGGTCATTGCGAGTCCCAAAGCCGCAACCAAAGCCCAAAGCAACACTCCCGCCAAGGGAAACGCCGCCTTCTCACGTTTGCGCAACCCATTCGGAGTCGAAAACCATCATTGGATGGGTTTCCGCACCCTAACCGAAGCCCAGGTGGAGGACCTCGCAAAACGACTGGTCCAACAGATCCGGAAGCGCGGACCGTTTCTATCCATCGGCGAGTTCGTCAATCGCCGCGTGGATTCCTCTCCGTATTCCCTCAAAGGTGCCATTCAATCCGCGATCGATGATGCGGGATTCAATAAACCCGCACTCTACGGCACCGTTGATACCTCCGGCTACCCGGATCTTGGAAGATCCAATATCAACCCGGCCAACACCGGTGTCGGAATTCCCGGCTACCTGACCCAGGGTGATGTCCTGCAATCCATCGCGCCGGTGATCACCGCCCGTTCGGACTCGTTCACCATCCGCGGCTATGGTGAGGCGAAGGATCCTAACGGACTAGTAACCGCCACTGCATGGTGCGAGGCGGTGGTGCAGCGGGACCCGGAGTTCGTCGATCCGAGCAATCCGCCCCACGCGACCATCGCGACCCTCACTCCGACAAACCAGATTTTCGGCAGGAGATACACCATCATTTCGTTCCGGTATCTGACTAAATCCGAAGTCGGACTCTGATCCCATCCCACCATGTGGTCTCAAAATCATTCCCCTATCACCCGACTGCGCCTGCTGGCGTTGGCCTTGCTCATGCTGAGCGAGTGGCTCGGGGCCGCCCCCATCCGGATCCTTGCCTGGGACGATGAAATCGCCGCCCGCAAGCTGGCGATCGCCGATTCCAAGGGATCGGTGGACATCGTCGGAATGCATCCGGCGAAGCGCACCAGGTTCTATCAGTTAGCTACGGGCGAGAAGCCCGTATCAATCCAGGCGCTGGACCGCAAGGACAAGGATGACAAACCACCTGCCTCGGAAATCCGCATCCCTCAAGGCTTCAAACAGCCGCTCCTGTTGTTGTTACCGGACGAAAAATCCTCCACCGGACTGCGTCTGTTCGTGCTTGATGACGACACCAGCGGATTTCCCTGGGGCAACATCCGGTTCGTCAATGCCACTGGCAAGAAGCTGGCCTTCGGTTTTGAAAAAAAGACCGTAGTGCTGCCAGCCTCGTGGGATCCCGTATTGGCAAGCCCCGGAGGGGAGAACCGCAACATGGAAACGCAGCTTTTCCTTTTCGATGAGCCAACGGAACCGATTTATTCAGCCGTATGGGAACAGCAGCAAGACATCCGAACCCTGGTTTTCCTCGTTCCTGGCGAAGATCCCCGCCTGGGTCCGGTGGCCATGAAAATGATCCTCGAGGACCGAAGGGTCGTGGAAGCCAAGCCTACAGCAGACGCTGCCAAGTGACCCCAGGAAATTCCTGCCACACGCTTTTTATGCCTGCCCGGATGCAGCTATCAGCCAACTCATTCAAGGACCCTTCCTGGTCCTGGACGCGTTCTCCGGGGTCGGTTCCCGCAGTGTCACATTTCGCCATCAAAAATGGCGCATTGGTTCTGCTGCGGCGACCGACCCCAGAGATTTATTAATCCCGATTGCCAAATGCAACCGGAGTCCTAATCATCCTCATCAATGAAAATATTGTCTGTTCCACTCCGTTACTGGCAGAGTCTGCCGCTTTATGTCAGGACTCTGGTCGGCATGGTGCTGGGAGCACTGATGGGCGTGTTCTGGCCTCATGCTGCTGAAGTTTTCAAAGGACCATCCAAGGCACTGATGGGTCTCGTCCAAATGCTCGCCGCTCCGGTCGCATTCTTCGCCATCACCCACGCCCTAGTCGGTGCCAAGATCGAAAAAGGCAAAACCCCACGCCTCATCATCCTGCTCATCACCAACACCTGCGTCGCCATCCTCATCGGTATGACCGTGGCCAACACGCTCCAACCCGGCACCCGCCGTACCGTCACCGCCGAACAGCGACAACAGGTGAACCAGCAAAAGACCCACCACGCCGCCGAACTTGAACAGGCGGGAAATGCAGCCAAGTCCACCACTACAGTCGACAGCGTGGGTCAGATCCTCGGCAAACTGCCGAAAAGCTTACTGGGACCCTTCACCGACGGCGGTAGCGTGATCGGAGTGATCGTGCTCGCGCTATTGTTAGGCCTGGCACTGCGTCAGGTCTCGCCCGATCCTGAGGCGACGGTCAGAGTGCTCAAGACATTCATGGATGCCTTCATCATGATCCTCCATTGGGTAGTCCAACTCGTTCCGCTCATCGTCATGGGCGTGGTCGCGGAGGAGGTTGCGACCAACGGATTCAGCTCGTTTTTCAGCCTTATCTGGTTGATTGTGGCGGTGTTGTTGGCCCTTGCGCTGCAATTCTGCTACTACATGATCCGCGTGAGACTCGGCTCGTGGGTGAGGCCGCGCGATTTGGTGAGAGGCTGCCGTGATGCGCTGGCAATGGCGTTTTCCACGGCAAGTTCCACCGCAACCATGCCGGTCACTTATGAATGTTTGGTCGCCAATGTGAAAGTCCGCGAATCCTCCGCCAACTTGGGCGCGCTGGTCGGCGCGAATTTCAACAACGACGGCACCGCGCTCTATGAAGCCATGGCGGCGCTGTTTGTCGCCCAGTTGTTAGGATATCATCTGCCGTGGGACAGCCAACTGGTGATCGTCCTCTGTGCCGTGGCGGCCTCCGTCGGTGCCGCAGGCATTCCTTCCGCCGGACTCATCACGATGACGCTGGTGTTCACGGCGGTGGGCCTGCCGCTCGAATATAGCCTGCTGTTGATTCCCATCGATTGGTTCCTCGATCGCTTCCGCACCATGATCAACGTCTGCGGGGACCTCTGCGTTTCCTGCGTGCTGGACGGACGGAAGAGCGGTTGAAAAATTAAGTCTGGGGGACAATAACAGCCGTTTGAGCGTCTCTGGGGTCGGTCAGCAGACCATCAAAAAGCCCAAAGTTCTCTACCTACCCCCGCGATTGCCCCACCCCCAGTGCCAAAATTGGGCCGCGGAATGATGCGACTGCCATTTCCCGGCATCGCTCCAATCCGTATGAAAATGGAACCGTGACTGGACGGGCTGGCTTCCTGGCGACAAAAAAGAGCGGAACCCTTTCGGATCCCGCTCTTGGAATGGCAGCGTTTATTGAGTTGAGTCGAAGAGTTCACCGCCGTCGATGGCGACACTCTTATTGCTGTGCGGCACTTTCACCAACACCACGCCCGAGGCGCTGCCCTCATCGTCCGAGGCGGTGAAGTGGATATGGTAAACGCGACCGTCGCCATTGCCCGCACGCTCGGCGCGCAGGAACACGGTGCCGTCGCCATTGATGATCGCATCGGGCGCGGTGTCGCCATTGCCTTGGCCGTTGGTCGACTCATCCTGAAAGACGCCGGTGATGGTGATCGTCGCGTTGTTTTCCGGGTCAGTCACCCCGCTGATGCCCACGGCCACGAGGCCGTGATTGGGAACCAAAACCGTGGTGATCGTGGGTTGCGCCGCAGTGGCGAGCGGCGGATCATTGGCGTTCTGCACATGGATGACCACGGTGTCGGTCGCGTAGCCGCCGTAGCCGTCGTCCACCGTCAGTTCGAACTCGATGTCCGTGCCACCGGCGCTGACGAAGGGAGCGATGAAGTTCGGTGTTGCGGTGCTTGCGCCATTGAGAATCACCGCCGGGCCGCTGACCTGCATCCAAGCGTATTCGAGAATGTCGGTGTCCGGATCGCTGCTGTCGCTGCCGTCCAGCGCCACCGCGCTATTCTCGTCCACCGTCTGATCCGCGCCGGCGGCGGCGACCGGGTCATTGTTGATGTTGGTGATCTCGACCGTCACGCTGGAACCGCGTCTTTGTGATCGGGTTCGCAGTCCTCATCATCGTGGTGACCTGGCTGGTGCTCAACAAGACTTCGCTCGGCCTGCTCATCCGCGCGGTCATGCAGAACCGCAACATGGCCGCCTGCATGGGCGTTCGCACCGAGCGGGTCAACATGCTGACCTTCGCCTTCGGCAGCGGTTTGGCGGGACTCGCCGGCGCGTTCCTCTCCCAGATCGGCAACGTCGGACCCTCGCTCGGCCAGAATTACATCGTCGATGCCTTCATGACCGTGGTGGTCGGCGGTGTGGGTAATATTCTCGGAACCGTCATCAGCGCCCTCGGCATCGGCATGGCCGACCAGTCGCTCCAACAGTATCTCGGAAATCCGGTGATTGGGAAAATCCTCGTCCTCGGCGCCATCATCCTTTTCCTGCAATGGCGTCCGGCAGGGATCTTCGTCACCCGTTCGCGCAGCCTTGATTGAACCAATGCCCACCCAACCTTTAACCGGACGCGTCCAGCTCCCCGTTCTCATCCTCGCCGCGGTTTTCCTCGTGGTGGTGATGCCGGCCTTGAACGCCTTCGGGATCATCGAGAATTTTACCCTCAACCTGTGGGGCAAGTATCTCTGTTATGGCATCATGGCGATTTCGATCGATCTGCTGTGGGGTTACACCGGGCTGTTATGCCTCGGGCAGGCGCTGTTTTTCACCCTTGGCGGCTACATGATGGGGATGCACCTGATGCTGATGATCGGTAAACTCGGCCAATACAAAAGCGAGCTTCCCGACTTCATGGTGTTTCTCGGGCATACGCAAATCCCGGCGTTCTGGCAGCCGTTCTATTCATTCCCTTTCGCCCTCGCAATGGTGTTCCTCGTGCCGGGACTGCTCGCCTGCGTCTTCGGCTATCTCGCCTTCCGCTCGCGGATCAAGGGCGTCTATTTCTCGATTCTGACCCAGGCCCTAACCTACGGAATGGCGCTGCTGTTCTTCAAAAACGACCTGCTGATGGGCGGTAACAACGGCTTCACCGACTTCCGCACCCTCCTCGGCGCGGACCTGCGCACCGCCGCCACCCAGCGGATTCTCTATATCTGCACCGCCGTCCTGATGGTCGCCGTTGTCGCGGGATGCAAGTGGCTAACCAATTCGCGCTTTGGTCTCATCCAGCGCGCCATCCGCGATTCGGAGAACCGGGTGCTGTTCTCCGGCTATGCCACCGCGAATTTCAAGCTCTTCATCTTCGTCATCAGCGCAATGATCGCGGCCTTCGCCGGCGCGCTCTACGTGCCCCAGGTCGGCATCATCAATCCCAGCGAAATGACCACCGAGAAATCCCTCGAAGCCGTCGTCTGGGTCGCGCTCGGCGGCCGCGGCACACTGGTAGGACCGGTGGTTGGAGCGATTTCCGTCAACGCGCTCAAGAGCTGGGCCACCCGCGCCTATCCGGATCTCTGGGTGTTGATCCTTGGTGGAACCTTCGTTCTCATCGTGATGTTCATGCCCAAGGGAATCGTGGGGCTTCCCTCGCAGATCCAGGAAATTATCGCCAAACTCCGTCGCAAGAGCCCGCAGGCCGAACCAGTGCAGCCTGCCATTTCATCCGAAACCGCCGACCCATGAGCCAGAAGCCATTTCTCCTCGCAGCAGAGGGACTGAGCAAATCCTTTGATGGTTTCAAAGCCATCAATGATCTCAACTTCTATCTCGATGAAGGCGAGCTGCGCACGGTCATCGGTCCTAACGGAGCCGGGAAGACCACCTTTCTCGACATCATCACCGGGCGCACCCAGCCCGACCAAGGCACGTTGCTGTGGGATGACTCCAAGCACGATCTTCTGAAGCTCAACGAATACGAGATCTATCGACTTGGCATCGGCCGCAAGTTCCAGACTCCCACCGTTTTTAACGATCACACCGTCGCGGAAAACCTGATTCTCTCGCTCGCCGGTTCGCGCGGCATCTGGCACAGCCTGTTCGGGAAAACCACCTCTGCCCAGCGCGACCGGATCGCCGAAATCCTCACCACCGTCAATCTCGCCGACCATGCCCACCGCAAGGCAGGCGCTCTCGCCCACGGCCAGAAGCAGTGGCTGGAAATCGGCATGCTGCTCGCTCAGGAAGCACGGCTCCTGCTTGTCGACGAGCCCGCCGCCGGCATGACCGACGAGGAAACCTAGACCCTTTGCCAAAAATTAGTTCCGCTATTCGGAATGCGTTTTGCAAACGGAGCGGATGATTTTCGGTAGATTCATCAAGTGCTGGATCGACTCAACGAGCTTGTCGCTGAGGTCCTTGCTTTGTTTAGTGAAGTAGCCGGCGAGG
>CAMBPB010000110.1 GCA_945869465.1 Prosthecobacter debontii
TGAGGGATACCGGAGACCGGAAAACGGTGTTGGGATTTCCTACCGGGGTGTTTGCGGTTGGGGCACTGTGGAGCGTGAACGTCATGTTAAAAAGACCGTCGGCAGGGGCGTTGCTTTGCATCAAGCGTCCGCTGTAGGTGAAGGTCGAGGTGGGTTGGGCAAGCGCCGATGGCTGGACCCCGGCGATGAAAAATAAGCTGACGGCGGCGAAAGCCGCCATGCCGCGGCGGTGGAGGCAAGCGGCGGGATAGAGGTTGGCTTTCATGGTTTCCTTCCTTCCAAATGGATAGTTGAAGGCCCGCAACAGGATCAAAAATCCACAGGGTTGATAAAAGCGGCGGATATCCTCGATACCCGACCCAATCAAACCATCGAACCCGCAAACCAAATGTCAAGAGTCGTTATGATTGACATCAAAGCGCGCATTTCGAATGATTTATATAGTTGGGCGAAAATGTATGAAAACTCCGATCGAATCAATGCTCTGCTTGCTGGTCGCCTCACTGCTCGGGGCGGCCGGCCAGTTTTTCTACAAATCCGGGGCCGCGCGCGCGATCGGAGGGCCATTGACCTACGTGCTTAACCTGCGCCTGCTCGGCGGGGTGGCGTGCTACATCGGGGTGATGCTGCTTTTCATCACCGCCTTCAAGCGCGGGGGGCAGCTCTCCGTGCTCTACCCGATCTACGCGACCAGTTGCATTTTTTCCGCAATCGGAGCCGCCTGGCTCTATGGGGAGCAGATCCGACCGATGAACATCGCGGGCATGGGATTTCTCGTCACCGGGATGTTCCTGATGGGATGGGAAACCTGATGAGTGCAAAAGATTACATCCCCGAGCGCCGCCCGCTGGCGGCTCGAAACCTCGGCATCTCAGCCGCCGCAACGCGCTGGCTGGTGAGGACGGGCGTGCGCCCGAATACGATTTCCAGCGCCAGCTTTTTCGCGAGCCTCGGGGGCGGTGTCGGCCTCTATGCGAGCAACGGCAGCGGGCATTTCCAGCTTCTTCTGATGGCCGCCTGCTTGCTGCTCCTGCTGCGCGGTGCCTGCAACATGCTCGACGGGATGGTGGCCGTCTCCGCCGGAATCGCTTCGCGCAGCGGCGAGCTCTACAACGAGGTTCCGGATCGCCTTTCCGATAGTGTGATCCTGATCGGAGCCGGATACGCTGCCGGTGGCGTGCCGGAGCTCGGTTACATCGCCGCGATCGCCGCCGTGTTCACCGCCTACACGAGGGTTCAGGGTTGCGCGCTGGGTGCCCGCGCGGACTTCGGCGGACCGATGGCAAAGATCCAGAGGATGTCGCTGATCGTAGCAGCGGCGTTTTATACGGCGTTTGTGCCTGCGGCGTGGCAGTTCTCCGTCGCGGCATTTCCCGGGCTGGGGACGTTCGGATTGGCGCTGGCGATCATCATCGCAGGATGCGCCGTAACCTCCGCGCGCCGCCTGCGGAAATGCGCACGCAGCCTCAACGCCAAGTCATCATGAGCGAGGCGACCATACAACGGTTTTTCGGCTACGAAAATGCCTTCGAGCACCCGTTCACACGCGGCGTGGTCATTGCCATCGCCGCCGCGCTTCTCGTCGCTCCGTTGATTTTCAAGCTGTGCCGCGCCACGGTCGGCGTTTCCGATAAAACCTACCAGGAACTCTGGGCGCGCTGGCGCACCTGGATCTGGATCTGCCTCGGCCTGATCATCCCCATCTTGCTTGGCTCCGCATGGGTGATCGCCGGGGTGTTCGTCCTCAGCCTCTGTTGCTTCCGCGAGTTCGCCCGCGCCACCGGGATTTTCCGGGAAAAAATGATCGGGCTCGCCGCGGTGCTCGGGCTTTGCCTGATCTCGTTTTCCGTAATCGATAATTTCCCCCGCCTCTTCTTCGCCACACCCATTCTCGGCATCGGCCTGATCGCGATCATCACCATCCCGCAGGACAGGCCCGCCGGGTTCATCCAGCGCGTCGGGCTGGGGATGATGGGCTATCTGTTCTTCGGATTTTCCTTGGGCTACCTCGCGCTTTTCACTGCGGATCCGCTCTACCGTCCGCTGCTTCTCCTCCTGCTGGTGACGGTGGAGCTGAACGACATCTTCGCCTTCTGCTGCGGTAAGCTGTTCGGCGGCCGCAAAATGATTCCCCACATCAGCCCGGGGAAAACCATCGCGGGCGCGGTCGGCGCACTCGTGCTGACCGTCGCCCTGATCGTCGCCATCGGCCACTGGGTCGTGTTTCCCGGCACCCCGATGGATAGCTGGAGAAATCTCATCATCATGGGCATCGGCATCAGCGGCTTCGGCCAGTTCGGTGATCTCCTGCTCTCCGCGATCAAGCGCGACCTCGGCGTCAAGGATCTCGGAAACGTGCTGCCGGGCCACGGCGGGCTACTCGACCGCTTCGACAGCCTGATCCTGATCACGCCGATGTATTACCATTTCCTCTCTCTCACCCTCGGCACCCTGGGTCAGCACCAGCCCGAAAGGATCCTCACCGGCATGCTGCCATGAACGGCTGGGAATTCCAACCGGCGCGCGACCGCGATCTGCATGGCATCGAGCGCCACCGCAGCCTTCAGCGCGAGCACGGGCTGGCGGCCAGTGTCTGCCGTCTGTTCTGGTGGGGCGCTCTCCGCATCACTTTCCGGATCTGGAACAGACTGCGCGTCACTGGCCGCGAGAATCTCCCTGCCAGCCCGCCCTTCATCCTGATCGCCAATCACACCAGCCACCTCGATGCCCCGCTGCTCGCCTCGCTGCTCCCCGCGAAATGGCGCGATCAGGTTTCACCCATCGCCGCCAGCGATACCTTTTTCGTGAAACGCCCGACCGCTGCATTCGCCGCATGGTTCCTCAACGCCCTCGCCATCCGCCGCCGCGGCACCGGTGCCCACGACCTTGAGCAAATGCGCGACCGGCTGCTCCAAGATGACGCCGTGTTCATCATTTTTCCAGAGGGTACCCGCAGCCGTACCGGACAATTGCAACCCTTCAAAAGCGGCATAGGCCACCTCGTCGCGGAGAGCAAAGTCCCCGTGGTGCCCTGCCATCTCGAAGGCTGCTTCCGCTCCTGGCCACCCGGCAGCCGCTTCCCCAAGCCCACCCGCCTGAGCATCAAGATCGGCAAACCGTTGACTTTCCAAGACTGCCCCGATGACCGCACCGGCTGGAATATCGTCGCGGAGCGCCTGCACGGATGCGTTGAGGATCTGTCCCGGTGATTGCTAGATTGCTAGGAATTTGCGTTTGAGGTGAAGGCCGTTGAAAGAGCCGGTGGCCGGCCCGGCGGCGGGAAAAAAGGGGACTACATCATCGAGAACCTGCGCGAGGACGTGGACCAGCAGATCGAAGTGGCCGTGGCGTGATTAAAAAGAAGTCTCGAACCAGGTTTTCGGGAACCATGCGTCGTGCTGGCGTGACGAATTCGTTACTTGGATCGGGCGGAATCCCGCATTCGTGTGACGAAATCGTCCTGACGAAATGGTCACAAGGAAAAGGCAGTGTGGAGGCGATGAATCGCGAGAGTCTGACTTAGCCCTTCCCTAACTCCCATGAAAGTTTCTTCCTTTTTTGCCCCGACGTCGTTCGCTCTAGCAGCGTTTTCCAGCAGTCTGAACGCCCAACTGCTCGTCACCGAGATCAACTCGAATGGCACCGGGGGTGATTTTTGGGAACTGACAAATACCGGTTCTTCCGCAGTCGATCTGAGCAATTACAAGTGGATCGACAGTGCCCGAACGACCGTGGGTGCCATCGGCGTGCCTTTTGGAACATCCATTGCGGCGGGTGAGTCGGTGGTTTTCAACGTCACCGGCACAGCCGAGGCGTTTCGCACCGCGTGGGGCATCCCGAATTCAGTGCAGGTATTGAGCAGCGGCGGAAGCCCGGGTCTGGGTCAGAATGACGGCATCACTCTTTTTGATGCGGCAAACACGGAGGTTTTGTTCCTGAGCTATTCGGCAAGTGGTTTCACCCGTTTCAACGGCAATGGTTCGGCCGGTGGTCATGCCGGTGCCTCCGCAGGTGGAGCCGCTACAGTCTCCATGGTTCTGGATCCCGGATTTGGCACCAGCGCCCCGCGTTATGCGGCAGCGGTTGTCGGAACTTCCGGCGGTTTCGCCCACACGTCCGATGCCCTCACCATCGGATCTCCGGGGGTCAGCGGATTGGCCGTGGCACCGCCAAGTCTCACGCTTTCTCTCGGGGCAACCGTGAGCAGTTTTTCTGAAAGCGCGGCTAACCCCGCATCGGTCGGCACGGTCACCCGCACGGGTGATACCAGCAGCGCACTGCTGGTGACGCTCTCTTCCAGCGATGTGACCGAGGCCACGGTGCCTGTCAGCGTGACCATCCCGATGGGTTCCGCCACTGTGTCCTTCGACATCACGGCGGTGAACGACAATTTCCCGGACGGAAACAAATCCGCGATTATCACCGCATCCGCGACGGCTGCGACTTCTGGCACCACGACTCTGACGGTCAACGATGATGGCGACGTGTATGTCCAGAAACTGCTGCTCACCGAGGTGCTTTCCGCACAGAGCGCTGCGGGCGTGAACGATTTCTGGGAGCTCACTAACATCAGTGCCGGGACGTTCTCACTGGAGGGTTACAGTTGGCATGACAGTGGTCGCTCGGCCTCTGCTGCCCTGGCTTACAAGCTGCCCGCCGGTTCGAGCATCGCTCCTGGCGAGTCGGTAGTTTTCACGGCCCTCACCCCCGCAGCTTTCCGCACCTGGTGGAATATTCCCAACAGCGTGCAGGTTTTCCAATCCACCGGTGCACCGGGACTTGGTCAGGACGACGGAATCTCGTTCTTTGATGAAGGCCAGAACGAGATCTTCTTCTTCAGCTACGCGGCCGGGGGATTCACCAAAGCCGATGGCAACCCCTCCACCGGAACTCACGCCGGACCTTCCGCCGGTGCTTCCACCGAAACCCAGTCCGTCGTGTGGGATCCTTCATCTGGCACTTCCTCGCCCCAGTACTCCTTCGCGTCGGTGGGCGGTCTCGGTGCCTTTGCCGCCGCCGCGAGTGCTCTCGACATCGGTTCGCCCGGCGTCACCGTCGGCATTCCTGCCGTGAGTATCGCCAGTGCTTCCCTAGCGGAAGGAAACAGCAGCACCAGCATCCTCGCACTCAATGTCACCCGCTCGGACACCTCCACCGCCTTCACCATCGACTACGCGGTTACTGGCGGAACTGCCGATGCCTCAGATTTCACCCTCGCCTCGGGAACGCTGAACTTCACCACCAACGGCCCGGCCTCGCTCCCGATCAACATTTCGGTCACCGGCGACACCGTGTTCGAGGGCAACGAAACGGTCATCGTCACTCTCTCCAACCTCGTCAACGCCACCGGCGCGACCGTGCTCGGCACCGCCACAGGCACCGCCACCCTCGTCAACGATGAAACCGCCGCTGGCAGCATCAACCTCGCCACCTACGTCCGCACCGGCCGCTACAACCTGCCGGAGCCAACACGCACCGCGTTGCCGCTTGGCACCGCCGCCCACAACCTGCTCTGTCAGGAAGCTTCCGCCGTCACCTACAACTGGGACACCGACACTCTCTTCATTTCCT
Source organism: Prosthecobacter debontii (assembly GCA_945869465.1). Taxonomy (GTDB): domain Bacteria; phylum Verrucomicrobiota; class Verrucomicrobiia; order Verrucomicrobiales; family Akkermansiaceae; genus Luteolibacter. Next base: position 5,572 of record CAMBPB010000110.1, read on the forward strand.
GCGACGGCGGCCGCTCGGTCACCCAGGTTTCCAAGACCGGCGTGTTGATCGACACCATGTCACTCGACCTGCAGTCCGGCGCGCCACAGGGCACCGCGTTTTACGATCCGGAAGGCATCACCTACATCGGCGGCGGACAGTTCGTGCTCTCGGAGGAGCGTGACCAACAACTCGTGAAATTCACCTATGCGGCGGGCACCACTCTCACCCGCGCCGCTGCCCAGACCGTGGACCTCGGCCCCTTCGATGATAATACCGGCACCGAGGGCCTCAGCTGGGATCCGCCAACCAGCAATTTCATCGTGCTTAAGGAAAAATCCCCCATCGGCGTCTTCTTGTCCGGCGTGGACTTCACGGCCGGCACGACCACGACCGCTCCTCCAGTGGTCGGTAACGAGAGCCGCAATCTCTTCAATACCTCGCTGCTCGGCATGACCGATGTCGCCGACGTCTTCGCCTTTTCGAATCTTCCCGCTATGGCCGGCCAACCGCAGGAGGGCAACCTGCTGATCCTCGGCCAGGAAGACGCCCGGGTGGTCAACATCAGTCGCAGCGGTGTGATCGCCAGCACGCTGAACCTCACCGCCGACCCCGGCGACACCATCAGCTCGCCCAACATGCAGCATGAGGGCATCACCATGGACCGCGCTGGTAACATCTACATCGTCAACGAAAACGGCGGCGGTGACATCAACTTCCCACAACTCTGGGTTTACTCCACTACCAGTGTCCCGAACGCGGCCCCCACCGCCGTGGCGCTCAACAACACCGTCGTTTCCATTCAGGAAAACACCAGCACCGCCTCTCCCATGAAGGTGGGGGACATCGCCATTACGGATGACGGCCTCGGGACGAACAATCTCAGCCTCAGCGGAGCGGATTCAGCCTCCTTCCAGATCACCGCTTCATCCTTGTTCCTCAAGGCCGGCGTGACGCTCGATTTCGAAACCCAAACCAGCTATGCCGTCACCGTCAACGTCGACGACACGTCGGTGGGCTCCACGCCGGATGCTGCGGTGAATTTCACGCTCACCGTCACCGACCAGGTGGTGGAAACACCTGCCGTCGCCGCGCTTCTCATCACTGAGGTCAGCCCATGGTCGAGTGGTAACAGTCCGGTAGCGGGCGATTGGTTCGAGCTCACCAACGTGACCGACAATCCGGTGACCATCACGGACTGGAAGGTCGACGACAGCTCTGCCGCGTTCGCGACCGCGCTGGCTTTGAACGGAATCACTACCATCGCCCCCGGCGAATCGGTGATCTTCGTCGAAGGCACTCTGGCTACCACGGATGCTTTCAAATCCAACTGGTTCGGAGCCAGCCCGCCCTCCGGTTTGCAAGTGGGCTATTACTCCGGTTCCGCTATCGGACTGGGCACCGGCGGCGATGGAGTGAACCTCTTCAACGCCGGTGGCACGCTCCAGGCCAGCGTGTCCTTCGGCCCTGCGGACGCGACATCTCCCTATCAGACTTTCGACAACACGGTCGCGCTGAACAACTCCGCCATCTCGCTGTTAAGCGTGGCGGGCGTGAACGGAGCCTTCGTCGCGGCGAACTCCTCCGTCGAAATCGGCTCCCCCGCTTACTCCGCTCCCGGCGTCCTGCGTGTCACCGAAGTGGCTCCATGGAGCAGTGGCAACAGTCCGGTAGCCGCCGACTGGTTCGAGGTGACTAACAGCGGTGCGAGGGCAGTGAACATCGCCGGTTGGAAAGTGGATGATAGCTCGGAATCGCCCGCCGCTGCCCTCGCCCTAAACGGCATCACCAGCATCGCTCCCGGCGAGTCGGTGATCTTCATGGAAACCACGGACCTGCCCGGCAAGTCCGCCTTGTTCAAGTCCACTTGGTTCGGCGCAAATCCACCGGCCGGTCTCCAGATCGGTAGCTACTCGGGCCTTGGCATCGGCCTCAGCACCGGTGGTGACGCGGTGAACCTCTACGACACCACCAGCCCGACTCCGGTGCGCCGCGTGAACGTGTCCTTCGGCATCGCCCCATCGAGCGCTCCATTCGCCAGCTTCGACAATACGGCTGCCGTCAACGTGGGAGCCGTCACCTTGAAGAGCGTCCCCGGCGTCAACGCTGCCTTCATCGCCGCCAACGATCCCAACGAAGTCGGCTCGCCCGGCACGGTTGTCAGCAGCGGGCCGCTGGATTTCTCACTCTGGCTCGCAGGCAAGGGCTACGCCTCTTTCGGACCCGGCACGGACTCCGACAGGGACGGCGTCACCGACGGCGTCGAGTTCTTCTTCAACCAGAACCCGAACCACGGCGGCGACTTTGGCAACATGCCGCAGCTCGTCCCTAACGCCGGTGCTCTGGAACTTGGTTTCACGCGCCTCACCAACACCGGTTCCACCACCGGGGAGCTCATGATCTCCAGCGATCTGAATACTTGGACTCCGGCGCTCCTCGGCCTCGATTACACCGTGGCCTCAGCGGTCGTGACGGGCGATGAAACCACCTTCACCTACGCTCTGCCAGGCACCGGCGCGTCCGCTCCCGGCACCTCGGCCACCTATCTCACACCGAACACCTCGGCCCCGGTCGGTGCCTCGCTCGGCGGCGTCCGTGTCGTGAACGAAGGACTCGTCGGCGTCGGTCGACTCAGCGGGGAAAATGTTGATAGATTCGGTGAAACCCAAGGAGCAGCCTCCGGTCTTTTTATCACCGATTGGCGACTGGATGCCGGTCAGCTCAAGGGCACTTTTAATGTGCTCCCGGACCGTGGTTACAACTCCGGCGCGATCTTCTCGAACTATGCCGCCCGCCTCCACCGGGTGACCTTCGACTTCACCCCTTATTACGGCGTGGGTCCGGTGGCACAGGGGCAGATCGTCCCGACTTATGAGAGTTCCACCAAGTTCACCTATCAGGACGGCGCGACCACCAAGTTCACCAGCGGTCTCGACGTCACCGCCACCGGCACACTCTTCGGCCAGTCCGTCGGCATCGTCACCGCAGCAAACGGCCCTGGCGGCACGCAGGAAAGCCTGCTCAGCTTCGATGCGGAGGCCGTGCATCTCTTCAGCGACGGCTCCGGCTTCGTCTCGGATGAATACGGCACCTATATCGCCCGCTTCAATGCCGCCAAGCAGATCACCGGCATCACCCAGCTTCCGGAAGCGGCCCGCCCGCACAGTCCGGTCGGCACGCTGAACTTCAAGTCCACGACCACCCCGGTTAACGGTCGCCGCCAGAACCAGGGACTCGAAGGCATGTCGGTGACCCCGGACGGCACCCGCCTCTTCGCCGTCATGCAAAGCGCGCTGGTCCAGGATACCAACGGTTCCCAGCAGCAGACCCGCAACCACACCCGCTTGTTCGTCTACGACGTCGCTGGTCCTAACCGTGAGGCACCCGTAATCATCGGCGAGTATGTCGTGAAGCTGCCGCAAATCGACCTCAACGGAAACAACTCCGGTCTCGACGGCACCGCCGCCCAATCGGAAATCGTCGCCATAGGAAACAGTTCCTTCCTCATGCTGCCGCGCGACGGCAACGGCATGGGCAAGGGCACCGTCGATCCGATCGTGTTCAAATCCGTGCAGCTTGTGGATTTCGCCTCTGCCACCAACATCCTCGGCACCTACGACATCGAGGCTGCCAAGCTAAGTCCCTCCGGAGTCCTCGCCCCTGGCGTGACCGCCGCTGCCGCTGCGGAAATCATCAACATGCTCGAACCGACCGACCTCGCGAAGTTCGGCCTGAACGCCACTACCAACCCGTCGAATGCGAACACCCTCAACGAGAAAATGGAAGGCATGGCGCTCGTGCCGGATCTATCCACTCCGCAGGCCAACGACTTCTTCCTGTTTCTCGCAAACGACAACGACTTCCAGTGCTCCAATGTCCAGATGGTCGACGCCACCGGATCACTCGTCAGCTATGGCGACGGCCGTCTGAACGCCAGCATCACCAACGACGCCATGTTCTACGCCTACCGCATCAGCATCGACGCCGGCGGCAAGAAATTCTTCCGCTTCGGAGTCAAATAACCAGCGAAAAGGCCCTGTTCATCTGGATCATTGAAAGCCCCCATCCGCCAAGGCATGTTCCCGAACCTCTGCTTCGACGCCGTGGTCCATCTGGCCGCGCTGGCCGGCGTCCGCCCATCCATCGACCGCAAGCTGGATTACGAGATGACCAATGTCGTCGGCACCCTCCGCCTGCTGGACTTCTGCCGCCGCATGAATGTCCCGACCTTCGTCTTCGCCTCGTCCTCCAGCGTCTATGGGCCGGATTCGCCGCTTCCCTTTTCCGAGGACGGCCCGACCGACCCGTGCAGTCCCTACGCGCTGACCAAGCTCCACGGCGAACACTGGTGCCGACTCTACTCGCGCCTCCACGGCCTCAATGTCCGCGCCCTGCGGTTCTTCTCCGTCTGGGGCCCCGGCCAACGTCCCGATCTGGCCATCGAATCCTTCCAGCGGGCAATCGAGCGGGACCAACCCGTCACCATCCTAGGAGATGGCAGCCAGCGCCGCGACCTCACCCACTTTTCAGACG
>CAMBPB010000111.1 GCA_945869465.1 Prosthecobacter debontii
TATCTGACTCCCTATCTCAACGAGGCGCAAATCACCTCGGGCACCTTGGCGCAGGTCTTTGGCGCGGGCAAGGTGGTGGTTTCCACTCCTTATTGGCACGCCGGCGAACTGCTTGCCGATGGCCGCGGCGTGTTGGTCCCATTCCGCGATCCACCGGCCATTTCCGCAGCGGTTTGCAATCTGTTGTCCGATCCCGCGCACATGGAGAGCCTCCGCTGCCGGGCGTATGAAGCCAGCCGCGCATCGATCTGGCCGGCGGTGGCGCTGCAGTATCTGGATTCGTTCGACCGGGCCAAAACCGACCGCCGGACTGCGCCGGAGCGAGCCATTTCCAAGTGGGCTCATGCCACCAAGGCCGGAAAACTTCCGGCCACGCGCCTCGACCATGTGGCGCGCATGACCGACGGCACCGGCATCTTCCAACACGCCCTTTACAATGTGCCAAGCCTGCGGGAAGGCTACTGCACGGACGACAACGCCCGCGCCTTCATCCTCTGCAATCTGCTAGAGGACTCGGCCATCGCTCCGCCGAAGGAAAACCTCGACCTGCTCGCCACCCGCTACCTCGCGTTTCTAGCCGCGGCATATCAGGAATCCACCGGTCGCTTTCGCAACTTCATGAATCATGACCACCGCTGGCACGATGGTGTCGGTAGTGAGGACAGCCACGGCAGGGCGCTGTGGGCGGCCGGGTCCGGATCTTCCCGCTCCCACAATGAAGGTCACCGCCGGTTGGCCGCGCATCTATTCGAACAGGCGCTGCCGGCAGTGACTTCATTCACCTCGCCACGCGCCTGGGCCTTCGCCCTTCTGGGCGTCCACGACTACGAGCGTACCCATTCCGACCATCCGGAAACCCGGCGGATCCGCGACCTGCTGGTAAAAAGGTTGTTAGCACTGTGGCACGAATGTTCCGATGCCGATTGGTTGTGGTTTGAAACCCGGGTCACCTACGACAATGCCCGCCTGAGCCAGGCACTCATCCTAAGCGGTCATTGGATCCCTCACCCGCAGGCGCTTGAGGTGGGTCTCCAAAGTCTGCGTTGGCTCGCCAGCCAACAGAAATCCCCGACCGGTCACTACCGCCCGATCGGCAGCAACGGGTTTCACGAAAAAAACGGCGAGCGCGCCGATTTCGATCAGCAACCGATCGAAGCCCAAGCCATGGTGGCCGCGTGTTTGGCGGCCTTCCACACCGTGGGCGACGAATTCTGGTGGCGCGAGGCCAGGCGGGCCTTCGAGTGGTTTCTCGGGCGCAACGATCTTGGAATCCCATTGCACGACCCCAGCTCGGGCGGCTGCCGGGACGGCCTGCACCACAACCGCGCGAACGAAAACCAAGGCGCCGAATCCACCCTCGCCTTCCAACTGGCTCTAGCGGAAATGACCGCCGCCGAGAGTTCCATCACCCACCCCATTCAATCCCCCTCATGAACCCGCTCATCTTGTGCCGTCACGACCTCTCGCTCGTGCCCGAAAGTTCGCGCGTGATCATCCGCCCGTTCATCCCTTCGGAAATCCACCGCGTCACCACCATCATCGGCCGAGCCCTCGCCCTCACCGAAAACGAGGCCACCTGCGAACTCGTCACGCTGCGGGCGGAATTTGATACCCGCCATTTCGATATCGATAGCCTCCTGCTCCATCACTATCAGAAAGTCCTGCCGCACATCTTCACCGAGCGGCCCCTCTCGCATGACCGCCAGTTGCTCATCGGCGCGCTGTTTTCCGGCGAATACGCCCTGGAATCCGCCGCCCTGTTCAATCCATCGATCGTCCCCCACCCCGACCAAACAGGTCTGCCTGGCGGAACCCTTCGTTTCGTGATGAGCCTCCGCGCCACCGGGGAAGGGCATATCTCGTCGATCGAATTCCGCTCAGGCCGGATCGCCGGGGATGGCTTCATCACCCTCGATCCGGTCTCCCGCTTCGTCACGGCCCCCGATATCCTGCCCAACCCGAGGTATCTCAAGAAAAGTTTCCTCACCAAACTCCACGAGATGTGTGCGGAGAGCGAATACTCTTCCCAGGTGATGTCGCCTCTCAATGAATGGTTCACCCTCAGCGAGCTGCGCAAATCCATCGCCGGCGTGCACGAGAAAATCCAGCCTAACACTCTTGAGCTGACGCGCACGTTCGATCGCATCCAGTGGCTGGCGGATTCGAACTACGAAGTGCGCTTCCCGCCGAATCTGTCGCTGAGCGAGCGCATCATCTTCCCGGTCTCCGCCAACGAAAGCAACGGGATCGAGGACGCGCGCTTCGTGCGCTTCACCGAAGACGACGGTTCGGTGATGTATTATGCCACCTACACCGCATACAACGGCCGCTCGATCCTGCCACAGTTGATAGAAACCCATGATTTTGTTAATTTCCGCATCCTCACTCTCAATGGCAGCGCGGTGCAGAACAAGGGCATGGCCCTCTTCCCGCGCAAGGTCCACGGCAACTACCTGATGATCTCGCGCCAGGATGACGAGAACCTGTTCCTCATGCGTTCGGAGAACCCACACCACTGGAATGATCCGGAGTTGCTGATGCGTCCCGCCGAGATGTGGGAATCGGTGAAGATCGGCAATTGCGGTTCGCCCATCGAAACCGAGGCCGGCTGGCTGCTCATCACCCACGGCGTCGGTCCCATGCGTAAATACTGCATCGGCGCCGCCTTGTTGGACATTGACGATCCCACCCGCGTCATTGGCAGATTGCGCCAGCCGCTGATCGCCCCGGAAGGCAACGAACGCGAAGGCTACGTGCCAAACGTGGTCTACAGTTGCGGCTCGCTGCTCCATGGCCGCAGGCTCATCCTCCCCTACGCCATGAGCGACAAGGCCTCCGCCATGGTCAGCGTCTCGCTCGATGCCCTGCTCCGCCGGCTGCGCGGATGCTCCGCCGTATCTTCCGGAACTCGAAGCTCTTCATCAGAAGCTGCACCGTGAATATGAGGTCCGATTCAAACGCTGCTGAAAAACCTGCGTCTTGATCCGGCAAAGGCAGCGCACGCGGAAGGCCACCTCCATTGCCTCGCTCACCGAACGGCCGCCCGCCAGCCCCAACTCCAAGGATTGCCAGCCGTCCTGCCTTGCTCCACGCTCCCCAGCGTGATCCTCACCGACCTCATCACCTCGCCGGACGAATCCGTCCGCAACCAGTCGCTTGACTCCGCCTGCGGGGGGATGGACCTCACCGAACTGCTCGCCGAAGCCGGCAGCCTTGACGCGTTCCGCCGCCAAAGCGACAATCTCTATCAACGGGTCCGGGCGCTGCTGTTCCTCCACGCCATCCACCGTTTCCACCTGCCCGCGCTGCTCGCAGGAGTGAAACCCGGCGCCATCCCCTTCAAGGGTTGCGAAAATCTGTTGGAACGCCGCTTTGAGGAAGCCATCGAAGTGTTTCTCAAAACCCAGCGCGACTCCGGCCCCGGCGACGCGATCTCCAGCGCGCTGGCAGCAGCCTATCAGAAACTCGCGTTCCAAACCCTCGCCGACCAAGTCCGCCGCAGCGTGCGCAGCGTGAGCGGCAACCAATGGATGTTCCGAATGGGACACCCGGCCGACCAACCGTTGCGCATCCGCAGGGAACTCTCGCTCCCGGATCCCGCCACCGGGCTCTATCCAATCCTGCGCGAGCGCACTCCCGTCCGCATGGACCTCACCCACTGCGGCTGGAGCGATATTTTCTTCCTCGGCATGGACTACCCCGAGGGCGCGAAAGTGCTCAATATCTCGGTCGATCTCGCCGTCCACGGCCGCGACAAGGAACCCGCCCCGCCGGTGGAGGCCAGCCTGCGCGTGATTGGGCAACCGGTGCTGCGCCTCACCAGCGTCGATCTCGGGTGCACCGCGGAAATTTCCAGCCTCAGCGAGGTGTTCGACTTCGCAAAAGACTACCTTGGCCTGCTCAAGGCTGCCGTCATCGCCAGCGGCATCGTTCCGCCCGGCATCGAAGGCTCCGGCCAAAGTCTGGCGCATCTGTTGGAACGCATCGCCGGCCCCGGCCACGGCCTGGAGCTTGTGAGCAATGTCAACAACATCCCGAAAGGTTCACGCCTGGCGGTTTCCACCAACCTGCTGGCGGCGTTGATCAGCGTCTGTATGCGCGCCACCGGCCAGGCCCGCTCGCTCACCGGCGCGCTGCAGGAAAACGAACGCCGCCTGGTGCTGGCCCGTGCGTTGTTAGGCGAGTGGCTCGGCGGCTCCGGCGGCGGATGGCAGGACTCCGGCGGCGTCTGGCCGGGCATGAAACTCATCTGCGGCGCGATCGCCACCGAAGGCGACCCCGAGTTCGGCATCAGCCGCGGACGCTTGATGCCGACCCACCGGATCCTCGATGCCACCGACGTTCCCGCGGATGCCCGGAAAAAGCTTCAGGATTCGTTGGTGCTCGTCCATGGCGGCATGGCGCAAAACGTCGGCCCGATTCTTGAAATGGTAACGGGAAAATACCTGCTCCGCAGCGAGCCGGAATGGAGCGCCCGCCAGCTAACCCACGGCGTGCTGGAGCGCATCCTCGATGCGCTGAAACGCGGTGACATCCCTGCCATCGGCGCCGCCACTTCCGGAAATTTCCAAGGCCCTATCCAAACCATCATTCCCTGGGCGGATAATCTCTATACCGATACCCTGATCGAAAAAACCCGCGCGGAGTTCGGCGCGGACTTCTGGGGTTTCTGGATGTTAGGCGGCATGTCCGGCGGCGGCATGGGATTCATCTTCGCGCCGCAGCGCAAGGCCGACGGCCAACGATTCCTCCAGCAACTCATGTCCGAAACCAAGCGCGCGCTCGCTTCCGCCCTGCCTTTCGCCATGGAGCCGGTCGTTTATGATTTCGCTATCAACGAACTCGGAACCCGGGCAGATTTGTTAGCCGGCGGGGACGCTTTGATGCCATCCGGCTATTACCGCTTCATCGTCCCCACCCTGCTGCGCATGGACCGCGCTGAACTCGGCACGCCGCGTCTCGCCGAGCTCGATCAATTTGCCGGTGCCTGCCGCACCCGTCCGGAACTGCAGGGCATGGTCCAGACACTCTTCGATGCGATTTTCCCCCACGGCGAGGACGCCGCTGGCAGCCGCGGCACGCTCGATGGCTTGCTCGCCAAATACGGCTTCGATCGAGTCATGCACGAACAGATCCGGGAGGACCTCAAGGCCGGGCGCATCGGCCTCGCGCAGAACCGGCTTCCGGCTGACACGGTCATCGAGGACGTCCGCCAGTCCGACCTAACCGACGCGGTCTCGCTGACACCAATTCACCGCGATCTCGGCCTCGCCGCGCTGGCGAATGGCGAGTGCGCCGTGGTCACTCTCGCCGCCGGCGCCGGATCGCGCTGGACCCAGGGCGCGGGCGTCGTGAAAGCCCTGCATCCCTTTTGCAAACTCGGCGGTCGCCACCGCTCGTTCGTGGAAACCCACCTCGCAAAGAGCCGGAAAACCAACCGCCTCTGCGGCACCCCGCTGCCTCACATTTTCACCACCAGCTATTTCTCGCATGAGCCCACCCGCCGTTTCCTCGATCAACATGGCAACTTCGGCTACGAGGGACCGCTTGTTCTATCCGAAGGAAAATCCATCGGCCTGCGCACCATTCCCACCGTGCGCGACCTGCGCTTCGCCTGGGAGGAGATGCAACAACAGACACTCGACGTCCAACAACAGAAAGTCCGCGACAGCCTGCGCACCGCCCTCATCCAGTGGGCGGAATCCAGTGGCGAGACATCCGATTACACCGACAATCTTCCGCAACAATGCCTCCACCCGGTCGGCCATTGGTATGAGATCCCCAACCTGCTGCGCAACGGCACCCTCGCCAGCCTGTTAGCCGGACGTCCGCAGCTCAAAACCCTTGTCCTTCACAACATCGATACCGTCGGCATGAACGTCGATCCGGCGCTGCTGGGCCACCACCTGTCCACCGGCGCCGGCCTCACCTTTGAAGTCATCACCCGCCGCCTTGAGGACCGCGGCGGCGGCCTCGCACGAGTCAACGGCCACCCACAACTCATTGAGGGCCTCGCCATGCCGCGAGAAGAGGACGAGTTCAACCTGACATATTATAACAGCAACACCTGCTGGATCGACATCAACACCCTGCTCACCGCCTTCAAACTCACCCGCGCCGACCTCGCCAACACCGAAAAAGTCGCCGCCGCCATCCGCGCCCTTGCCGCGAAAATGCCCACCTATATCACGCTCAAGGACGTGAAGAAACGCTGGGGCCACGGCCAGGAGGACGTGTTTCCCGTCTGCCAGTTCGAAAAACTTTGGGTGGACATGAGCCACCTGCCTTCCCTCGAAACCCGCTACCTCGCCGTCCCACGCCTGCGCGGTCAGCAACTCAAGGACCCCTCCCAACTCGACGGCTGGCTCCGCGACGGCTCCGCCGCCTGGCTCGACTCGCTTTGCGATTGGGAGTGAGAAAACCGCCTCAAACCCTTGTGGGAGTAAGGTGGCCCGAGCCGGATTCGAACCAGCGACACGCGAATTTTCAATCCGCTGCTCTACCAACTGAGCTATCGGGCCTCACATGAGGGACGCCCTTGCGGGCGGGGCGGAAGTAAGAGCGGCGGAGCGGGCTTTGACAACCGGAAAATCGCGGGTGGTGAAATTTCCCGCCGAAACCTGCAAACCCCTCACTTGAGGAACACTTCCCGCGCTTTCGCCCCATCGCCGGGACCGACGATGCCGCGTTGTTCGAGGATATCGACCATCCGCGCGGCGCGGGTGTAGCCAAGGCGCAAACGGCGCTGCAACAAGGAGGTGCTGGCCTTGCGCTCCTGGCGAACGACCTCGATGCACTTCATGATGAGCTCCTCGTCGGCCTCGGATACGTCCTCGTCCTCGCCTTCATCGCTGCCACTGAGCGAGGCATGGATGTCGGTCTCGAACCGGGGTTTTCCCTGGGCGGCGCAATGGTCGATGATGCGTTCGATTTCGGCATCGGTGACGAAGGCTCCTTGCGCGCGTTCCAGTTTCGCCGAGCCGGGCGGCAGGTAGAGCATGTCGCCCTTGCCGACGAGTTTGTCCGCGCCCTTGGTATCGAGGATGACGCGGGAATCGAGGGCGGAGGAAACCTGGAAGGCGATGCGGCAGGGAATGTTCGCCTTGATGATGCCGGTGACCACATCGGCGCGTGGCGTCTGGGTGGCGATGATGAGGTGGATGCCCGCGGCGCGGGCTTTCTGGGCGATGCGCGCGATGCACATTTCGACATCCGCAGGCGCGGTCTGCATCAGGTCGGCAAGCTCGTCGATCAACACGACGATATAGGGGAAACGGTCGGGAACGCGATCTTCCTGGATTTCGAAATCGTCGTCGTCTTCATCGGCCTCCGCGCCGAGTTCGCCCGATTCGAGTGCGGCGGCGATGGATTCGATTTGCTCGTCTCCGACATCGTCGAGCGCCCACGGCGGAGCCTGGTGACTGGCGGGAAGATTGGGATCCAATGCGGCGATCGGTTCCGTCGCACCCTCGGTTTCTGGAGATTCCAAGAGTTCTTCGGCAAGGTCTTCTTCAGGGATCGGCTCGGGTTTTGGTATTTCCTTCTTGGGCCGGGAATTGAAACTATCAAAATTCCGGACGCCTTCCTTGGCGAAGATCCGGTAGCGTTTCTCCATCTCGTTGACCACCCACTTGAGGGCGGCCACGGTTTTCTTCGGATCGGTGACCACCGGCACCACGAGGTGCGGCAGGCGGTTATACATCTGCATTTCCACCACTTTCGGATCGACCATGATGAAGCGGAGTTCATCCGGGCCGAACTTGAAGAGCATGGATGCGATGATCGAGTTGATGCAAACGGACTTGCCGGAACCGGTGGCGCCGGCAACGAGGCAGTGCGGCATGGCGGCGAGGTCGCCAATAACGGTCTTGCCATAGACGTCCTTGCCAAGGGCGAGCGGGATTTTCTTCTTGGCGGAGCGGAACTCGGGATCGTGCAGCAGCTCGTGGAGCGGGACGGCGACTTTCTGAGAGTTGGCGATCTCGATGCCCACGGTGTCCTTGCCGGGAATCGGGGCGAGGATGTTGATGCGCTCGGCACAGGTGGCGCGGGCGATGTCCGCCTCTAACTGGGAGATGCGTGAAACGCGCAACCCGGTGGACGGATAGATTTCGTAGCGCGTGATGGTGGGACCGCGGGTGATGTCGCCCGGAGTGACGTCGATGCCGAAGGCCTTGAGCGTCTCGATGATGACGCGCTGGTTGGAGAGAAGTTCGTCGCGGTTGGCTTCCGGCGCCTCCTCGTCCTCGACGGCGTCCAGCAGGTCGAAGCCGGGCAGTTCGTAGTTCTCGAATCCGCTGACCGATAGAAACTGGTGGCCGGGTTTTTTCCGCTCGAAGGGTTTGGTGCCCGGTTCCATCGGTTCGCTGGCGCGGCGCTGGGAGGCGTCGATGATCTGCGGCGGCGGGGTCTCGCGCAGCGGAAGCATCGTTTGGGAATCGGAATCCGCCTCATCTTTTGCAGACGAGGCTTTCGAGTTTTCCCGTTCCTTGCGCCGTTGTTCGCGCTGGCGTTCGCGTTGGGCCAGCATTTCCGCCTCGCGGGCGGCGGTTTTCCCACTCTCGCTGCGGCGTTGCCGCCAATCCCCGAATTTCATCCGTGCGAGCTGCCAGCAAGCCTTGGTGAAACGCACCGGTTGGTGGCCGGTCAGCAGGATCACCGCCACCAGATAGGCGGCCCCGGTCAGCAACATGGTTCCGGCGCGGCCGATCAGGCTCGCAAACACGTATCCGCCCAGCCCTTTGCCGATCACCCCACCCGGTCGGCCGGCGAGATTGCAGTTTTGCGCCCACTCCCGGAAAAAGTAGTCCGCCGCATGTAGCCAGGCGGCGCCAGCCAGCAGCAAAATGCTGAAACCCACGACCGCGCGAGGCCAGATCCGCCCGTCGAAGGCCAGTTTCACGATGCCGAACCAAATGAAACCCACCGGAATCAGGTAACCCGCAGCGCCGAACAGCAGCACTTGCAGAAACCCGAGAATCCCGCCCACCGGACCGATCAGGTTTTCCCCCAATACCCCGGATTTGTCCGCAAAGGCCTCCAACACGCCCCACTTGGGAAGATCCGCCGGACTGTATTTCACCAACGAGAGCAACAGCAGCAGCCCCGCGGTGATCCATAGGATTCCCGTGATTTCATTGGTCCATCGCGATGGCTCCGCGACTTCGCCGCGCTTTTTGTTGTCCTTGCTTGCCATGCCTGTTCGCTGCGCGCACAGCATCCCCCGACTCGCCCCCGGGAGCAAGATTGTTTTCGTAGCCGGAAAATCAGGGTTTCCGAAGCTTATGGCCGCAGCCGTTTCAGCACTTCCGGGTCCGGCAGCGAGCAGGTGTCCGCCCGGCCCATGAAATGATAGCGATTCCGGGCCACGCAGCGATAGACCATGTCCCGCAAGGGTTTGGGAATGAAGCGGGTGATTGTGAGAAACCGCCACCACCCGCCCAGCGCGCTGGCCAGCTCGATCCAGCCGTCGCTGTGGGTGAACACCTTCCCGTCCGACTCTCGCAGCAGCACCATTGTCCCGCCCTGTTCCGCCGCGTGGTGGGAAAACCCCATCTTCGCCGCCAGTTCACCCTGCAATGGGGCGAAGGAAACCCTTCCCTGTTGGTCCAGGCGGACGACCCGGCGCACGGAATCCGAGCAAAACGCGCAGTTGCCATCGAAGAACAAGACCCAGCTCATGATGCGCAGGGTAAGGGCTTCCGCAGCCCGTGCCAGCACAAAAAGCTGACCAGAAAGGCGAGACCTGCTAGGCTCAGCGCCCACCGCGAAAGGCCGGAAGATTTCCGCTGTTGCCGTTCGTTTCAACTCCCGTTCGGAAAACATGGGCAGCGCTGTGGGCGGCGGCGTGAATTTCGGATGATTTGGGCGGCTTAAAAATCGGATGTTAGGGCATGGGTTTTTGAGGTTTCAGGCCGGGGCTAGGTTTTAGCTTTCGGGGCGGTCTTTCATGCGGTAGCTGGAGCCTTCGAGCACAACGGTG
>CAMBPB010000112.1 GCA_945869465.1 Prosthecobacter debontii
CTACATGGGCAAGAACACTCCGGACCGCCAGGATTTTATCATCGCCAACCTGCGCGAGGATGTGGACAAGCAGGTGGCGGTCTGAAAAGTAGGCGTGGACTACTATTTTCATCATCGAAATCGAGCCCGGGCGGTTGCAAACCGCCGCCACGAAACGGGAGCCCGCCGCCTGGCAACGATCCGGTGGCCAGGAATGGTTGGATTTCAGGATTTATCTTGTCGGACCATGGCCGAAAGTCCGATCCTGTCGCCATGAAATCGCAGTTGATCATGGCGTTTGGATTCTTGGCACCGTCCGCATTTGCGGCGAACAGCTTCGACATCACGCTCAACTACACTGGAAATCCCATCTATCTCTCCATGTTCCAGAGCGCGGAGACGATTTGGGAGCAGATCATTCCGTCCTATATCGATGGCAACCAGGGGATGGCTGTAATCAGTGGAATCACCATCGACGCTTCGATCACCGCCATCGATGGCGCGGGGGGAATCCTCGGCTCCGCAGGTCCCACGTATGGCGGTTCTGATGATTCGGGCTATCTGCTTGCCACCCATGGCGAGATGGAATTTGACGAGGCCGATGTCGGTGGGCTGGGTGCCAATCTGGTTACGGTAATTCTACATGAAATGGGACACGTTCTCGGCCTTGGCACCTTGTGGACCGGTAACGGCCTCTACGTCAATGGTTCCGGCCAATATTTCGGAGCCAATGGACTGGCCGCCTATCAGACGGAATTCAATCAGCCGTCCGCGACTTTTGTTCCCGTGGAACTGGGCGGGGGAGGCGGCACTGCCAACGGCCACTGGAACGAGGAGGATGGCAGCGGCGCCACCGGATTTTTCTCATCCATCTCCGGGGCCGACATGCGTTATGAACTGATGACCGGTTGGCTCAATACCGACCAACCGTATTTCATTAGCAATGTCACGCGTGGCAGCTTCCGGGATCTCGGCTACAACGCGGTAATGATTCCCGAAACTTCCACTTCGCTGCTGGCGGGCTTGGCCTTCGCGACCTTGTCGTTCCGCCGCAGACGCCGCTGAAGCAATCAGCCTTGCGGGTCTAGCAGATATTTCGAGGCCTGCTCCACATCCTTGTCGCCGCGGCCTGATAGATTGGCGATGATCAGGGTGGTTTCCGGCAGGCTGCCGGCGATCTTCGAAACATACGCCATGGCATGGGCGCTCTCCAGCGCCGGGATGATGCCCTCGCAGTAAGCGAGTTCCTTGAAGGCGGCAAGCGCCTCGGCATCGGTGGCGTAGGTGTATTCCACGCGGCCGATGTCCTGCAGATAGGCGTGCTCGGGACCGACGGCCGCATAGTCCAGACCGGCGGAAACCGAGTGGGTGAGCTCGATCTGGCCGTCGTCGTTGGCGAGCAGCCAGGTTTTGGTGCCTTGCAGCACGCCGAGTTTTCCACCTTGGAAACGGGCGGCATGGCGTTCCGGGATGATGCCGTCACCGCCGGCCTCGACGCCGACCATGCGGACGTTTTCGTCGTTGAGAAACGGATGGAACAAGCCGAGGGCGTTTGAGCCGCCACCCACACACGCGACTAACAAATCCGGCAGGCGGCCTTCCTTTTCCAGAATCTGGCGGCGCGCTTCGACACCGATGACGCGGTGGAAATCCCGCACAATCATCGGGAACGGATGCGAGCCGAGCGCGGAACCGAGAATGTAGTGGGTGTGGCCGACGCTGGCCACCCAGTCCCGCATGGCTTCGTTCACCGCTTCCTTAAGGGTGGCCTGACCGGCGGTGACGGCTCGGACTTCGGTGCCCATCAGGCGCATTCTGGCGACGTTGAGCGCCTGGCGTTCCATGTCCACCTTGCCCATATAAACGACGCACTCCATGCCGAAGCGCGCGCAGACGGTGGCGGTGGCGACGCCATGCTGGCCGGCTCCGGTTTCCGCGATGATGCGTTTTTTGCCAAGGCGCTTGGCCAGCAGGATCTGGCCGAGGGCGTTGTTGATTTTATGGGCGCCGGTGTGAAGCAGGTCCTCGCGTTTGAGATAAATTTTTGCGCCGCCGAGTCTTTCGGTCCAGCGTTGCGCGAAGTAGAGCGGCGTTGGGCGGCCGACGTAATCGCGGAGCAGGCCGTCGAGTTCGGCATGGAAAGCCGGGTCGTTTTTCGCGGCTTCGTAGGTAGCGGCGAGTTCCTGTAACGGAGCCATCAGGGTTTCCGGGACGAACATTCCGCCGAACTGGCCGAAGTGGCCGGACGGATCGGGTAGCGTGGGGCTGGGTGTGGTTGCGGTAGCCATGGACGTGCGCAGTGTCTTGCGGGAGGCGGCGGGTTTCAAGGGGAGAATGAAAAATGGCGACTCCGGATTTCGGCGAAACCAAGTCGGATGAAAAGGGCATCGCCACGTTCGAGCTGCCGCTCGATACCTTGAAGGACGCCTCGTTCCGGATGTCGGTCCTAACGGAAGCTTGCGAGCGCGATGGCGGGCGCAGCGTGCGCAATGCCATCACTTGCCTTGTCTCACCCCATGAAGCGGTGATCGACTTGCCGCAGGAATCACCCTGATCCCGCTGGGCCCGCCGCCGCATGAAGCGCCGCACTTATGCCGGCCGAGGGGATTCCGGCGCGGACATCGGCTCCTCTGTGATCACCGCAAGCCCGTTATCTGGTGCTCGACATACTTCGTGGCGGCCCGGATCTAGGCGTCGCATATCGATTTGCCGGCAATGACCCCGCGATCGCCTGGAAGACGGGAACGGCGTCCGGAAACTCTACTGGTTTTGCGGCGAGGCCTTTCTCGGCACCTGCGCTCTCCAGGTGTCCCTGGCATGGACTGAAGTCCTGGACTACAATTGAAGAAATCTACGGCAACTTCCAGGGTGCGCGGTATTTTTCGTATTCGGCCTTGGGCAGCAATATATAGAGCGGGCTGCGTGTTGGATCGATCCTGGAAATCAGCGAACGGAGTTTTGCCTCCTCCATGGTGGTGCAACCGGCCGTCGCCCGGGAACCATCGCCGCGCCAGATGTGGAAAAAAATCGATGAACCGGCGTTCGGTAGCGTCTTGGGCGGCGCGTTATGGGCGATGAAAAGTTTCAAAGCGTGCGCCGCATCGTTCTGTTTCATCTGCTGTTTTTTCTCCCATGGGGTCGCCGGGTCATGATCGAGGATGACATTCCGGTTGTATTGCGGTGAGGCCGGATCTTCGATCCAGAGGTCGCGCGAAGTGACCTGCCGATAGAAAAGTTTCGGATGCTTGCGGATGGCGGGTTCGTATCCCCATGCGCCGCCGATGATGAAAACGCCGGCGGGTGAGCGCATGTCGGACTCCTTCTTGGTGAGGGCCGCGGGTGGCGGGGGATGGATGCCGGAACCCCAGATCAAGCCGCTTTTTCCAAGGCGGGACCGCCAGGCCGCACCGTCCGGCACCCAGCGGCCGTTGGTTCTCTGATAGAACCGCAGTGTCGCCGACGAACTATCCCAGGTTTCAGCGATCCCGACGAGGCATTGAGTGGATGCCGGGGGCAGTTCGAAGGCCCCCGCCGGCAACAGCGCGGAGATGATTAGAAGAAGGATCCGGTGGCTCATGAGGTGTGGATAGAAAACCCGTAGCTGGGTTACGATTTTTGAAAGCCGGCGAGCGTGGCGCGGACATCGCCGATGAAGACGGCGGCGCGGAACTCGACCGGGATTCGGTCGGTGTCGTCGCTGAGCCAGAGGGTGGCGTCGGAGTTCATTTTTTTATAGGGAAGCGCTTCGAGAGTCTTGCGGTCGATTTTGCGCATGCCGACGCTGAGGCGGATAGTCTTGCGTTTGAGATGGACCTCACGTCCCTGGACTTTCACATTGAACAGATAAGGATTTCCAAACGGGTGGACGACGAGTGTGATGCGATCTCCGGTATTGAGCTTCTGGCTGCGGATGTGGAGCATGGCGGAGACTCAGACTAGTGCCGCGAGCGGATTATTCAAGAAGGGGAAGACTCGCTCAAGGAGTTGTGGCGGGGATGGTGTTTGGGAGAAAGAAGTTTTTCGGACAGAATCCTCGAGGCGCGGTCGGGAATCGCGGACCCGATACGGAAGCGGGGAAGTGTGGCGGGAGAAGCGGCGAGCGCCCACGATGAGGCCGAGGCGGAGCGGCTCGCGAATGAACACCCGGTCCGTAAAATCAACTTGGCGAAACTTGCGGCAATGCTTGTTCGCCGGGACTGCCCCCTTTGATTTTTGGAACGCTGGGAATTTTTTCTTCGTGACGGGGGAAAAGAGGCATGTAGAACCGCCCCAGCGGAATATGGCGGGCAAGTTAACTTATCAACAAGCAGGGGTGGACACGCGCAAAGCGGCCGCTCTCGTGGGCGACATCGGCACTCACGTGCGCAGGACTCAACAAACCCGCAAATTGTGGGGTGCGTTCGGGTTGTTTGCGGCGTGTTACGACCTGAGCAGCTACAAGGAACCGGTGATGATGACCGGTTGCGACGGCGTCGGGACGAAGCTGGAACTCCTGCTGGAGCACGATTTGCTTGAAACGGCGGGCAAGGATCTGGTCGCGATGAGCGTGAACGACATCCTCACGACCGGCGGCGATCCGCTGCTGTTCCTCGATTACATCGGCATCGCCGCGCTCCATGAGGAGAAAATCACCCGCCTGATTTCCGGGATGGCGGACTACCTAGAGGCCTGCAACTGCATCCTCGCCGGCGGCGAAACCGCGGAAATGCCGGGCATCGTGCCGGTGGACGTGATCGAACTCTCCGGATTTTGCATCGGCTGTGCGGAAAAACCCGATCTCATCGATCCGACCACCGTTGCCGTCGGCGATGTGCTGGTGGGTTACCCTTCCGACAGCATCCACGCGAACGGTTGGTCGTTGGTGCGACGCGTCCTCAACGAGTTTCCGGGCGAAGTCAGTCCCGACGAGCTGTCCGCCTGGCTCAAACCGACCCGCCTTTACCACGATGTGACGGGCGATTTGAAAAAATCCGGGGTCAAGCCCAAGGCGATGTCCCACATCACCGGCGGCGGCCTGCCGGAGAACTTGGAACGGCTGTTCCGGGGCATGGGGGCCGATCTGGAAATTCCCCGCTGGGAGCTTCCGGGAATTGACAAGTTGCTGTCGCACGTGGACGCGCAAGACCGGTTTCACACCTTCAACATGGGCATCGGCTGGGTGGCGATTGTCGCCGAAGCCGATGTCGATGCCGCGCTCAGGGCGGGTGCGGGAGGCCACGTCATCGGCCGGATGGTCCCGGAAGTGGGAGTCCGGGTTCGCGTGATCGGCGAGTAAGCCCCAAAAATCCAATGTCAGCATGAGCGATTTCCTCAAACACGAATGCGGGATCGCGGCAGTGCGGCTGCGCAAGCCGCTCGCCTATTATTATGACCGCTACGGCACCTGCCTGTGGGGTTTGAACAAGCTGTTCATCCTGATGGAAAAACAGCACAACCGCGGCCAGGACGGGACCGGGATCGGTTGTGTGAAGCTCAACGTGCCGATCGGCCAGCCCTACGTGAACCGCCGGCGGGGGATCGAAAAAGACGCGTTGGCGGAGATCTTCCGCAAGGAGATCAAGGATTTCTTCAAAATGTCCCGCAAGGGCGTGATGGACCACAAAGATCCGGCTAGCGTGAAAAAACACTTCGATTTCGGCGGGGAAATCCTGGTGGGGCACCTGCGCTACGGTACTTCCGGCCAGTTCGACGAGGGTTCGTGTCATCCCTACCTGCGCCGCAGTAACTGGCCGACGCGGACCCTGATGGTGATGGGGAATTTCAACATGACCAACGCGTCCGAGCTCAACGATGTGCTCATCAACCGCGGCCAGCATCCGGTTTTCGGGACCGACACCCAGACGGTGCTGGAGGAAATCGGCTACCATCTCGATGAGGCCCACACCGATCTTTACCGCCACTTGCGCGATTCCGGCGTGCCTGGCGAGGAAATGCCGGAGCGCATTTCCGCCGCCCTCGACGTGCCGCGCCTCGTCGCCGAGTCCGCCGCCGCCTGGGATGGCGGTTATGCGATCTGCGGGGTGATTGGCAACGGCGACATGTTCGTCATGCGCGACCCGCACGGCATCCGCCCCTGCCACATGCTGGTGACCGACGAGGTGATTGCATTCGCCTCCGAACGGGTGCCGCTCATGACGGTGTTCGAAGCCGACGCCGCCGACGTGAAGGCCGTGGATCCCGGCTCGATGATCACCATCAAATCCGATGGCACGATCTCCGACACGGCGTTTGCCCCGCCCCAGCGCTTCACTCCTTGCTCGTTCGAGAAAATCTATTTTTCCCGCGGCAACGATCCCCAGATCTATCGAGAACGCAAGGCCATGGGCGCGGCGCTCGTTGCCCAGGTCGTCGAATCAATCGGCGGGGCGTTTGAAAAAACCATCTTTTCATTCATTCCCAACACCGCGGAAACCGCCTATCACGGGCTGATGGACGGCCTGCGCCTGTTCCGCCGACAGCAGGTCCGCCACTCGATCCTCAAGGCGGTGGAGGAGGGGAATCTCACCCCCGCCTTGGTGGATGATCTGATCCTTCGCAACTGGCCGCAAGGCGAAAAGGTGGCCCACAAGGACATCAAGATGCGGACCTTCATCGCGCAGGAAAAAGGCCGCGACCAGATGGTTTCCCACGTTTATGACATCACCTACGGCGTGGTGAAACCCGGCGACTATCTGGTCGCCATCGATGACTCGATTGTCCGGGGCACCACCCTCAAACAGTCGATCCTCAAGATCCTCGCGCGCACCAAACCCGCGAAAATCGTCGTTTGTTCCACCGCTCCGCAGATCCGCTACCCGGATTGTTATGGCATCGACATGTCGGAGCTCGGCAAGTTCATCGCCTTCCAGGCCGCCATCGCCCTCCACCGCCGCGCCGGCCGGCAATCGCTGCTAGACCGGATCTACGATGAATGTCGTGATGAATTGAAACGCCCGGTCGGAGAGCGGCGAAACATCGTGCGGAAGGTTTACGATGCCTTCACCGACGAGGAGGTCGCCGCTGAGATCAGCCGGATGGTGTATCCAGAGAAAATCGATTGGCACGGCGAAGTCCAGGTGATCTTCCAAACCATCGAGAACCTCCACGCCTCGATCAAGGGCGATTGCGGGGATTGGTATTTCACCGGCATCTATCCCACTCCGGGCGGTTATTCGATGGTCAATCTCGCCTACCTCCGCTGGTACGAAGGAGTGGGCGGAAGAAGTTACGACCTGCCGCTCTAACATGAAAAATAGGGGTAGGAACGGCCATCCCGGATCGGTCAGCCGTTCCGTCACTGACGGCAGGGCAGACACAAAACTCACTAAAATCGTGAAGGAAATCGAAAACGTGTTAATCCGTGTACTCTGACCCCATTCCCCATTCCTCACGAAAGCGACTTTGGCTGGAGCCTCTGGTTCCAGTCCGTCAACGAGGCGTGTCGTCTCGTTGAAATCAACCTTCGCCGCACTCGCTGGTCTTTTTCGCAAACACCTCCAGCGTCGTCTGTTCCAGAAACAGGCGGCCGTTTTGCTCCAGTTTCAGGAACTCATCGTGCAGCGGACAAGGAGCGCCCGATCCGCACCAACCCGGTCCGAAAGGGCAGGGGAACTCGTCCATCCCGCGCTCGAACAGGCTGACGATCTCCGCCAGCTGGATTTTCCCGGGCGCGCGCGCCAGCCGATAGCCGCCGCCCGGCCCCGTCGTGCCGAGCGTCAGCCTGGCGGTGGCCAGCTGACTGAGCAGCTTCGCCGCAAGCGCCAGCGGAATCTTGCGCTCCCGGCCCACCTCCGCCGAGGACACCGAGGCCGCGTTCGGAGCATGTTTTTCCGCAAGGTAGCTCATCGCCGCAACCGCTTGACGTGCCAGTTTTCCATACCGAAACATGCCGCTTCATAACGCTTTCCGCCCGCCAACGCCAGCGCAAGATGAATAAAAGAGTTCTTTTTCTTAATATTGGTTTGGCGCTTGATCCGAGCCACGTCCACGGGGCATCGTGGGGCGCACGATGAAGGAATGGATCGAAGAAATCGAACGCTGGGGAGCGGATGTGATCTTTGGTCGCGCGAAAGGCTTTCGCGCGGCCCTGATGCGTTTCCTGATGCGGGCGCTCTCGGGCATCTTCCGGATTCTCGTCCAGGCCCGCCTCTGGCGCTACCGCAGCGGCTGGAAACCCCAGCATTATCTCTGCACCCAGGTCGTGGCCATCGGCAACATCACCGTGGGCGGCACCGGCAAAACCCCGGTTGTGGAATTGCTCGCCCGTTCCTTGCGCGACCGCGGACGGAATGTGGCGATCCTTTCCCGCGGTTACAAAAGCCGGAAACTCGACAAGCCCCAAAATTGGAGGGATACCAACGGCATGACCATTCCCGGCGAGCGCATGCCCAAGGTCGTCTCCACCGGCAGCGCCCTGTTGCTAGACTCCAAATTCGCCGGCGACGAGCCGTTCATGCTCGCCCGCAATCTGGCGGGCGTGTCGGTGGTCGTGGACAAGAACCGCGTGAAGAGCGGCCGCTTCGCCGTGGAAAACCTCAATGCCGACACGCTTCTGCTGGATGACGGCATGCAATATCTCGATCTCGCCCACGGCATCGACATTGTGCTCGTGGATGCCGGCTCGCCCTTCGGCACTGAGGCCTTGCTGCCGCGAGGCACCTTGCGCGAGCCGCCGAAAAACCTGCGCCGTGCGAGTTATATCCTTCTGACCAAGTGCAACGGACGGTCTAACGAAGATCTCGTCAAACGCATCCGGCGCTACAACTGCACCGCGGAAATCATCGAATGCACACACGGGCCGATCCATCTGGAAAACGTCTTCACCCACGAGCGCAAGGCGCTGGATTTTCTCCAGGACAAATGGGTGGGAGCCATCAGCGCCATCGCCGTGCCCGAAGCCTTTGAAGGGGCCTTGGAGAAACTCGGCGCCCGCGTGGAAATCCGCCGCCGTTTTTCCGACCACTTCCGCTTCTCGCGCAAGGAGGTGGACGTCTTCATGCAACGCTGCGTCGAGCGCGACATGCAGCTCATCGTCACCACCGAGAAGGACGCGGTGCGTTTCCCCAATCCGACATCGATTGATGTTCCGGTTTATTTCCTGCGTATCGAAGTGGAGATTTTGAAAGGCCGGGACATCTGGGAGGATCTCATCGATCGGCTCTGCCACCCGCAACCCGTGTTTGAGTCCGTGCTGCGCAACCGCCACGCCTATCGTTTGTGAGGAAAGCCATCCACCTGCTTCTGCCCGCCGTGGCGCTGGTTCTCGTGGGAACCTGGATGGGTGTCCAGCGCCGGACTCTAGCCGCGGTGCAACGGGACATCATCACCTTGCAAACGCAGCTCTCCGCCGCGCGCTTCACCAGCCCGGATGCGGATCCGTCGGCTGCCAAAGCCTCCAGGGACACAGGGCCGATCGATTGGAAAAAAATCGCCAGGGAGCAGCAAGGCGTGATGGGAGACCCGCGGGTGATGATGCGTTGCCACCGGCGCTTGAAAGCAATGACCCGCGAGGAAATCCTCAGCGCGCTTGATGAAATCGCCAAGACCGACCTGCCCGCCAATTCCCGCAGCACTCTGGAGCAGATGCTCGTTGGACAACTCGTGCAACTGGATCCCGAACTCGCCCTAACGAAATTTATTGATTGCCTGCAGGACGAGCGGAGCGGGATCAAACACCAGTTGCCCGCCGCATTTCAAAAATGGGCGAAGAAGGATCCGCA